>JAYSKH010000026.1:0-26646 GCA_043726505.1 Undibacterium sp. | reverse complement strand
AGGTCGCATATTCAGACAGGCGTTCACGCGCTGTCATCATCATCGTATTGGCCATCACGGCCATGATGATGATAACGATGACAAAGCTGACCGCATTGATCGCAACCAGGATGGCCTCGCTCATTGATACGAAGCCCAGCTGGAATGCCTTCTCGGTCTCCGTCAGCGTCTCTGCCAGCGAGTTCTTGAACAGCGCATCAATGCGCTCGGAAATCAGCGGTGCATTATTCGGTTCGTTGATACTGACGATATAGACGCCGACATAATCGGCGCTGCTGGCCCGCAGCTTGCGCACCGTCTCCGCCAGGTATTGCCAGTGGAACAGCAGTTGCGATTCGTCGGTCTTGGCATCCACGCCGTCCCAGATGCCGCGCAGTGTAAAGGTCCAAGTACCGGGGTAGATGGTGCCGCGCAATGGTATCTGGTCGCCGACCTTCCAGCCGTACTGGTTGGCCAGCTTGCGGCCCACGATGGCGCCCTTGCGGTCCAGCAGGAAGGCTTTGCGCTCGTCATCCTTCAGTACATATTCGGGATACATGGACAGATAGCTTTCCGGCTCGACAGCAAACTGTGGAAAGAAATTGCGCTCGCTGATATAGACGCCGCCAAACCAGTTGGACCAGCTAACGGCGGTGACGCCTTCCACATTGCGCAGGCGGTCCGCATAATTCAGCGGCAGCGGAAAGGTCAGCGAGATGGAATTGCGCATGACCAGTCGCGTGCTCGACGTGCCCTCGACACCTGCATACCACGCATCCACAATCGTGCGCAGCAGTCCGAATGCGCAGATCGCCACAATAAGGCCCACCATTGTCAGCATGGTGCGCAGCTTGTGCCGGAAAGCGTTCTTGAGCAGCAGCTTGAAAATGAACATGGATAGTATCGGTATATCGGTATATCGGTATCTAAGTCTGCAGCTGGCTAGTGTGACGGAAACTGGAGTTGCGAATCCGGTACCAGCACGCCTTTTTCCAGATGCACGAGCCGCTTGGCACGCGATGCCGCCTTGGGGTCATGCGTGACCATGACAATGGTCTTGCCCAGCTCGGTATGCAGTTCATCCAGCATCGCCAGCACTTCCTCTGCCGTCGCCCGGTCCAGGTCGCCGGTCGGTTCATCGGCAACGATCAGCGTCGGGTCGGTAACCAGCGCGCGCGCAATCGCCACCCTTTGCTGCTGGCCGCCGGATAATTCATTCGGATAGTGGTCCATCCTGTCTTCCAGCCTGACCATGTTCAGCGCAGCTTCTACATGCTGCTTGCGTTGCGAGCGCGACAGCCCTGTCAGCAACAGCGGCAGCTCCACATTTTCAAACGCGGTCAGTACCGGCATCAGGTTGTAGAACTGGAAGATGAAACCGACGTTGGCCGCGCGCCAGTCGGCCAGATCGCCTTCGCTGAGCGTGGCAATGTTGACGCCGCCTATCTCTATCGTGCCGCCGGTGGGCTTGTCGATGCCCGCAATCAGGTTCAGCAAGGTGCTCTTGCCGGAACCGCTGGGGCCCATCAACGCAATGAACTCTGCATCCTGCACGTCCAGGTCCACACCCTGCAGTACGGGAATCGGCTGACCGCCGCGGACATAGGTCTTGTCCAGCTTGCGGATACGGATGACAGGCTGCGCCGTTTTTACCGAATTGCTGGTATCTTCCGCACTCATCATTTCGTCGCTACCGTAATTTTGGCGCCGGCAGCAAGTTTGTCCGAAGGCGATAGCACCAGCTTATCTCCGGATTTGACCGGCCCGCTGACCTCCAGGTTGTCGCCTATCTTGCGCCCGGTCTGTATGGTTACCGCTTCAACGGTATCGTTGTTGATGCGGAACACGGTTTTCTTGCCGTCGCGCTGCACCACCGCTTTAGGGTTCAGCACCAGCACCGGCTTCTGGTCGGCGTCGGTGGCAGGTTGCGAAAGAATTGTCACTTTAGCGCTCATTTCCGGCAGGATGCGCTGGTCCAGGTTTTCAAAACGGATCTTCGTCACCACCGTGGCCTTGGCCCTGTCCACGGTAGGCACAATACCAACGACGCTGCCGCGAAAGCGTGAATCCGGCAAGGCATCCAGCGTGATTTCCACCGGCTGCCCTATCTTGGCCTTGGCCAGATTGCTCTCGGAAACATCGGCTTCCACTTCCAGCGTGCTCATATCCGCCATCGTCACCACGGCGCCCTGAGTGCCGGACGCATTGGAAAACGGCGTGATGATATCGCCCACGTTGGCATTCTTCACCAGCACCACGCCATCAAAAGGCGCGCGGATATCGGTGTAGTCATTGTTGACCTGCTGCACCTTCAACTGCGCTTTTGCAACGGCCACTGCAGCCTGCGCTGTAACAACCGAAGCCTTGGCCGCGTTGACGCGTGTACTGGCCGTATCCAGTGCCTGTATCGACACAAAGCCCTGCGCCTTCAGTCCCTGTGCGCGCTTCAGATCAGCCTCGGCATTGATGCGCTCTACGTTGGACTGCGCTACACCGGCCTCTGCCTGGCGTATACCCGCCTGCGCCTGCACGATGGCAGCCTGCACATCGCTGGCATCCAGCTTCGCCAGCAAATCGCCTTCCTTGACTTTGCTTCCCTCACGCACGTTCAGCTGTATCAGCCGGCCGGTAGCTTTGCTGGCCACCGCCGCCCGTCTCTGCGCGACAACGTAGCCGGACGCCGTCAGCTGCGCATACTGTTGCGACGGATAAGACGTCACCACCGACGTCGCCTGTACTTCGGTCTTCGAAGGCATCAGCAATATCGCGGCTGCAACGATAACGATCAACGCCACTATCAGCCAAGTTCCCCAGCGCTTTTTCTTAGCTGGCTTGAGCGCACCGCGGTCTATTTTCAGCTGTTTCAAAGCGGATGGCGCAGAAGGTGCAGAAGTTGGTGTTGTCTCTGTCATTGGAATCAGTATCGGTAGATAGTAGGTATGCTGTCGTCAGAAAACTGCTTGTCTCAGTATTTATGCAAGCTCTCCTCAGCAGCCTATGCTATATGCACAATAAATAATATACAACAAGGAGTGCGACGAACGGTATAACGAAAAACCACACTTCGTCAGTCTCGCTTTATTCCAATATCTTAGGAAAGAGAATAAAAAAAGGGCATTGCCTCAGCAATGCCCTTCTCGTCTCTATCCGCTTACTTATATTACTTACATTACCTACTGGTAATCAGAAATAGGCACGCAGGAACAGAACAGGTTGCGGTCGCCGTACACATTGTCTGCGCGGCCTACCGGCGCCCAGTATTTCTGCTTGAGCAGGCTGGCCACAGGGTAGCCTGCCACTTCACGGCTATACGCATGCGTCCATTCGTCCGCTGTCAGCACTTGTACCGTGTGCGGTGCATGTTTCAGCGGATTGTCCTGCTTGTCGAACTCGCCGGAGGCAACCTTGGCGATTTCCTTGCGAATAGCGATCATTGCGTCGATGAAACGGTCCAGTTCAGCCAGCGATTCGCTTTCTGTCGGTTCTATCATCAGCGTGCCCGGTACCGGGAAGCTCATCGTCGGCGCGTGGAAACCGAAGTCGATAAGGCGCTTGGCAACGTCTTCATTGCTGATGCCTGTCAGGTCGGTAATCGGACGCAGATCCAGAATGCATTCATGCGCAACCAGGCCGTCGTGGCCGGAATACAGTACCGGGTAATGCGGCGCCAAACGCTTGGCGATGTAGTTGGCTGCCAGGATCGCTGTTTCCGTCGCGGCTTTCAGTCCGTCCGCGCCCATCATTGCAATGTACATCCACGAAATAGGCAGGATACTGGCGGAACCAAAAGGTGCAGCGCTGACGGCGCCTATGCCGTCCTTGTCACGCTGATAGCCGCTGGATTTCTGGTTCGGCAAAAATTTTGCCAGATGCGCGCCGACGGCAACAGGGCCAACGCCTGGTCCGCCGCCGCCGTGTGGAATACAGAAAGTTTTGTGCAGGTTCAGGTGACTGACGTCGCCGCCGAATTTGCCAGGAGCCGCCACGCCGACCATTGCATTCATGTTGGCGCCGTCCACATAGACCTGGCCACCGTTTGCATGCACGATTTCGCAGATTTCCTGGATGCCTTCTTCAAACACGCCATGTGTCGATGGGTAGGTGACCATGATCGCTGCCAGGTCATCCTTATGTGCTTCAGCCTTGGCGCGCAGATCGGCCAGATCGACGTTGCCGCGCTCGTCGCAGGCAACCACAACCACTTCCATGTTGACCATGCTGGCCGATGCCGGATTAGTGCCGTGCGCGGAAGACGGGATCAGGCAGACCTTGCGGTGCGATTCACCGCGTGAGGCATGGTAGGCCTCAATGACCAGCAGGCCTGCGTATTCGCCCTGCGAACCGGCATTCGGCTGCAGCGATACTGCCGCATAACCAGTGGCGGCACACAGCATGGCTTCCAGCTGGTCTATCATTTCGCGGTAGCCAACGGTCTGGTCAGCCGGTGCGAAAGGATGCATGTTGGAGAATTCAGGCCAGGTGACCGGGATCATTTCGCTGGTAGCGTTCAGCTTCATCGTGCAAGAGCCGAGCGGGATCATGCTGCGGTTCAGCGCCAGATCCTTGTCCGCCAAGCCACGCAGGTAGCGCAGCATTTCATGCTCTGCGTGATAGCGGTTGAAGACTGGATGCGTCAGGTAAGCGGAAGTACGCGCCAGCACGGTAGGAATGGATTCCTGCACGCCTGCTTCTATTGCATCAAAGTCCGGCGCTTTCGGCGCAGGCGCGATGCCGGTTGCAAAGATCGACCACAACAAAGCGATGTCTTCGCGGCTGGTGGTTTCATCCAGCGAGATGCCGACGTGCGTGCTATCGATATGGCGCAGGTTGACGCCGTTCGCTTCCGCAGTGGCGTGTACCGCCTGTGCATCCTTGACCTTGAGAGTCAGCGTATCGAAATAAGTAGCGTTAGTTGTCGCATAACCCAGATGATGCAAGGCGGTTGCCAGTACGCCGGTGTAGCGGTGCACGCGTTGCGCGATCTGGCGCAGGCCGGCAGGGCCATGGTAGACCGCATACATCGAAGCCATTACCGCCAGCAAGACCTGTGCGGTACAGATGTTGGAGGTCGCTTTTTCGCGGCGGATATGCTGTTCGCGGGTTTGCAGCGCCAGGCGGTAAGCCTGGTTGCCCTGCGCATCTACCGTCACGCCGACGAGGCGGCCTGGCATGCTGCGCTTGAACGCATCACGGGTGGACATATAACCTGCGTGCGGGCCGCCGAAACCGAGCGGTACGCCAAAACGCTGGCTGTTGCCGACCACGACGTCCGCGCCCCATTCGCCCGGAGGCGTCAGCAGCGTCAGCGCCAGCAGGTCGGCAGCGACAATGACCATACGGCCTTTTGCATGCAAGGCTGCGGCATAGTCGCGGTAATCCTTGATGTCGCCATTGACGCCCGGGTATTGCAGCAGCACGCCGAAGCAGTCATTGTCCAGCGCTTCCTGGCCCTTGCAAGTGCGTACTTCTATGCCCAGCGGCTGTGCGCGGGTTTCTATCACTTCGCGTGTTTGCGGCAGCACGTCATCGCCGACATAAAACACGTTCGAGTTCGATTTGCCGACGCGCATGACCAAGGTCATGGCTTCGGCGGCGGCAGTGCCCTCATCCAGCATCGACGCGTTGGCGATGTCCATGCCGGTCAGATCGGTGACCATCTGCTGGAAGTTCAGCATCGCTTCCAGGCGGCCCTGGGAAATTTCAGGCTGGTAAGGCGTGTACGCGGTGTACCAGGCTGGATTTTCAAACACATTACGCAGCACGACGCCGGGCGTATGCGTATTGTAATAACCCTGGCCTATCATCGACTTCAACACGCGGTTCTTGCCGGCCAGCTCTTTCAGCTTGGCCAGTGCGGCCTGCTCGGGCAACGCATCGGTAAATTGCGCCAGCGGCAGCACGTCCTTGCGACGGATGTTGGCGGGAACGATAGCGTCGATCAGTGCCGTCAGGTCGGGATAGCCGACTGCAGACAACATGGTCGCCTGTTCCGATTCGGAAGGGCCGATATGGCGGGCGACAAAAGCGTCGCGGGCTTCAAGTTGAGAAAGGCTGATACGGGTCATGGTAATGATGTGCCTGGAAAATAAGCGGAATGCGGAATAGGGAAAATAACAAGAAAGCAAGCGCCGGAACTGCGCAGGCGGGCCTGCGCGTCGCCGGAAAATAAAACCGACCTTCCTGCACAGCGACTAGCGTGGCTTGTCAGGAGGTCGAGGGGTTTTTATTTAGCCTATGTTCTTTTTGTAGTCGTCTGCACTCATCAGCGCATCAACGTCTGCAGCATTGGCTGGCTTCAGTTTGAACAGCCATGCATCATAGGCGTTGGTGTTGATGGATTCTGGCGCATCGACAACTGCGTCGTTGACGGCGATAACTTCACCGGACACAGGCGCGTAGATATCGCCAGCCGCCTTGACGGATTCCACCACGGCGCAATCCTTGCCGGCGGACAGTACCTGGCCTACTTTAGGCAGGTCGACAAACACGATATCGCCCAAGGAATCTTGTGCAAATTCGCTGATGCCGATAGTGATCGTGCCGTCTGCTTCAGTGCGTATCCATTCGTGGGATGCGGTGTATTTCAGGTCTGCTGGAATATTCATGGTGTTCTCCAAAAAAGGGCGTGCGTTGATTCTGCTTTCGATTCAATGCACGCAGGATTAGCTAAAAATAAATTCTTGTATTCGTGCTCGTATAATTTTTGCTTATTTACGTATGCGTCCTGGCGATCAGCTGGCCAGGATTTTACCGTTGCGCACGAAAGGCAGTTTGACGACCGTTGCCGCCAACTGCTTGTCGCGTATCTGCACTTGCACTGTGTCACCGATTGCCACGCCCATGGGCAGGCGCGCCAGCGCGATGGTCTGCTGCATTGTCGGGCTGAAGGTGCCGCTGGTGATTTCGCCTTCGCCTTGCGCGGTGATCACTTTCTGGTGGGCGCGCAACACGCCACCTTTTTCACGCAGGATCAAACCCAGGAACTGTGCATTCTGGCCCAGTTTCTGCAGTGCTGCCTTGCCGGTGAAGTCGCGTTCGCTGACCAGGTCTATTGTCCATGCCAGACCCGCATCCAGCGGATTGACGGTTTCATCCATGTCCTGGCCGTACAGATTCATGCCAGCTTCCAGGCGCAGCGTGTCACGCGCGCCCAGGCCGGCAGGCTTCACGCCAGCAGCAACCAGCGCATCCCACAATGCATTGACCTTGTCTGCGGAGACAGCAATTTCAAAACCGTCTTCACCGGTGTAACCGGTGCGCGCCACCATCACTTCGCCAAAGGCGGTGTTTTCTGTGATGACGGCGTTAAAAGGTTTGATGGCTTCGCTAGCGGCCTGGGTTTCAGGCAAAACCTGCCAGGTCTTGGCGCGTGCGTTCGGGCCTTGCACTGCCACCAGCGCCAGCGCATTGGCGCCGTCGCGGCGCTGAGTGACGGTCAAGCCGCTATTGGTTTCCGCGTTGCGGGCATTGATCCAGGCAATGTCTTTTTCCGCAGTGCCGGCGTTAACGACGAGGCGGAACCAGTTTTCATTGAAAAAATAGATGATCAGGTCATCGATGACGCCGCCTTCAGGCAGCAGCATGCATGAGTAGAGAGCCTTGCCGGAAACCTGCAGCTTGTCCACATTGTTAGCGACCAGGCCGCGCAGGAAGGCACGCACATTGTCGCCTTGCAGATCCACTACGCACATATGGGACACGTCGAACATGCCGCAATCGGTGCGCACCGCATGATGCTCTTCAATCTGCGAACCGTAGTTGACGGGCATGTCCCAGCCACCGAAGTCGACCATGCGTGCGCCAGCGGCGCGATGGGCTGCATTGAGGGGGGTTGCTTTGAGTTGTGTTGTTTGTGCTGCGTCGGCTTGCGTCATGAAAACCTCATTACCAGAATAGAAGGGACGACCATTACTTTCGCAAACAGGCGCAATGGCCTTGCCTCAATGGGCAATCGCCATAAAACCGTTCCGCGCCTAATGAATCGCAGACCCCTCTGTCCTTGGTACCTGAGAGATTACGGACTGCCTTAATTATTGGGCAATCCGCGCGCACCTTCGGTGGATAGTTCGCCCGCGCACCGGAAAATAAATATCCGTGCCGCTGAGCCGCTACCGCTCTCCAGAGTTGGAAGAAACATGCCTTCCCTTGACCAGTCCTTTTGCCTGAGAGTTTTTGGGTTGTAGCCCCTTCGGCGGCATTTCCAGGATATAAATCCCAGGCCTGCTCTCTCCCGGTCAAGTAGGGCGATTATATAGGGGTTGGCAGGGCTGATGGTCACTTTTTTACAAAAATCGGGCTGGTGCCACGCTGTGTGTGCGCCCTGCTTTACGGCCTATTCCCTGCGCTCCGGCTGGCCTGAAATGGTGGCAAAAAAGATAATTAGCTCCGTTCCGTTTGACAAATTCAAATAGAATCTATATTCTATTTGAATGGTCAGACTCGCAAAATTTACTGAAGACAGCATTATCGATGCCTCCATCGAGGTGGCGGCACACTGCGGCGTAGCCGCCGTTTCCATCTCGGCCATCGCCGGCAAGGTCGGCGCGCCAACCGGATCGGTGTACCACCGTTTTGAATCACGCGGCGCCATCCTGGCGCGGGCCTGGCTGCGTGTGAAGGCAGATTTCCGCAACGCGGTTGCCTGCCACTGGTCTGAAGGCAATACCTGGGCCGCCGTTGCCGGTTTCTTGCAATGGTGCCGCGATAAACCCCTGTACGCCAAATTCCTGCTGCAATGCGAAGACTGCCCGGTATTTAATGAGCCTCTGTCAGCTGAACTGAATGCGGCACTGGAAGCAGAACAAGATGCACTGGACTTGTGCTTCAGACAATGCCTGACCCATTTGCAGCAAGGTCGGACAGAACGAGACAGCCGCGGCGAAATGGAAGCTGTTTTGCGTTTTACGCTGTTTTCTTCACCGATCGCGATGATCAAACCCTACCTGCTGCAAGACCTGAGCATTCCCGCGCGCATAGACGATGTGCTGCGCGCATCGCACGACGCAGTTGCCGCCATGGCTACAGTACCTGCGATAACTGCGGTGACGGCAACAGATCCGGCCAGCACATCCCTACACTGACATTTTTGAGATAAAACAGATGCGATACTCTACCCAGAAAGAACACGGCAAACCGATACGCCTGCACGATGCGGAGCACTTTGAGCAGATGCGCATTGCCGGACGCATTGCCTCCGACACGCTGGACTATATCGCCCCGTTTGTGAAGGCGGGTGTTTCGACGGCAGAGCTGGACAAGCTGTGCGAAGAGTTCATGCGCGCCGCGGGCAGCATTCCGGCCACCATCGATTATCACGGCTACAAGCATGCCAGCTGCATCTCGGTCAACCATGTGGTCACGCACGGCATCCCTTCCGACAGCAAGATCCTGAAGACTGGCGACATCCTCAATATCGATGTCACGCCCAAGATTGACGGCAACTGGCATGGTGATACCAGCCGCACCTTCAAGGTGGGCGAAGTTTCCATCCTCGCCAACCGGCTAGTGGACGTTGCCTACCAGTCGATGATGGCGGGCGTGGCGCTGGTCAAACCCGGCAACACTCTGGGCGACATCGGTGCTGAAATCGACGGTATCGTCCGCGCGGCGGGGTTTTCTTCTGTGCGGGACTTCTGCGGTCACGGCGTGGGCCAGATTTTCCATGATACGCCGCAGGTGATGCATTTGGGCAAACGCGGCACCGGCATTGTGCTGGAACCCGGCATGTTTTTTACGATAGAACCGATGGTCAATGCAGGCAACTACCAAGTCAAGGTGCTGGGCGACAAATGGACTACTGTCACCAAGGACCATTCGCTGTCCGCGCAGTTTGAACACACGGTGGCAGTTACCGAAGATGGCGTCGAGATATTTACGTTGTCAGCCCGGGAAAGGGAAGAACGTCAGGCTGCCTGACAGGCTGAGGTTTCAGCTTAGACCTTAGCTTCCGCCGCCATCCACTCCCGCCGCTGCCCTCGCTTGGGCATCGGCGCCAGCATCCCCGCTGTTGAACGATTTACCGCCCTTGGGAATGCGCTTGAAGCGGTATTCCGGCAACCCCTCCTGCCGGGGCGGGATTGACGCCGTCAGCACGGCGACCAGCAATCCCAGCAGTATGACGATCACCACGATGTCGATCATGATTACCTCCCGCAATGGCAGAACACCTTCCTGTTCACTATAGTCCAACGCTGCGCTTCCTGCGCAAAAAATACAGACCGGGCAAGCATCCTTGCCTGATTGAAACCGGGTTTAGTCCAGGTTGGCTTAGGTTGGCCTGATTTGGCCAATCAGTGCTAAGCTGCCGCAGAGAAAACTTTTGCCTGCTTATCCAGCTATCTGCCCATGCTAGAACTACGCCAGCTCAATAAAACCTACGGCAAGCACCGTCACGTGCTGACAAACTTGTCCTATACCGTCAAAACCGGAGAATTCGTTGCCATCATGGGTGATTCTGGTGTCGGCAAATCGACGCTGTTGAACCTGATCGCCGGCCTGGACGCGCCGGATTCCGGCCAGATATGGGTGGACGGCGTCAATATGTCGGAACTGGATGATGATGCCGCCACCGGCCTGCGCCGCCGCAGCATGGGTTTTGTGTTCCAGGCCTTCCACGTGCTGCCACACCTGACGCTGGAACAGAATGTCGCGCTGCCGTTGCTGTTGAACGGCAACAACACCGAACGCGCGACGCGGATGCTGGATGCCGTCGGTCTGCCGGGGCGCGGCAAGGATTTTCCACGGCAACTGTCAGGCGGCGAACTGCAAAGGGTTGCCATTGCCCGTGCACTGGTGCACAAGCCGGCGCTAATCCTGGCCGATGAACCTACCGGCAACCTAGACCCCGACACTGCGCACGGCATCCTCAGCCTGCTGCGCGCGGAGATCAAGAACAATAATGCGTCCGCTGTGATGGTCACCCATTCACATGCGGCAGCGGAATTTGCCGACCGCACGCTGATCCTGTCTCGCGAAGGTCTGCACGAAGCATGAACATCAGAACTGCAAGCTGGAGCCGCTGGCTGCTGCTGGGCGAATGGCGCGCGCATCCGGTACGCGCCGTAGTGGCGATTGCCGCCATAGCGATAGGTGTGTCACTGGGCTTTGCCATCCACCTCATCAATGCCGCGGCGTTCAATGAATTCACCGCCGCCGTCAAAAGCGTTTCCGGCCAGGCCGACCTGTCGGTGCGCGGCTACCAGTCCCGCATCAATGAAGATATTTACCCTGAACTGGCGCAAAGGGCCGACGTGCAACTCGCCAGCCCGGCGCTGGAACTGGATGCCGCGGTGACCGGCCAGACCAGTCCATTGAAAATCCTGGGTACGGACAGCTTCAAGGCTGCCACGCTGGCGCCAGACCTGCTGGGCATCCCAGCAGAAGACAAACCCTACGACATGCTGGCAGACGACGCCATCTTCCTGTCCCCCGCCGCGATGGCCTGGCTGAACCTGAAGACCGGCGACACGCTGCAACTGCGCAATGGCATGCAAACCGTCAGCCTGCGCGTGGCCGGCGGCCTGGTCAGCCCGCGCGCGGGCCAGCGCATTGCCGTGATGGACATCGCCGCAATGCAATGGCGCTTCGGTCTCACAGGCAAACTGTCACGCGTCGATCTGGTGCTGAAACCCGGCGTCAGCCGCGAAGCTTTCAAGGCAGACATTGCACGCGGCGGCAAACTGATCGCCACGGAAACCAGCAACCAGGAGGCGCGTACTGAAAACATGTCGCGCGCCTACCGCGTCAACCTCACCGTGCTGGCGCTGGTGGCGCTGTTCACCGGCGCTTTTTTTGTGTTTTCCACGCAGGCGCTGTCGGTCGTGCGTCGCCGCAGCCAGTTTGCACTGCTGCGCGTCATTGGCCTGACCCGCGGCCAGATTCTGCGCCAGGTGTTGCTGGAAGGCGCGGGCCTGGGCATTACGGGCTCTCTGCTGGGCATAGGCTGTGGCTACCTGATGGCAGCGCTGACGCTGAAATTTTTTGGCGGCGACCTGGGCGGCGGTTATTTCCCCGGGGTGCAGCCCAGCGTGAGCTTCACGCCGGTGGCGGCCTGTGTCTTTTTTGCACTGGGAACCGTAGTCGCACTGCTCGGCTGCGCGGCGCCAGCCTGGGAAGCGGCACGCGCCCACCCTGCACAGGCGCTGAAATCCGGCAGTGAAGACAGTTCGATGTCAAGGCTGGCAGCTGTGTGGCCGCCACTACTGATGCTCGCGGCAGGCGGCATTTTGTCGCAGCTGCCTGCCGTCGGCGGTTTGCCGCTGTTCGGCTACCTGGCAGTGGCACTGCTGCTGATAGGCGGCATCATGCTGATGCCCCGCATTAGCGCAATACTGTTCAGCCGTCTGTACCGGCCCGGCCAGCCTGCCATCGTGGGCCTGGCGCTGGCCCGGCTGGCGAATGTACCCAACCAGGCGTCCATCGCCTTAAGTGGCGTGCTGTCCAGTTTCAGCCTGATGGTAGCGATGGCGATCATGGTCGCCAGCTTCCGCGTGTCGGTGGATGACTGGCTGCTGCGCATCCTGCCCGCGCCTTTATATGTCAGCACCGCAGTTGCCGGTGAAACCAGCCGTATCACTCACGCACAGCAACAACAGCTGGCGGCCGTGCCGGGGGTGCAGAAGATTGAATTCCTGCGCACCGGCAACCTGTTGTTTTCGCCGGACCGACCCAACGTATTATTGATGGCGCGCACCCTGGACTCACTTGATCCCGGCAAATCCATACCCATGTTGGACGGAAGCATACCTGCCGACAGTATTACAGGCGCGTTGCCGGTATGGGTATCGGAAGCGATGTTAGACCTGTATGGTTACAAGGTCGGCACAAAGATCATGCTGCCGCTGAACCAGCAGCGCTATGCCGCCGTGGTGGCAGGCGTGTGGCGCGATTACGCAAGGCAGTCCGGGGCGATTACGATGCGCCTGAGCGACTACCAGAAACTGACAGGCGACATGGATGCCAGCAACGCCGCCATTACGATGCAGGAGCATGTGACGGCAGAACAGGTGATACAGGCAATACGTGCGCTGCCTTTTGGCCCGGCGCTGGAATTTGCACAATCGTCAGAGATACGCGCCGTCAGCCTGAAGATATTCGACCGCAGTTTCGCCATTACCTATCTGCTGGAGATGATAGCGATGGTGATAGGCCTGTTCGGTGTCGCCGCCACTTTTTCTGCGCAGACGCTGGCGCGGGCCAAGGAGTTCGGCATGTTGCGGCACATCGGCGTTACGCGGCGCGAGATCATCGCCATCCTGGTGGCCGAAGGCAGCCTGCTGACCGCCATTGGCATACTGGTTGGTTTTGTGCTGGGCTGGGTCATCAGCCTGATACTGGTATTTATCGTCAACCCACAATCTTTTCACTGGACGATGCAGATGCATATGCCCTGGAGCCTGTTGTTCAGCGTCGCCGCCGTGATGCAGGTGGCGTCCGGCCTTACCGCCTGGCTGGCGGGCCGCCAGGCACTGTCCGGCAGCGTGTTGCAGGCTGTCAGGGAGGACTGGTAATGCTGCGTATTTTATCCAGAACCCGTATCAGCACGCTGGCGGCGTACGCAATCGCATTAAGCGCCTGTCTGTCGGCCACATCAGCTTATGCCGCCGACTTTGACCGTGTGCTGCCCGGCAAACCACTGGCTTTCCCGCAGGACTACGGCGCCCATCCCGGCTACCGCACCGAATGGTGGTACGCAACCGGCTGGCTACAAACTCCGGACAATAAACCGCTGGGCTTCCAGGTGACGTTCTTCCGCTCGGCCACCGGCGCAGATGCCGCCAACCCCAGCAAGTTCGCGCCGCGACAACTGATCATTGCGCATGCGGCGCTGTCAGACCCGGCCATAGGCCGGCTGCTGCATGACCAGAAATCGGCGCGCGAGGGCTTCGGGCTGGCCTATGCTAAAACCGGCAACACCGACATCAAGCTCGACAACTGGAGCATGCAGCGCGACAGCGAAGGCAACTACCGGGCCAGCATCGCCGGCAAGGACTTTACGCTGAACCTGCGCCTGTCTCCTTCGCAGCCGCTACTGTTACAGGGGGAGCAGGGTTATTCGCAAAAAGGCCCCAGCCCCGGACAGGCAAGCTACTATTACAGCGAACCGCAATTACAGGTCAGCGGCACCATCGCGCGCGCCGGCAAAGAAACAGCGGTGAAAGGTAGTGCATGGCTCGATCATGAATGGTCTACCAGCGTGCTAGATGTACAATCCAGTGGCTGGGACTGGCTGGGCGCCAACCTGGACGGCGGTGGTGCGCTGATGGCCTTCCAGATCCGCGGCAAGGATGGCAGGCAGGTATGGTCGCATGCAACGCTACGCGATGCCTCCGGAAAAGTGACACAATATGCGGCCGGGCAAGTACATTTCACCCCGCAGCGATACTGGACGTCTACCGCGACCAATACCCGCTATCCGGTTGCTACGGCGATAGAACTGGCTGATTCAGCCACCGGAAATAATGAACGCGACATCTGGACCTTGCAGCCGCTCAGCGATGACCAGGAACTGGACTCGCGCCGCTCTACAGGCGCCATCTATTGGGAAGGCGCTGTCACCGTACAGCGCAATGGCAAGCCGGCGGGACGCGGCTATCTGGAACTCACAGGCTACAACAAAGCACTCAAATTATGACGACATCTTCTGCACCTTCCACACCCTCAGCCCCCTCAGCACCAGCCACGCCCGGAAAAGACACGACAGACAATACCGGAGTCAGATCCAAAAGCAGTCTGGCTACGCTGAAAGGGCTGTTGCCCTTCCTGCTGCCGTACAAGAAACAGTTTTTGCTGGCAGGCATCGCGCTGCTGGTAGCGGCCTCCGCCACGCTGGCAATTCCGTACGCATTCCGGCAGATGATCGATCTCGGCTTTGGCGGCACCGGCGACAAAAGCATCAAGCATGTGGACCTGACCTTCCTCGCACTGTTCGGCGTGGCCTGCATCCTCGGCGTGGCAACCGCCGCGCGCTTCTATATGGTGTCCTGGCTGGGCGAGCGGGTTACCGCCGACATCCGCAATGCCGTGTATTCGCATGTAGTGACGCAAAGCCCGCAGTTTTTTGAAACCACGCAAACCGGTGAAGTGCTGTCGCGGCTGACCACCGATACAACGCTGATCCAGGCCGTTGTCGGCACCAGCATTTCGATGGCGCTGCGTAACGGCCTGCTATTCATCGGCGGCCTCGCGATGCTGTTCGTGACCAGCCCCAAGCTGTCTTCGATCATCATCGTCACACTGGCGGCGGTAGTACTACCGATTGTGCTGTTTGGCCGCCGCGTGCGCAAGCTGTCGCGCGATTCGCAGGACAGGATAGCCGACGCATCGGCCATGGCCGGCGAGATATTGAATGCGATGCCGACCGTGCAGGCCTTCACGCATGAACCGATAGAGGCGCAACGCTTTTCGACTTCGGTGGAAGGCGCTTTTTCCACGGCCATGCGCCGCATCCGCGCACGCTCTCTGCTGACAATGGTAGCGATCCTGCTGGTGTTTGGCGCCATCGTGTTTGTATTGTGGCTGGGCGCGCATGCGGTCATGCAGGGCAATATGAGCGGCGGCGAACTCGGCCAGTTTATTCTTTACGCGTCCATCGTTGCCGGTGCAGTCGGCGCGCTGTCTGAAGTCATGGGCGAAGCGCAAAGGGCTGCCGGCGCGACCGAGCGGCTGATCGAACTGATGTCGGTGGAGTCGCCCATACAGTCGCCGGCCCAGCCGCTGCCGCTGCCGGCGCGCACCGCCAACGGCTCCGCGCTGGATCTGAAAGACATCGTATTCCACTACCCTTCCCGCCCGCAGGCTTTGGCACTGGCGCATCTGTCACTCAGCATCACGCCCGGTGAAACCGTTGCGGTCGTTGGCTCTTCGGGCGCGGGCAAGACCACGCTGTTCCAGTTGCTGCTGCGTTTTTACGATCCGCAGCAAGGCAGCATCACGCTGGATGGCGTGGACATCCGCCACCTGCACCTGCATACACTGCGCGATGCCGTCGGCGTGGTACCGCAGGACACCATCATTTTTTCCGCCAATGCGATGGAAAACATCCGCTACGGCAGGGCCGATGCAAGCGATGCGGAAGTCATTGCCGCTGCCAAGATGGCGGCCGCGCATGAATTCATAGAAAGGCTGCCGGAAGGCTACAAGTCCTTCCTCGGTGAACGCGGAGTACGCCTGTCCGGCGGCCAGCGCCAACGCATCGCCATCGCCCGCGCACTGCTGAAAAACCCACCACTGTTGCTGCTGGATGAAGCGACCAGCGCACTGGATGCAGAATCGGAGCGCCTGGTGCAGACCGCGCTGGAGGCGGCAATGCAGGGCCGCACGACACTGATCATCGCCCACCGCCTGGCAACAGTGCAAAAGGCCGACCGCATCATCGTCATGGAACATGGCCATATTGTCGAAACCGGCACGCATGCGTCGCTGGTGGCCGAAGGCGGCATCTACGCCAAACTGGCGTCGTTGCAGTTTGATATTGCCGAGTAGTACCTCAACGTAAGTCGGCCCGGATTGGCAATAGCAATATCCGGGCTGCCTGCTTTACTGCCTGCCCAATCAGCCGACCCAATCGTGCAGCAAGGCATCTACTTCCTGTTCTCCTACACGCCCGCTTTCCGCCGTCCTATATAACTATCACCAGTGATTATTTAGCATTAGCCTTTAAGCAAAAAAGGCTGTTTCGCTATGGATATAGGATTTGTTGAACATGCAGAAACACTCAATCCCTTTCTCGCTCGTCCGGTAATGAATATTCCGGTGGCTAGCTGGCTCATCGCTTTTACAGCGATGATCGTCAGCTATATGGCCATGCAGTTCGTGCTCAGTTATTTCCGCCGCCGGCTGAAAAAAAACCGGCAGGGCCAGGCGGCTGACAGCAATGCCTACCACGTGCGCGACGTCATGCTGGAAATCCTAGGCAGCACCAGCAAGCTGGCACTGGCCGTTACGTCGCTACTGATAGGCGTGGCGCTGCTGGACCTGCCCGACCGCTGGGGCGACAAGATCCACAATCTGTGGTTCCTCGCCTTCGGCCTGCAACTCGCACTGTGGATCAATAAGGCGATCAGCATCGCGGCGCGGCGTTACTTTATGTCCATTACCCCCGCTGCCGGCGACAGCGTTACCACCGTTTCGCAAACGCTGACGGTATGGGGCTTGCAGGCGCTGCTGTGGATTATCTTTTTCCTGGCCATGCTGGCCAATGTCGGCGTCAATATCACGGCCTTTGTGGCCAGCCTGGGTATAGGCGGCGTCGCGGTGGCGCTGGCAGTGCAGAACATTCTGGGGGATCTTTTTGCATCGCTGTCCATTGCCGTAGACAAACCGTTTGAGGTCGGCGATGCGATTAATGTCGAAGGTAAATCCGGCACTGTCGAGCACGTGGGCCTGAAGACAACAAGGATACGCGCCGACAGCGGCGAACAGATAGTGATCGCCAACTCCGCACTGCTGAAAAGCACCATCCTCAACTATAAGCGCATGCAGAACCGGCGCATACAGTTTGAACTGGTGATCAGCTTTGACAATCCTCCTGATCTGGCTGAAAAGATACCGGTGCTGATCCGGCAGATCATCGAGGCCCAGCCCAGCGTGCGTTTTGACCGCGCGCACTTCAAAAACTTCACGCCGCACTCGATGCATTTTGATATCGTCTACTTCATGGTCACGGCGGATTACATGCTGTACATGGATACACAGCAGCGCATCAACATCGCCTTGCTGAAAGAACTGGGCAAGCTGGGCGTGTCGTTTATGCCGCCTATCCAGTCCATGTATATGCTACCCGACAGGAATGACAGCAAAAAAGACCCGCAATCGGCAACTCCAATGCGGGCCGGGGTCGGACAGGGCTCAGGCGCTACTGCCAAGATGGTGTAGCAACTGCTTCAAAAGTAAAACTGCTTCAAAGTTAAGATAGCGGGCACTTACATAGGCTGGCAAAGCGGCAACGTGAGTGCCTGCAATACCTCGCCCTTGTCGGATTGCACAAAGGCCGTCACCGCCAGATTTTTTGTTGCCGCATTGGCGGGCAGGCTGATCTGGCGGCTGGCGCTTTCACTGGCGCCGCGTGGCAGGCTGATGGGCTCTCCCCACTCGCGGGCCACATAGTCATGTTGCAAGGTGACGCCTCGGTTTTCGCCTGCCTTCACATTACTGACCAACGAGTTTTCCACCAGCGCAAAATACAGTTTGCTCGCCTGCGCACTTTTGCCAGTAAGGCCTACTTTGAGCTTATTATCGGCTGCCTTGTCCAGCGTAATGCTGATGTTGGCTTGCGCGGGCATGCTGTTGATGCGTTTGACCGATGCGGCAATGCCGCCGCGCCAGTCGCGAAGCTCTCTTCCGGCAACAAAGACTTCCGGCGTATATACCGTATGCGAAGACACCTGATCTGCGAGCCAGCGCTGCCTCGCCGTAAACAAGGGCTTGGCAAACACGTCTTTCCAGCCTATGTAGTCCCAGTAATCCACATGCAGCGACAGCGGCACGACCTGGTCAGCGCCCAGGCCGCTGGTTTTATACAGCGAGCTGACAAACCTGTCCGCCGGCGGGCAGCTGTCGCAGCCTTCCGACGTGTACAGCTCCAGCAACGCGACCGTGTAGGCCGGACTAGCCTTGTTGCAGCTTTGCGCAAATGCCGGCAGCATCACCGCAGCAGATACGAGCGCCAGCATCAGCATGGCGCTCCTGATTATTTTTTGCATGACATCTCCGTTGAATTGCCGCATGCCCTCACCGGCTGGCGAGTAGCTTAGCGATTAGTCAGCGCAGATACCATATCCTTACAAGGCCAAGCATCAGCCCGCGCAAATCAGCCGCGCGCCAGCAACATCATCTGCATGGATTCCGGCAACAGGCTGCGCAGCCGGGCGCAGATGCGGTGTTCGTGCTTGCTCCACCACAGGCCGGCTGCTATCAACGCAAATCCCAGCAAGGTCAGCAAGGCAACGAAGATAAAGCTATCTTTGAATACATGCCATGACAGCTCGCCCAGCATCATCGCGACGCCGATACCGCCAAATACCGTGAACATCCTGCGTTCCAGCACCGCGCCCAACAGTATCAGCAGCGCGTTGATGGCCAGGTAGACAAACTTGCCGGCCAGCTCGCCATTGCCCATGGAGCTCAGCGCACCCCAGAAGCTCAGCAGGCCAAACAGGTACAGCCAGAAAGAATAGTCGATCCCGGAACGGGAGCGGACGTCCACAGTGAACGCAAATACCAGCATCAGCAGGCCGAACACCATGGAAATCTGTTGCCGCACGGCCCAGCCTGCGCCGCTGAACATGTCGCCGTCTCCGTGAATGAACAGCGCTGGCACGATATCCATGCCCATGTAGAACAGCGTCACTGCCACCGGCATCACGAGGAAGCTGTAACGGAAGCGCCAAAGCATCAGGCAACCTGCCAGCAGCGTGGCCAGCTCCATGAGCAGCCAACGCCAGTCTATCCACGCGTGGAAATCGCGGTAATGCGCCGCAGTGGCGCTATCGGCCCAGAAGCCCATCACATGCTGCAGCGAAAACACCGCCAGCGGCACCAGCGCCACCGTCAGCGCGGCAAATATGCCGGCCGGCACACCCTGGCCGCGGCTGTCCAGCCACATTGCCAGCGTGATACTGCACAGTATGTACACGAGAGTCATGTCCAGCAGTACCGGCATGCCCCACTTTTCCACCGCCAGCGTACTGAACAGCGTGCACGCGCCGATGGCCAGCATGCCTCCGAGGTAATACAGCACATTGCCGCCGGTAAAACGCGCATTGGCTGCTTTATGCCTGGCCAGCCTCTCCTCCAGATAATGCAGCAGGGGATCAACCTGTCCGTAATGCAGCAGCCCCAGGTCCGCGGCATCCATTAATGCCTTGCGCTTGCACAGCTTGTTCATTTTTTCCTCCACCTCATGGATTCAGGGACCTTCAGGCTAGTCTGGGCTTGCATTTACTGCCTGCCGCCACAATTTTCAGTAGGCCCCACATTACGTTTCATCTTGTTATGAGCCTCCATTAAAGACGTTTTTTTGCGCCTTGCGGAACCTGGAATCGAAGTATCGGAAAGCGATACCCCACGTCGTACGACGTGATATCAAAAATGCGCGGAAATGAGAAAAATGAGGAAAAGTGTTGGAAAAATGAGAAAACGTGCCGCGGTGCAGCAGATGAACGGAACCAGGATGTTTGCATAAACATATGGATCACTACCGCCAGGATGGCGCTTAACGATAAGGACGCTTAAGCGCATTTATTTTAATTGCTTGTTCTATTTGTTGCCCTGCCCTTTCATTGTAGGGCGGGCTTTGCAGGGCGCGATGAAAATAAGGCAATTTCCTGCAAACAATTTATACGCAGAAGGCGCTGCACCGACTGAATCGGCCCACGCTACGGTAAAATGCTTGTCATCCCACTATTTAACGAAGCTAGCATAATGAGCAACGATATTAAAAACGGCACGACCAATACCGCAACGCCCGCAACATCCGCTCCCGCTGCCAACTTCCTGCGCAACCAGGTCGATGCCGACCTGGCAGCCGGTACTTATGCCCGCCCCGACCTGCCGAACGTCATCACCCGCTTTCCACCGGAGCCTAATGGCTATCTGCACATAGGCCATGCCAAATCCATTTGCGTCAACTTCGGCCTGGCGCGCGACTACGCTGGCCTGTGCCACATGCGGTTTGACGATACCAATCCGGAGAAGGAAGAGCAGGAATACGTCGACACCATCCTGGACAGCGTTAAATGGCTGGGGTTTAGCTGGGAAAAAGAAATCGCCGGCGCAAAACAAACGCATCTGTACTATGCCAGCGACTATTTCGACAAACTGTATGCGATGGCCGAATACCTGATCTCTGAAGGCCATGCCTATGTGGACAGCCAGAGCGCTGCCGACATGGCGGCCAACCGGGGTAACTTTGGCGAACCGGGCAAAAATTCGCCCTACCGCGATCGCAGCCCCGCAGAATCGTTGGACCTGTTCCGCCGCATGAAAGCAGGCGAGTTCAAGGACGGCGAACACATTGTGCGCGCCAAGATAGACATGGCCTCGCCGAACATGAACCTGCGCGATCCTGCCATCTACCGTATCCGCCATGCGCATCATCACCGCACTGGCGATAAATGGTGCATCTACCCGATGTACGATTACACGCACCCGTTGTCGGATGCGATGGAAAACATCACGCACTCCATCTGCACGCTGGAGTTCCAGGATCATCGCCCTTTCTACGACTGGATCATAGAACGCTGTGCCGAAGGCGGCTTCTTCAAGAAGCCGGTACCGCACCAGTACGAATTCGCCCGCCTGAACCTGACCTATATCATCACCAGCAAGCGCAAGCTGCGCCAGTTGGTGGAAGAAGCGATCGTCGAAGGCTGGGACGATCCCCGCATGCCGACGCTGGTAGGCATGCGCCGCCGCGGCTACACGCCGGAAGCAATTCAACTGATGTGCGAGCGCACCGGCGTCACCAAATCAGACGGCTGGATAGACTACAGCGTGCTGGAAGGCTGCCTGCGTGAAGACCTGGACCCGAAAGCGCCACGCGCCACCGCCGTGCTGCGCCCGCTGAAACTGATCATCGACAATTTCCCTGAGGGCGAAACGGTCGAATGCACGTCGCCTGTGCACCCGCATTTCCCAGAGCGTGGCAACCGCGTCTTCCCGATCAGCAAAGAGCTGTGGATAGAGCAGGAAGACTTCATGGAGACGCCGAGCAAGGGCTATTTCCGCCTGTTCCCCAGTAATAAAGTACGGCTGCGCTATGGCTACGTGGTGGAATGCACAGGCTGCGACAAGGATGCGGACGGCAATATCATCGCCGTGCATTGCAACTACTTCGCCGACAGCAAGAGCGGTACAGAAGGCAGCGCCAACTACAAGGTCAAAGGCAATATCCACTGGGTCAGCGCACCGCATGCACTGGAAGCCGAAGTACGCCTGTTTGACCGCCTGTTCACCGACCCGAACCCGGATTCGGGCGGCAAGGATTTCAAACTGGCGCTGAACCCGGCATCCAAAGAAATCGTCACCGCCTATCTGGAACCCGGCATGTCTGCGGCAATGCCGGAAGACGTTTACCAGTTTGAGCGCCACGGTTATTTCGTCGCCGATCGCGTCGACTCTGTACAAGGCAAACCGGTGTTCAACCGCGTGGTCACGCTGAAAGACTCGTGGGGTAAATAATTTACAAAATTGCCAGTGAAGCAGACCAGGATGCGCCGGCATCCTGGCCGGCATCCGGGCCTGCGTCCACTTCTGCATACTCATCTGGCCCGTGGCGAAACAACGCAAAAAAGCAAACTGCACGCCAACACTTGATTTTTGTTCAAATAAAATACAAACTTTTGTTAAGCCTGCGCTGTCCAACAGGCGCAGTGGTAGACTCGCACAATGCCCGAGGCAACTTACAGGGCTGGCCTAAACTAAAACGACTATTGAAAAGTACCTGATAACACTATGTTTTCGTTGCCTTTCAAAAAGAACAAAGACATCGACGCCGTCTATGAAGAGAAGCGTTTTCTCATCGGCGATGAGGAGGCTTTTTTCGGACGTTTGCGCAGGGCTTTGCCGAATTGTTATATTTTCCCCAAGATCGACCTGGCAGATGTACTGTTACCGGGCAGCTCCGATCCCAAAATCAGGCAAGCCGAGCTGGAACAGCTGGAAGGCAAAAAAGTAGACTACGGTATTTTTGACGCCAGCCTGGGCTTGTTGTGCGTGATCGAATTGTGCACCAAGGACGCCAACGGCCGTTATGCGTCCAACAAGAAGCTGTTCGAGACAGCCGGCATCAAGACCATACGCTGGGACAAGGATACGCTGCCGACCTTTGAACAGATCCTGCGCACACTGGCGCCATTCTCGACGATCGCATCGCCGAAGCCCGATGTCGCGGCCAGCACAATCATGCGCACGCAGTTTGAAGAAAGCAAGAATATGGACACGGTGCAGGCGATCTACAAATCGCATCCTACGCCGAGCAATATCGAAGCGCTGACCATCGTGGAAATTGAAAAGCTGACGCCGGAAAAACATCTGAAAAAAGCGTTCCCGCATGTGTGGGAACGTATCTGCCTGTTCTGCAACGAACCGCAGCATCTGAAGCGGTATCTGAATTCATTGTCCCTGCAGGACAGAGGGGTGGAGCGGGTAGGATTTCCGCGCGAAGTGCTGAGGGAGATTGCAGTCATTCAGGCCGAGAACGAGCGCTACCTTCAGCGCGCCGTACCGCGCCCTACGTGGCACGATTCCTTCATTAATCGCTGATTAAGATGGTAACTAACCTGGTAACTATGCCGCTGGCTGAGTTGCGGGCTTAATTAAGCTTAGCTGCCAACCTAGCCGCTAACGGCGCCGGCGTCCGCTCTTACGCGGGCAGCCTCTATCAGGCCTTTGATCCAGATCTCTGCGTCTTCCATTTTTTCAAACACGCGATTGGGAATGCCTGCCTTGGTATAGCACGCCAGGATAGCGGGCAGCATGATGGTAATACCCTCCACATCCGGCCCTATCAGCAGCGCAGCGCCTACTTTGCTACGGCCTTCGCGCAGCATCGCTTCCAGCGCCCGTGTAAAAATACCGATGACCTCCGGCCCCGCCAGCGCACTATCATAAATACTGATGATTTCGCCTTGCGGCCCTTGCAGCGTAGCCTGAACCGCCAGCTTGCGCTGGACGCGGATCAGCGCATGGATCAGTTCAGCATTGAACGGACCATAGGCTTCGCTATAAGTAATAGGATCAACAATGCGGATATCGACCCGGCCATGAGGTCTGAATGAGCCGATCAGAATATCGTCGGTGCTTCCGCTGTACGCCTTTTCCATTCAGTCTGCCCGGGGAATTGGATGCATTAGTTCCATACAGACTATCATAGTCCCGGCTTTCGCGTCAGCAACAATATGGCGCAGCGCGGCATCAGGCCTGCCACACGCCATAGCCAGCCTCACGCAAGCCGATGGCTAGCTCGACCTCCATGTCGGCGGCGCCGCTGTAGGGCATGGGATTATAGACTTCATACAGTTCCGGCAGCAGCCGCAGGCCGAACTCGAACACGTATTTGTTCGACTGTATGCCGGCCTTGTGCTTGTCAAAACGCAGGTCCGGGCTAAGGCCGGTCATGCCGACATAGACGCAGGGTTTACCGTCGATATAATCAGGGTTGGCCTTCTTGAAGCGGGCTTCATAAAGGACATCCTTCGACAGTTCGATGACATAGACATTGTGGTGGTAGCGGCGGGCCATGCGGATATTATGCGCGAAGGCGCTGACATATCACAACTCTCCCGGCTAAAGAAAAACCCGCCGAAGCGGGTTTAAACAACTTGGCCAGGTGGCCTTATTCCATCTCAGCCGCGAACCTGCGCATCCGTTTTTTCTTTATGGATGCGGCGCGATTGCCTGTTTTCATCATGCTGGATAGCGTGCTGCTCCGCCGCGCCAACGTGGCCGTTCCTGCCTGCACGGGCTTCCTGCCCGTCTACCCTGGCCTGGCCGCGTTCCAGTTTGGAGACTTCATGGTTCGTCAGAGAGCCGTTCTTCACGCCATTTTCCACGCGTTTTTCCTGGTTGACGTTACGCTGCACGTCGGCCTGCATGCGGCGGTTTGATACTGCATTAGGATTACCGGTCTGCGCATTAGTCTTGTCTGCATGGATGTCGCTGCTGACCTTGTTCTGCATACCCTGGATGCGTGCTTTTTCCGCCGGGCTCAGGCTGCCGTCTTTCAGCGCATGCGCTTGTGCCTTGTCGACGCTTTTTTCTTCGTGTTCCAGCTTGGCCGCTTCACGTGTGGTCAACTGGCCGGATTTGAGCCCGCTCTCTATCCTCTGCTGCTGATTGACGTCACGCTGCACATCGGTTGCAGTGCTTTGCGCAAAGGCAGCGGCGGCAAACAGGCTGCTCAGTAATACGGCGAGTAATTTTGTGGTTTTCATGGCGTATCCCTTATCCAAATGTTTTATGTAGATGTTTTATTGTGTGTTCCCTGAGCCGCCTTCAGCAGCGGCTCATGGGCATCTAACGCAGGGAGACAGCCCAACGATTACCGCGAGATTGTAATTCGGGTAACAAGTTGTTACCGCGAAAAGAAAAGAAAAAAAAGAAGAGGAGAGAAAAGAAGAGGTCAGGCTATTGCCTGCAGGATCAGCCCCAGTTCGCCTTTGGTCTCGCTCATCAGCAATTCCACTTTTTCCTGATCCAGCTGCAGATTTTGCAGCGCAGGTGGAATCACCTTCCAGTTAACGACGTCAATGGACTTGGCAACGAAATGCGCATCCAGGAAATCGGCGGTGGCAACAACGTCGGTCAGCGTAGCCTTAGATGACAGCGGGATATCCGGTGAGCGGCAATCCATGACGGCGGAACGGATGTCGTCGGAAATGTCCCAGTTCTCCAGGATCGCGGAACCTATGCTGCCGTGCCACTGGTCCACCAGATCCCACAGCGCCTTTTCAGAGACGAACAAATCCTGATAATGGCGGGCGCGGTTCAATATATAAAATTTACCTACGTCATGCAACAGGCCGGCCAGCAAAGCCTTGTCCGGGCTCAGTTTGGTCAGGTTCTTGGCGACGACGTACGACATTGCCGCCACGCGCAGGCTGCGGGTCCACAGGCCCTCCATGCGCTGCGAGCTCTGGCCGGTGGATTTATGTTCCGTCAGCTGCTTCATGCCCACAGAGATGGCCACATTGCGCACGGCGGCAAAACCCAGCGTCATCGTCGCCACGCGCAGTTCAGAAATGCGTTTGTTGGTGTGGTTATAAATGATGGAATTGCTGAGCCGCAGCACCTGCGCGGACAATACGGGTTCGGCGCTGATGATGCGGGCGACCGCATCATTGGAGATATCGGGATTGCTGAGCGCCTTGCGGATCTTCATCGTTGCATTCAGCGAGGTCGGGAAAATGAGTTCTTTCGCCGATAACTCCGCAGTAAGGCCTTCGATGAATTCAAATTCCCTGTTTTTTTCGCTTGCTGTCATGACTGATACGCCTGGTTAATTGGTTACGTTGCAATTGTAGCCCCATTACCGCACTCTCCGCATCCTGCCAGTCCCTGCATAGGCAGCCGCGCAAACAAATTTTGTGCATCGTCAGCAAGCACCGCGCCGCACGCCGCACCAGATTTACGCGATCGCTTTCAATATCTGGCTCAGCTCCCCTCTGGTTTCTTCTCTCAGCTGATCCAGCCTTTCCCGCGTCAGGTGCAGGTTCCTCATCGGTACAGGCAAGGCATCCCAGTTGACGCTATCAAGCGTATTGGCGACAAAATGGCGGTCCAGGAAATCCGCCGTGGCAATCACGTCGGTCAGCGTGGGCCGGGTATTCAAGGGCAGATTGGGCGCGCGGTGATCCATCACGGCGATGCGGACGTCATCGTCAACATCCCAGTTTTCCAGGATCGCAGCGCCTATATTGGCATGCCACTGGTCCACCACTTCCCAGATCGTATGTTCGGTGACGAACAGGTTCTGGTACTGGCGCGCGCGGTTCAAAATATAAAATTTGCCGACATCATGCAGCAGGCCGGCCAGCATCGCCTTGTCGGGGCTAAGCCGGGTCAGGTCCTTGGCCAGCACATAGGACAGTGCCGCTACGCGCAGACTGCGCGTCCACAAGCCCTCCATGTGCTGCGACACCTGACCTACCGCCTGGTGCTCCGCCAGCT
>JAYSKH010000025.1:0-3678 GCA_043726505.1 Undibacterium sp. | reverse complement strand
CGAACAGGAATCCGATAATGAACCAACCAAACCCGCCAAGTCCTTTATTGGCCCCGACGATCGGTCAGAAAACGGCTCCACAACGCATAGGCCATCGGCGCTGCGCCCAGTGGCAGGCCGGGGTGGCCACTATTGGCCTTTTGCACCATGTCTACCGCCAGGAAGCGCAGCGTGTTGACGCACAGATTGTCCAGTTCGGAAGAGGCCAGCGGCGAAACAGGTGGCGAAGATGTTGCGGTTTCCTTTGCGGTTGCCGGACTCGCTGTCGGATTTGCTGCGGGATTTGTTGTTGACGTAACAGATGAACTCATAAGGGAACTCCTTGAATGCTGCGGGCTTGCCGGGGCCGGCAATGGGAAGGGCGGCCTCGCCGGACAGGGCAAAACCAATAAAGCCAGATTGCAACAATATGCCTGCTACAGCCGCAATACTGTTCGGCAGCGAACATAGGGCCCTTACCACTATCATCGAGGTTACTGCCACCTCAAAGATACGGATGGTTAATTCGCCGGTTGCGCCTTCCTACAATGAATGGCGCTCGCCGCCGATACGTCGCAACAGCCGTAGCGATTATTTTCAGGATGATGCCGGACGAGTGGCAGCACTCATTACATGGCACATGGCAACTGCCAATCCGGAGATGAAAATGTCCACGACAAAAATTAGTTCACGTGATGCAATCAGCCTGCTGAAAACCGATCACCGCGCGGCGGAAAAAATGTTCCGCGAATTTGAAGAAGCCAGAGATAGTGGTGACGCGGCGGACAAATTGCGGCTTGCTCGCAAACTATGCACGGCGCTGCTGGTGTCGATGGAGGCGAAGGAGAGCGTTATCTACCCGGCAGTGCGTGTCGCGGAAAATGAGCAAGGTAAGCTGAACGGCGAGTTAAACGGCGAGCTGGAGGAGGTGCTGGCCTGGCATGGCGAAGCCAGGTCGCTGATTGCACGGCTGGGGCGCTTAGCCGGCAATGACCCTGTGCTCGACGCCGGTATAAGGCAGCTGCATGCGCAGGTGGAACGCCATGCGCATGAAGAAGATCACAAGCTATTTGCCAGCTTAAAAAAATCGGAACTGGATCTGGAAGCCCTGGCAAACGAACTGGAAGAAGCCAGAGATAGAATACGGCTCAGATATAAGCGGTGAAATAAGCGGTGAAAGCCGGAGTACACAGCCACACTGCTTGCTTGCTTGCTTGCTGGCTGCTGCCCGCGATTTGCAATCTAAAAAACCGGCAACTCTTCCGCAGCATGATGCCGCAGCGCCTGCTTGGCCTGTTCGAAATCGGGGAAGATGGATTGCACGGTTGCCCAGAATTGCGGGCTGTGGTTCATTTCCCGCAGGTGCGATAATTCATGCGCGATCACATAATCAATCAGCGTCAGCGAGAAATGGATCAGCCTCCAGTTCAGCCTGATCTTGCCCTGCGATGTGCAGGATCCCCAGCGTGTCGTCGCGGCAGACAGCGACATCGAGTGGTAGCTGACGCCGAGCTTCTCCGCATAGATGGGCAGGCGTTCATTGAAGATGCGTTTTGCTTCCTGCTGCAACCATGATTGCACACGGTCTTTCAGCTGCTGCTCGGAGGCTTCTCCAGGCAGGCATACTGTCAGTTCCTTGCTGTCGGCGTCATACCGCACACCTGCTGCCTGCGTTGCCTGTATGCGCAGCGTGACATCGCCGCCCAGATAAGGCAGGCGGGCGCCGTCGCTCCATACCATCTGCGGCTGCAGGCGCTTGTTGCTGCGTTCACGGCGTTCGTTCAGCTTGGCAGTGATCCAGCGCTGCTTTTCGCGTATCGCCTGCTCGATATCGGCGATGGTGACCCAGCGTGGCGCGGTCATCCTCAGGCCGTCCTCATTGATCAAAAAGCCTATGGTGCGGCGCTTGGAGCGCTGCAGGCTGTATTCCAGCCAGTAATCCTGGATCAGGATCTGGCGCTTGCTGGAATTGGCCGGTGGGCGGGGCGGGTGCGACGGGGATACCAACGGGGATACCGACGGGGCCAAGGGCATAGGCGGTGCAACCTGCACTGGCGGCCTGTCCGGTGGGGACAGGTGTCCGGGTAGTGGTGATGCTGAAGGCGGCGGGGACGTCCGCTCCGCCGTGGTTTCGGAAAAAAGGTCCAGTTGCAGCGCAAGCTGCATGGGGTGATTCAATAAAGGCAATCTGGCTTTCAAGTACGGATTCTCTGCTCGGTGATGGCTGACAGCGCCTGGGCAGAGGCTTTCTTGCCTTTTTGCTTCTGCCCTATTTGTAAATGTTCGGCGAAATCACACGCATTTCCGCCTCTATCCAGGTTTCTACTTTCTGCATCAGCTCCTGCGAGCTGAGGCCTTCCGGAGAAATCGGCTCGCCTATCGACACGGTGATCAGACCCGGTTTTTTGACAAAGGAATTCTTCGGCCAGCATTCGCCTGAATTCATTGCAATTGGCACCACAGGGGTGCCGGTTTCAATGGCGAGGCGTGTTCCGCCGCCTTTATAATACCCCTTTTCGCCAACCGGGATGCGGGTGCCTTCCGGGAACATGATGATCCACTGGCCATCCGCCAGGCGCTTGCGGCCATGGGCCACCACCTGTGCAAATGCATCCTTGCCCTTGCGGCGGTCGATAGGGATCATGCGCAGCAGCGCAATGCCCCAGCCGAAGAAGGGAATATAGGTCAGTTCCTTCTTGAATACATATACCAGCGGGCGCGGCATCTTCATCAGGTAGAAAATGGTTTCCCATGCTGACTGGTGCTTGGACAGCAGAATCACCGGTGCATCCGGCAGGTTTTCCATGCCCTTGACTTCATAGCGTATGCCGCAGATAAGCTTGGCGGCGCCGATCACGAATACGTTCCAGCGCGAAGTCCAGTAGTAGCGTTTGTTGTAGGGCAGCGGCGCAAACAGGAAGCAGGCCATGGCCCAGATGACGGTAGCAATCGTCATCAGCAGCATGAACAGCACTGAACGTAAAATCTGTGTAAAACGGGTCATCGTGTCTCCAGAGGGTGGCAGCGGCGCAAAGCGTTCAGGCAGTTGCGATGTTGTCGGATGAGTGTTGCAATAATTTGTCTACCATCGCGGCCAGATCGGCATGCACGATAGTGCCAGGCGGCAGGCCGCCGGTGGATTTTGTTTTGTTGCCTTTGCCTGTCAGTACCAGATGCGGCGCACAGCCGACCACAAAACCGGCTTGCAGATCGCGCAGCGAATCGCCGACAGTAGGCACGCCCTTCAGTCCTATGTCATAACGGCGCGCGATCTCTTGCAGCATGCCGGGCCGGGGCTTGCGGCAATCGCAGTTTTCATCGGCGGCGTGCGGGCAGAAAAACACGGAATCGATTTCTGCGCCGACCTGCTGCGCGGCGATATGCATTTTCTGGTGGATCGCATTCAGCGTGGCCATGTCGAAATACCTGCGCGCCACGCCGGACTGGTTGGTGGCCACGACGACCAGGTAACCGGCCTGGTTCAGCCGCGCAATCGCCTGCAGCGAACCGGGAATAGGAATCCATTCTTCAGGCGATTTGATGAACTCGTCCGAATCCTGGTTGATGACGCCATCGCGATCAAGAATAATCAGTTTCATGGCTGTTGTCCTGGCAGTTGTCTGGTAGGGAAATCATGGCAGCAAGGTTTAGGTGGCGGCAGGCTTGGGCGAAAGCGCCGTTCCCGGTTTCGATTTTAAT
>JAYSKH010000024.1:0-8591 GCA_043726505.1 Undibacterium sp. | reverse complement strand
TGCGTTTCGCTGCAAATCGTTTTGTTTGTCAGCAGCAGAGAAACGAGATTATGTAGTATTTAATTCGCTTCGTCAACTTCTTTTTTAACTCAGCGCACTAATTTTTTACTGCTTAACTACTCTCGCTCTTACTTCTTTTTTTACTTCTTTCCCGCTTCGTTTCGCTCGCAAATTCCACTTCGAAACCCCGCGCACTTCGCGCTGCGTTTCGACTTATTTACTGCCTGTCTCGACGGGAGCCGAACTATAGCAAGACGCACTCAAACTTGGCAAGCGGTTTTTGAAAATAATTTATTCTTTTTAATCCTCACTTGATCCGCACTATATAGGCAGCCAATTATGGGCAGTCAATACGGCTGCCCGATGCCAGATCAAAAGCCGGCCTGCCCACTTTTAGGATTAAGCCCAGCTAGCGGTTAAAATAGCGTTTTATTCCGCCGCTTCCCAAATACGGCGGATGATTCACTGTCATCTGGAACAAAGTAATTACATGCTACGCCTGACCGATATCCAACTGCCCCTTGATCATCCTGAATCCGCACTGAAGGATGCGATCCTGCACACCCTCGGCATCCAGGAACAGGAGCTGGTCAGCTTCACGATCTTCCGCCGCGGTTACGACGCTCGCAAAAAAGCAGCGATTGTCCTTACCTATACAATAGACGCAGAGACCACCGGCGATGACAAGCTGCTGGCACGCCATGCGGGCAAACCCCGTATAGGTCCGACTCCCGATACCAGCTATCACTTCGTCACCCATGCGGAACAGGCGCCAGAACAGCGTCCGGTAGTCATAGGCTTTGGACCTTGCGGCCTGTTTGCCGGCCTTGTCCTCGCGCAGATGGGATTTCGCCCTATTATTCTGGAACGCGGCAAAGCCGTGCGCGAAAGGACCAAGGATACCTGGGACTTGTGGCGCAAGCGCGAACTGACGCCGGAATCCAATGTGCAATTTGGCGAGGGCGGCGCCGGCACTTTTTCAGACGGTAAGCTATATAGCCAGATCAAGGACCCCAAGCACTATGGCCGCAAGGTACTGATTGAGTTCGTCAAGGCAGGCGCGCCGGAAGAGATCATGTATGTCAGCAAACCGCATATCGGCACTTTCCGTCTGGTCAAGATGATAGAGGAGATGCGCACTAATATTGAAGCTCTGGGCGGCGAAATTCGCTTCCAGCAAAAAGTAACCGATATCGATATCCAGGACGGCCAGATGCGCGGCCTGCATGTAAACGACGGCGAATACATCAAAGCCGACCACGTAGTGCTGGCTATCGGCCACAGTGCCCGCGATACCTTCCACATGGTGCATCAGCGCGGCGTCTACGTAGAAGCCAAGCCGTTTTCTATCGGCTTCCGCATAGAACATCCGCAATCCATCATCGATCAGGCGCGCTTCGGCCCCAACGCCGGCAACGAAATCCTCGGCGCTGCGGACTATAAGCTGGTACATCATGCAAAGAATGGCCGTTCGGTCTACAGTTTTTGCATGTGCCCCGGCGGTACCGTGGTTGCTGCCGCATCGGAACCGGGACGGGTCGTCACCAACGGCATGAGCCAGTACTCACGCAACGAGCGCAACGCCAACAGTGCGATTGTTGTTGGCATCACACCAGAAGATTATCCCGAACATCCACTGGCAGGCATAGACCTACAGCGCAAGCTGGAAGAGCTGGCGTATGAAATTGGCGGCAGTAACTACAATGCGCCCGGCCAATTGGTAGGAGATTTCCTGGCCGGACGCGCCTCCACAGAATTAGGTGACGTCCTGCCTTCTTATAAACCGGGTATCACCTTATGCGACCTGGCCGCCACACTTCCGGCATTTGCCGTCGAGGCCATGCGCGAAGCCATTCCTGCCTTCGACAAGCAGATCAAAGGTTTTGCGATGAAGGATGCCATACTGACTGGTGTAGAAACCCGCACCTCGTCTCCTATCCGCATCAAGCGCAATAATGACGACCTGCAAAGCCTGAATACCAAGGGCTTGTATCCAGCAGGCGAAGGCGCAGGTTATGCCGGCGGTATTCTGTCAGCAGCGGTTGATGGTATCAAGATAGCGGAAGCAGTTGCGCTCAGCATACAAGGCACAGGCAAAAACAGTTAAGTAGCGCCAGAACCGACGCATAAAAAAACCGCGCCAGATTGCGCGGTTTTTTTATGGAAAACAAACACATCTAGCTGACCAGCGACTCCAGGCCTTCGCCCAGCTCTGCCAGCGGCGGCATGTCATTCAACAGCAGTTCTGCCTTGACACCCAGCTTGTCGCCCACTTCCGTCGGGAACGTTGCTTCCAGCTCTTCTTTCGAATATTTGTTTTCTTCAGCGCGGGAACGCCATGCAGCAATGTGCACGATAGCTGCCATCGAATCAAACGGCTGCTGCTCCAGTGGATCGGTACATGCCTTGATCACTGTCGCGAAATTGTCCGGGAAGCGCCAGCGCCGTGCCAGCTCAGCACCCACGTCCGCGTAGTTGTAGCCGAAAGAAGTTTGCTCAACATCTACACGGCGGGAATCCAGTGGACCCGCGATCTTGTCGATCTGCAGCGTTTTTTCCGGCATTGCCGCATGCATCACCAATTGGCCGATTGCATGCATCAGTCCGACGATAAAAGCAAAGTCTGAATTGTCTTGCAGGCGTTTGGCCAGCCACTTGGCAATCACCGCCGTATGCAGGCTATGGCGCCAGAACTGTTTCAGATCCACACCAGGCATCGCCTTGAAACTACCGGTCAGCCCGGTGCTGATCACCAGTGTGCGCACGGTCATGAAACCCAGCATCAGCACCGCATCATCAATCGTGCCGACACTGCGCGACGCGTGATAATAAGAGGAATTTGCCAGGCGCAGCAGCTTGGCGCTTAGTACCTGATCGGCGATGAGCTTCTTGGCGATCTCATCGATAGACACACTTTCGTTATTGAAGCTGTCGATGACTTCCTGAACGACTTTAGGAATAGAGGGAAGTGCATTTTGCTGCTGGAATAGTGTATCGAAATTCATAAAGTCTCCCTAGATGGTTACAGCCCTGAGAACTATCGCAGCCAATATTATTATTAATTCCAAACCCTTGATGACAGGCAATTTTAACAGCGGGAATCTGTTTCAAACGTTAAAAAATGATACTCCGTTCAAATAATGAAAGAAACAACTTTTTCTTTGTATTCCCAGCATGAATTTGGTAATGAATAACTTTAAATTGCTACGTGGAAATGCTTTCATCTACAGCAGCTTCTGCCAGTAACCCACATCCACCCAGTTGCCATTCTTGAAGCCGACTTGCTCAAACATCGCCACTTTACGAAAACCCATTTTTTCATGCAGCCTGACACTGGCTTCATTGGGTTGTGCAATGCCGCCAATAACAGCATGTACGCCCAGGCTCCTTAACTCCTCCAGCAAACCCTCATACAAAAGAACGCCGATGCCCTGCCCTCTCGCCTCTTGCGCAAGATACACCGAGGTTTCGACGGAAAAGCGGTAGGCCGAACGCACACGCCATTTGGTCGCGTATGCGTAGCCAACGATCATGCCGTCATTTTCTGCCACCAGCCAGGGCAGGTGCTGGGTAACATCGGTAATCCGCCGTGCCATTTCCGTCGGCTCGACCTCCGTCTCCTCAAAGGAAATGGACGTGTTCATTACATAGTGGTTATAGATACGGCAAATTTCACCGGCATCGTCAATATCTGCTGAACGTAATTTCGGCATGAAAATTTAGATAGAAAACAAAAAAACGCCCCGATCGTTACAAAACAATCAGGGCGCGACTCATGTACTCACATACTCGCTGACTTACTCACTTACTCACAAACATATAAAGCTGCTTAGTCGTCTTTGGCACCGTCTATGCCTAGTTCCTGAATTTTACGGGTGATGGTATTTCGGCCTATGCCCAGCCTGATTGCGGCGTCATTTTTGCGGCCATGCGTATGCCGCAACGCCGCCTTGATAACAACCGATTCAAAGTTGCGTCCCAATTTATCGATGACTTCCGATTGCCCCTGCGTCAGCATGGCCGTAGCCTCGGCATCCAGCAAGGTCATCCAGTTATCCAGATTAATTTGCGGCACGCTGCCCCCGTGTGAGGCTGGCACGGCCCCCGGTGCCTCCTGCGGAACAGGTGCAGCTTCGCGCCGGCTGTGTGTATCAGCCTGCGGGCTGCCCGCAGCAACATTATGCACGGCCGAAGACACCAGATCCTGCGGCAGATCCAATACTTCCACTGTTTGCCCCGGCGCCATCACGGTGATCCAGTTGCACAGGTTTTCCAGCTGGCGCACATTGCCAGGAAAATCCAGGCCGGAAAGGAAATGCAATGCAGGCTCGGACATACGCTTCACTTCCACGCCCAGCTGCTTGGCGCTCTGTGCCAGGAAATATTTAGCAAGGATAGGAATGTCTTCGCGTCTTTCACGCAAGCTAGGCAGACGCAGGCGTATCACGTTCAGGCGATGGTACAAATCCTCGCGGAACAAGCCGTCACGCACACGCGACTCCAGGTTCTGGTGGGTCGCGGCAATCACGCGCACATTCGCCTTCATCGGCTGATGTCCGCCCACGCGGTAAAAATGGCCGTCCGACAAAACGCGCAACAGCCGCGTCTGCAAATCGAAAGGCATATCGCCGATTTCATCAAGGAACAGCGTGCCGCCTTCGGCCTGTTCAAAGCGCCCCCTGCGCGTGGTCTGCGCGCCAGTGAACGCACCGCGCTCGTGACCGAACAGCTCGGACTCCAACAGATCCTTGGGAATGGCGGCAGTATTCAATGCAATAAACGGCTGCGCCGCACGCGGGCTATGCTTGTGCAAGGCCCGCGCCACCAGTTCCTTGCCGGTACCGGATTCGCCGGTAATCAGCACTGTCACGTGAGACTGGGACAAACGGCCTATCGCGCGGAACACATCCTGCATCGCTGGCGCCTGCCCCAAAATTTCGGGGGTTTCGGTGATCGCCTGCTCCACACTGGATTCACGCAGGCTTTCATCCAGCGCGCGGCGGATCAGCTCTACCGCTTTATCCAGATCGAAAGGCTTGGCAAGATATTCAAACGCACCACCCTGAAACGCCGCCACCGCGGATTCCAGATCGGAAAACGCCGTCATGATGATGACCGGAAGGCCTGGATATTTGGCTTTCACCGTCTGCAGCAGTTCCAGGCCGGAGGCGCCATGCATGCGTATGTCGGATACAAGGACTTGTGGCGTATCGCTTTGCAGCGCTGTCATGGCATCGCGCGCATTGGTAAAGCTCTTTGTGACCAGATTTTCCCGCGCCAGCGCTTTTTCCAGCACCCAGCGAATTGAATCGTCGTCGTCCACTATCCAGATTGGTTTCATATAGTCGTTTTGCATCCTGCTTTAAGCGTTTGGCGTTTAGCGGCCCAGGCACGAAGTACTTCGAAAAAAGAGCCGTGCTCTTCCGTTATTCAAAGGACTTCCCACTCGGAGCGCCAGATTGATGGAGTACTTTTGGCACTACCTTTTTTTCCGCGCCCCTCAGTTCAGGGAAGCGGAATCAATATTCTGAAATCCGTGCAACCTGGCCGGCTCTCGCATTCGATCACACCCATATGCTGTTGAACGAAAGTTTGCGCCAGCGTCAGCCCCAGACCGTTGCCGCCCTCCCTGCCAGACACCAGGGGATAAAAAATGCGGTTACGTATCTCGGACGGGATGCCCGGACCATTGTCAATGATATGCAAGTCTAATGCCAGCCTGTAGCGGACCTTGGCCAGCGTAATCTGCCGTAATACGCGGGTCTTGAAAATCAGCTCGCCATCGCCCGCACGGATACGGTCCACCAGTGCCTGCGCCGCATTGTGGGCAATGTTCAGCACGACCTGAATCAGTTGCTCTTTATCGCCGCGGAACTCCGGTATCGACAAGTCATAATCGCGCTTGATGTTCAGTCCATGCGGGAACTCGGCAAAGATCAGGCGCAGCACACGTTCGCATACCTCATGGATATTCACGTCGCCGACGATATGCGGCAGGCGGTGCGGCGCCAGCAGCCTGTCCACCAGCGTCTGCAGCCTGTCCGCCTCCTTAATGATGACCTGCGTGTATTCGCGTAGTTCTTTCAGTTGTCGCTCGGGCAGCTCCATCTCCAGCAGCTGTGCAGCGCCCCGTATGCCGCCCAGCGGATTCTTGATTTCATGCGCCAGATTACGGATCAGCTCCTTGTTGGCCTTGCTTTGGTCGAGCATGCGCTCTTCACGGTCCAGTTTCAGCTGCTGCACGTTTTCTCTTAGCTCGATCAGCACTGGCGTATCCGGGTTGTCCAGCGCAGTGACGATACTATGTACATGCAAGGGTTCGCGCCCTGTCCGCTCCAACGCCAGATCCTGGCGCTTGTCGGCAAACTGGTGCTGCACCGCCTGATGAAAGACGGCCAGCAATTCTTCTCCGTTCAGAAACAGATCCGCCAGTTTTTGATGTGTGAGCGATTTAAAAGAGCTGTCCAGCAGGTTCTCTGCTGCCGCATTGGCAAAAATGATGCTGCCGTCGGCATCCAGTACGATGACGGCGGACGACAACAGGTCCAGGCCTGCCAGGGAAGTTAGTGGAGTTCTCAAGATAATCTATAAAAAAAGGCCGCTGTTAGCGACCTTATTACGCAAGCATCATGCCTGATTCATTACCGGCAGGAATTACTTCAAATTGCCGATTTCCCGTTTTAGTGCCTCTATGTTTTTTTCGGTGCGTGATATGTCGTCACGCATCGCGGTGACGCGGTCCTGGTATTTGACAAAATTCTTTTCATCACCCCGCCGTTCCGGCTCACCGTTATTAAAATCCTTTTGCTGGCTAGCCAGTTTTTGCTCTTCCGACTTTAGTTCATCCAGCAAAATCTGCTTGCGGTCACTATCACGCGCCTTCTGCGTACTGTCGTCCACCTTAGGAAAATCAGACGGCGCCCTGGCCGTTTTTTTGGCAGAAGCAGGCAAATTCGGCGCGGGCACGACCGTCAGGCCCGGCAAATCCACTTTCTTGCATCCCTTGGTCAGCCCGGTATTTTTATATTCCTTGTTGCCATGCTCATCCACGCACAGGTAGACATCGCCCTCCGCATAGGCATGCGCAGCAAAAATGCCAAAAAGGAACAAGCCGGAAAGTAGTCTTTTCATAGGAAAATAAGTTGATGGCGAATATCACCTAGTGTATGACATGCAGGCGTGCAACACAATGCGGGCAATCCGGCTGTTACAGATGTAACAAATCAGACGAAAAAAAAAGCGGGGTCGCCCCCGCTTTTTTAAGCTTTCCCTAATTACAGGGAGTAGTACATGTCAAACTCTACTGGGTGAGTCGTCATGCGGAAGCGTTGTACTTCCTGCATTTTCAATTCGATGTACGCATCGATCATGCTGTCGGTGAAAACGCCGCCGCGTGTCAGGAACTCGCGGTCTTTGTCCAGATATTCCAGCGCCTGTTCCAGCGAGGAGCAAACGGTAGGGATCAGTGCATCTTCCTCAGGCGGCAGATGGTACAGATCTTTGGATGCTGCTTCGCCCGGATGGATCTTGTTCTGAACACCGTCCAGACCTGCCATCATCAGCGCTGCGAAGCACAGGTATGGGTTCGCCAGAGGATCTGGGAAACGTGTTTCAATACGACGGCCCTTAGGGTTCGCAACATAAGGGATACGGATAGAAGCAGAACGGTTACGTGCCGAGTAAGCCAGTTTAACCGGTGCTTCGTAGCCTGGAACCAGACGTTTGTAGGAGTTCGTGCCTGGGTTGGTGATCGCGTTCAGCGCGCGTGCATGCTTGATGATACCGCCGATGTAGTACAACGCAAAATCAGACAAGCCTGCATAGCCGTCGCCTGCGAACAGGTTTTTGCCGTCTTTCCAGATCGATTGGTGCACGTGCATGCCGGAACCGTTGTCGCCAACGATAGGCTTAGGCATAAAGGTCGCTGTCTTGCCATAAGTATGCGCTACGTTCCAGACCACATATTTCAGGTTCTGAGTCCAGTCAGCGCGCTCTACCAGAGTAGAGAACTTGGTGCCGATTTCATTCTGGCCGGCGCCGGCTACTTCATGGTGATGCACTTCGACAGGGATGCCCAGCGCTTCCAGAATCAGGCACATTTCAGAACGCATGTCCTGGAAGCTGTCGACTGGAGGAACTGGGAAATAGCCGCCTTTGACGGTTGGACGGTGGCCGGTATTGCCGCCCTCCAGTTTTTCGCCGGTAGTCCAGGATGCTTCTTCGGAATCAATCTTGACGAAAGAGCCGGACATGTCGATTTTCCAACGTACGCCGTCGAAAATGAAGAATTCTGGTTCTGGACCGAAGTAGGCGGTATCGCCGATACCGGAGGATTTCAGATAGGCTTCAGCGCGCTTGGCGATGGAACGCGGATCGCGGTCATAGCCTTTGCCGTCGGATGGTTCGATCACGTCACATTGCATGAACAATGTGGTTTCTTCCATGAAAGGATCGATATTTGCTGTATTCGGATCTGGCATCAACAGCATGTCGGATGCTTCAATACCTTTCCAGCCGGCGATGGATGAACCATCAAACGCATGGCCGGACTCAAACTTGTCCATGCCGAACTGCGACACAGGCACAGTTAC
>JAYSKH010000023.1:0-7312 GCA_043726505.1 Undibacterium sp. | reverse complement strand
GGACGACGTCGGATGCCAGCCGGTGCACGTCGCTGGCCTGGTTGATCTGCGCCAGCACGATAACGAATTCATCGCCGCCTATGCGGGCAATAGTGTCTTCCTCGCGCGACGTGGCGAGCAGGCGCTCGGCAACGATCTTCAGCAGCTTGTCGCCGCAGTCATGGCCGTGGCCGTCGTTGACCTGCTTGAAACCATCCAGATCCAGGTACAGCACGCCCACCGCCAGCTCATTCCTGTTGGCGTGCTTGATGGCGGTGTCGAGGCGGTCGTTCAGCAGGCGGCGGTTGGGCAGGCCGGTCAGCACATCCTGCAGCGCCAGCGCCTCCTGCGCCTTGCTGTGCGCAGTCACCTGCTTGTACAGCAGGCGCACTTCCAGCATATTGTGGATGCGCTTTTCCAGTTCCACCGAATCAAAAGGCTTGGCGATAAAATCCCTGGCGCCGGCTTCCAGCGCGCGTATTTTCAGGTCGCTGTTGCCGGTGATGGCCAGCACAGGCAGGTAATCATCGTTGCCCATCCTCTTGATTTCATCCATTACCTGAAAACCGCTGACGCCGGGCATCTGCATGTCCAGCAGGATCAGGTCGTAATCATTCAGCAGGTGCAGCTTGCACACGGCGGAGGAGTCGGTGGTGCCTTCGACATCCATATAGCCCATCGCATTCAATAGCATGGACAGCACTTCTACATTGTCGCGATGGTCATCAACGACAAGGATGCGTGCCTTTAAAATGTCTTCGCTATTTACCATGTTCTATTCAAAATGCATGAAAGATGTTTAAAACGGCCTGCAAAGGCCGTGGCCCTTCCCGAGCAGCAGTCTTGACCGCCAGCGTGCCTGCCCTCAAAGGGAGCGGCATCATTCTCTAAATTTAGACCATTCTGCCAGCCGATTCAATGTAAATGTTAATTATTAATTATCACTTTGAATCGTAAAGCTATAGCAAAAACCGATGTGAAAATTTTCCCAAAAGCAATTTCCTACTCCGCATCATAAATTGTCCTGCATTCGGAGACTGTAAGACTTGGCCTACTTGCAACGTGAGAAATATCTGAAACAGCTCAGAAACAGCTAACCTGGGAGGGCGCCATAGCGCTCTTTTTGCTGAGATTCATTCTCAACTGAGTGTTCAATATCGTATTCATCAACATGGGTGTCAACCGCTGTAACATCTTCTTACCATGAGGAAATACCAAAAACACAAAAGCGGGAGGAGCGATATAATGGCTCATCAACCTGCTATATTGTTGTTTTTTTACAAATTATTTCACAAAGACCCGCCATGTTCATAGCTCCCGCCGCCAGCACCAAACCCGACTATTCCCTGCTCAGCCGCCAGATCGCCAGCGTGCTGGAAGACGAGCGCGACCTGGTTGCGAATGCATCGCAGTTCTCCGCCTTCATTTATGACACCATCGGCGACTTGAACTGGGCCGGCTTCTATCTGGTGCGTCCTGCCAAAGCGGGCGGCGCGCAGGAGCTGCTGGTCGGCCCCTTCCAGGGCAAGGTCGCCTGCGCGCGCATCGCTTTTGGCCGTGGCGTATGCGGCACTTCCGCCGCCGAGCGCCGTACCATCCTGGTGCCGGATGTGCACGCCTTCCCCGGCCATATTGCCTGCGATTCGGCCTCCAATGCGGAAATCGTCATTCCCGTCATCAAGGATGGCGAGTTGTTTGGCGTGTTCGACATCGACAGCCCTAGCCTGAACCGCTTCAGCGAAGAAGACCAGCAAGGCCTGGAAACGCTGGTAGCCGCTTTTGTCGCTGCAACCGACTTCAAATAATCTGCCGGCAGCGGCGCTGACATGGACTAAATTCATCGACTAAGCTCATGGACTAAGCTCATTGCGCCGCGCTTTCAGCAGTTTTTTCCACCGCTTTTTCCGCAGCTTTTTCCGGCGCACGCCTGCGGCGCCAGACGATATTCATCAGCGGCTTGACGCTGATGCCATGCACAACGATCGATAGCGTGATGACGATCAGCGTCAGCTGGATGAATTGCAGCGCCAGCGGTTCCGGCAGGCCATGCTGTATTGCATACATCAGGTAATACAGCGAGCCAATCCCGCGCACGCCGAACCAGCCAGTCAGCCCGCGCATACGCCAGGATGAGCCGCTACCCAGCATACCTATCAGTACACCTACCGGGCGCGCCACCAGAAACAGAAAAAACGCCAGCCCCACCGCATGCCAGCTCCACGAGTTTAAAAACAGCATGCCGCCCACCAGCAGGATCAGGATCACTTCCGACAGCCTTTCCAGATGCTCCTTGAACACCAGCGAGCTCTCGCTGACAGTATCTGCCGGGTCTGTGCTCTTGCCGGTGTCATCCGCTGTTGTTTCGTTCGTCAATGCCATTGTGGTGGCCGCCGTTGCTGCCGCAGTAGCAGCAATAACGCCGGTTTCCGGCAAAGCAATTCCGGTGGCAGCCATGGGCCTGGGCCTGTCCTGCTTGTGGCGGATCGCGCTGGCCAGTTTCAGCTCGGTTTGATGCAGCGCTACCGCTGCGAAAAATACCGCGAGAAAACCGCCGGCATTGATCAGCACGCTGATGCCGTAGACCACGCCTATCAGCCCCAGGCCGAGAAAATCATCCATCAGATCCCTGCTCTGCTGGCCGCCGCGTATCTTCCATATCAGCCTTGCCAGCAGGTTACCGCTGACTACACCTAGCACGATGCCCGACAGCGTTGCCCATACCACGTCCTGCCATACCCATTGCATGCCGGTATCGCCTACCTCATGCAAACCCAGCAGCCCCATGCCCAGCATGACAAAAGGAAAGGCGCTGCCATCATTGATGCCGGCTTCACAGGTCAGCGTAAAACGCAACTGGTCATGGTCGCCCGGATGCCGTATCTGCACATCGGTCGCCAGAACCGGATCGGTAGGCGCGAGGATGGCGCCCAGCAGCACGCAGGCGCCCACGGGCATGTGGAACACGTAATAGACAAACACTGCTACCAGCGCGATGCTGACGACCATCGACACCGTTGCCAGCAGCACCGGCGTGCGCCAGCGCTTGACATTGACCGGCGCCGGCATCTTGACGCCGGCGGAAAACAGCGAGATCAGCACGGCGATCTCGGTCAGCACTTCCAGCAGCGCGGATTCCTTCAGCGGGTTGAAGTGAAACAGGTTCAGCACCGTCGGGCCAACCAGCAAACCTGCCGACAGGTAAATGATGGCGGACGTTACCGGCAGGCGTTTCAGCTTGGAGGACGTCAGCCCCATAAACAGCAGCAGGCCGCCCACCAGTAAAAACCATAGGGGATCAGAAATCATGGCATCCGTTTTAACAATATCCTTCTGATTGGACCATAGCCGGGCCAATATCTATGCGCGCTAACACACCGATAGCGGCCTTGAAAAAAATATCAACGCAGCTGCAACATTTTTTTAAAACATAGCGTGCAGCGTATCCATATTACGGGTATATTATTTCTCATGAACAATCAAACCGACATTGAGCTCAGCGGTCCGTTCAGCGCCAGGGATTCTTCGGGACACCTGCGCGACATCAAGGGAATACGTATCTTTGATGAGGGCTATGGCATGATTGACGTGTACGTGGATTTCGCCTCCGGCTTCGAAGACGATCCGCTGCATGAAGATGAGGTATTGATAGCAGACATACTGGCCCGCTTGCGCGGACTGGGCTACCGCGGCCCGGATTTCGGCCTGGCAGATGCCGGCTTGCAGGATGACAGACTCATCGTGCTGCAGGCACCCGAACAGTTCAACGAATTTGCGGCCAGCAAAGGCTGGCGCAATCTGGCGGAAGAATTTGCCGACGACGACGCCGACCTGGCGCCCGACTCCAGCCCCGCCGCCCTCGCCTCTGCACTGGAAGTCAACGCGCTGCTAGAAAAGCTCAGAGCGCATTGACACCCATGCTTGCTACGCAAAGGCCATCAGGAAAATTTTATCAGCAATTCCAGCGCCGCCGGCGCTGAAGATGCGGGATTCTGTCCGGTGATCAACAGGCCGTCTGTCACGATGTGCGCGGCCCAGTCCGGCCCCTTGCTGTAATGGCCGCCCTGCTTCACCAACTCATCTTCCACCAGGAAAGGCACCACCTTGGTCAGCTGCACCGCTTCCTCTTCGGTATTGGCAAACCCTGTCACGTTCTTGCCTTTAACGAACGGCTCTCCATCCGCAGTCAGCACGTGGCGCAACACGCCGGGCGCATGGCAGACCGCTGCCACCGGCTTGCCTGCCGCCCACATGGTCTCTATCAGCTTGATGGAATCACGGTCTTCGGCCAGATCCCACAGAGGGCCATGGCCGCCGGGGTAAAACACCGCATCATAAGCAGACGCCGAAGACAATGCTTCGGACAGCCTGATCGTTTCCGACAGATCCTTTTGCGCGGCGGCATCACCCTTGAAGCGCACGGTGGCGGGAGTCTGCGCATCCGGCTCGTCGCTTTTCGGGTCCAGCGGCGGCTGGCCGCCCTTGGGCGACGCCAGCGTAATTTTTGCGCCGGCATCCTTGAATGCATAATACGGCGCGGCAAACTCTTCCAGCCAGAAACCGGTTTTTTTGCCGGTCTCGCCCAACTGGTCGTGCGAGGTCAGTACCATCAGGATTCTCATATGCAGCCTTTCTGTATGTTGCGGTGCTAAAGCGTTAGATCAAAGCGTTGGACCAAAGCGGTGGATCAAGCCGGTATTGTTCGCCACGAGGCCGCCAGTCACCGTGCGGTAGCGAACCAAGCTGCTTTGCAGCGCGGTTCTAAATGATTACACTGGTGTAGAGAAAAACCCGCAAAAAAACTCAAGGAAGCACACAACAATATGCCTGGGACAACAACAGTGACACATGCGCATCCGCCGGCGGCCAGACACCTGCTGGTAGACGGCATCGACGTCTACATCGAAGGCCATGGCCGCGACACCATCATCATGGTGCACGGCTGGCCGGATACCTACCGCGTGTGGGATGCGCAAGTCGCCGCGCTGAAAGACCGCCACTGCTGCCTGCGCTTTACCTTGCCGGGTTTTGATGTGGCCAAGCCGCGGCGCGCGTATTCGCTGGAAGAAACCATGCGCATTTTCCAGCACATCATCGACAAGGTCAGCCCGGGCCGGCAAGTGATACTGATGCTGCATGACTGGGGCTGCGTATTCGGTTACCAGTTCTACATGCGGCATCCGGGTTTGGTGTCCAAGATCATCGGCGTGGATATCGGCGATTATGATTCCGCCGATTACCGGCCTTCCGTCAAGGAAAGGCTGATGATTTTCAGCTACCAGGCCTGGCTGGCAATTGCCTGGCGCATAGGCGGCGCCATCGGCCGCGCGATGACGCGCCGCATGGCCCGCATTGCCGGGGCGCCGGGCAAGCCGGATAGCATCGATTCAAACATGAATTATCCCTATTACCTGCTGTGGACCGGCGCCCTCGGCGGCTACAGAGATGCGCCGCAGTTCAAGCCAGCCTGCCCTATGCTGTACATCTATGCACGGCGCAAGGCTTTCATGTTCCATTCGGAAGCATGGCTGCTGGAACTGGCAAGTCATGCGGATTCGGAAGTGCTGGGCATGGAATCCGGCCACTGGGTCATGCAGGAACAGGCGCATGCCTTTAATGAAGCAGTCATCTACTGGCTGGGCTTCAGCGGCTAAGCTTGCCACACACTTCACTGCCTTTGCTTGCCTTGCCCTATTTGGTTTTCAAATAAGCAAATTCAGTTTTCCTGGGTTATTATTGCCATCAAACAATAGAACCCCCACTCCGCATACATGAAAACTATTTTCGCAGTCCAGTCGCTCTACAATAAAAAATTACTCTGTGCCACCCTTGCCTGCGTGCTCGCCAGCACCGCAACCTTCGCCACGACAGCCACGGCAGCCACTGTAGCCACGCCAGCCAAACCCGGCATCGATGCAGCCACGCTCAACACCATCCGTGAAGCGGCGATGGGCAGCAACTGGGCTTACCAGCGGCTGGAAGACCTGACCGACCTTGTCGGCCCACGCCTGTCCGGCTCGCCCGGCGCGGCGGCGGCAGTGACGCAGGTGGCCGACGCGATGAAAAAAATCGGCGCGCAGGTAACGCTGCAGCCTGTCAAGGTACCTCATTGGGTGCGCGGCGTGGAAGCGGCGGAGCTGGTGGGGTACACCGGGCGTCCCGCCGGCATCACGCAAAAGGTAGTGCTGACCACACTAGGAAGTTCCTCAGCCACGCCAGCGGCAGGCATTACTGCACCCGTGCTAGTCGTCAGCAGTTTTGATGAACTGCAGGCGCGCGCCGCCGAGGTCAAGGGACGCATCGTGTTGTTCAACGTCGCCTATGATCAGGATCTGGCAAACGGAGGCCGCGCCGGTGAAGCCTATGGTCTGGCAACAAGATACCGCTCCACCGGCCCCAACGCGGCCGCCAAGCTGGGTGCAGTCGCCGCGCTAATGCGTTCCATCACTGGCGCAGATTACCGCCTGCCGCACACCGGCATCACCAATTTCGACAAGGGCACCAGCCTGCCGGCGGCAGCGATCAGCACCGAAGACGCAATGCTGATGGCGCGCCTGGCTGCCAAAGGGCCGCTGACGATGCACCTGACGCTGACGCCGCAAACACTGCCCGATGCAGATAGCCACAATGTCATTGCCGATCTGCCCGGCAGCGATCCGGATGCCGGCGTCGTGCTGATTTCTGGCCACCTTGATTCCTGGGATCTGGCGCAAGGCGCGATTGACGACGGAGCCGGCGTTAGTGCTGCGATGGGAGCATTGGAAACACTGAAACGCCTGGGCCTGCAGCCGCGCCGCACGATACGCGTGGTCGCGTGGATGAGCGAAGAAAACGGCGGCTCCGGCGGCAAGGCCTATTTCGATGCCAACAAGGGCAAACTCACGTCCCATTTTGCTGCAGTGGAAAGCGACGCCGGCGCAGGCCGGCCGGAAGGCATCATCGCCGGCATACGTCCTGAATATGCAGCGCTGTTTGCGCCGCTGCAAAAAGCGTTGCTACCTTTGGGCGCGCCGGTTCTGCAGCGTTCAGACGCACTGCATACCGGCGACCTGACGCCGCTGGAACAGGGCGGCGTTCCGGTATTTGAGCCGCTGCTGAACAACCGTGATTATTTCCACTACCACCACAGCGCCGCCGATACGCTCGATAAGGTCGTGCCCGACCACCTGCGCCGCCAGGTCGCACTGATGGCAATGATGAGCTGGTATCTGGCCAATATGGAAGACACGATAGGCCGCTCGCCGGAGTCTAAGCTGTAAGTCTAAGCTGTAAGTCTGCGCTGAAAATCCAAGCCATGATGTAAGAGCGCCTTCTAAAGCCCCCTCTCCCGCGTGCG
>JAYSKH010000022.1:0-8891 GCA_043726505.1 Undibacterium sp. | reverse complement strand
CCATTTGCCATGAGGCCGGCGTGCGCCTGTCTTGCAGCCGCGGCTCGCTATGGGTGACTCAATTGGGTAACGCCGAAGATACCGTGCTGGGGCCGGGACAAGAGCTGCACATCAGTGCGCGGCAGGACGTGGTGATCCAGGCTTTTTCTGCATCCACGCTGCAGGTGGAGCTTTGTACTACGCATACCGCAAACCCGGACAAGCACACCGACCGCATGACCGTTCATTTTGTTGATCAATGGTACCGCCTGCCTGACCATGCATCGCGCCCCCGCTTCAGTATTGAGGGGCCTTTCGGCCTGCTGATGCAAACACCTATGCAAGCACCTAAGCAAACGCACACACAAACACAAACACAAACACCTACCCGTGGAAAATGATATGACGCTACATGACTTGCTGCTCTCCTATCCTGCAAGCTGCGGAGCATCGCGATGAGCGCCGCGACGAGGGCTGAAACGAGGGCTGAAACGAGCGCTGAAACAAGTACTGCGCCAAATCCGCGCAGCTGGCAAACACCGCTGCTGGTCGTCGTGTGCGGCGGCATCCTGCTGGGCGTATCAATGGGTGCGCGCAATGTGCAGGGTTTGTTCATGCTGCCAATGATCACTGAGCGCGGCTGGACCAGGGAAACCTTTGGCGTGGCGATTGCGCTGCAAAACATTGTGTGGGGCCTGTCCCAGCCGCTGGCGGGAATGATCGCGGATCGTTACGGCTCCGTCAAGGTGATGCTGGCCGGCAGCCTGCTGTATGCAGCAGGCCTGTACCTGGAGGCGACGGCCACTTCGGCCCTAGGGCTGCACACAGGGGCCGGCGTGCTGATCGGCCTGGGGCTATCGGGCACTGCCTTTGCCGCGATCTACGGCGCCATCAGCCGCATCGCCTCGCCGGCGCAGCGTAGCTGGGCGCTAGGCATGGCGGGGGCAATCGGTGGGCTATGCCAGTTTGCGATGGTGCCGGTCGCGCATGGTCTCATTGGGGGGCTGGGATGGGTAACAGCCTTCATCGTCATTGCCGCCTTGTTTGTGGCCGCTGCGCCAGCTTCGTTTGCGATGCAGGACCATGTGAAAAGCCAGGAAAACGCAGGCAGCCAGTCGATGTCGGCCGCGATACGCGCTGCCTTCTCGCACCGCGGATTCTGGCTGCTGAATACCGGTTTTCTGGCCTGCGGCTTCCAGCTGGCTTTTATCGCTACCCACCTGCCTGCCTACCTGCTGGACAAGGGCATGCAGCCGAGGGATGCAGTGGTCGCACTGGCCATCATCTCGCTGGCCAATGTGCTGGGCACCTATTACTGCGGCATCCTCGGTGGAAGGTATAGCCGCAAATACCTGCTGTCCGGCCTGTACCTGATGCGCTCTGCGGCGATTGCAGCTTTCGTGTGGCTACCGGTATCTCAACCAACGCTGTATGTGTTTGCAGCAGTTATGGGACTGACGTGGCTGGGCACCGTGCCGCTGACCAACGGCATCGTATCGCAGGTGTTCGGTGTCAAATACCTGGCGACGCTGTTCGGTTTTGTGTTCTTCGGCCACCAGCTGGGCGCTTTCCTCGGCGTGTGGCTGGGCGCTTACGTGTTTGATACCACGCATTCCTATCACGCAGTATGGCTGCTGTCGATTGCACTGGGTTTGCTGGCCTGCCTGCTGCACCTGCCGATAGACGACAGGCAGCTGGAAACAGAAACACCGTTACTGGCGTGAGCATGAATAACATTGCATCCAGCAAAAAAAAGGCGGGCACGAATGCCCGCCGAACTTACTCCCCCAATAACACTGTTGTCGGAATTCCGGTCTTGCGCCAGCCATATTGCCGGACACTGCCGAAATTCCCGTTGATCTTTACCTTAGCGCTTACATAGGAAACGCACCGAGGCGTTTCAGGCTGCCCGAACCCAGCACGGTTTTGCTGATCTGCGGATCGCCGTAGTAGGCAACATCACCGGAACCTGCAACCGTCAGCGATAGCCTGTCCTTCGCGGCAACTGTCAGGCGGCCGGAACCGCCTATGCTGATTTCCACCCTCTTCGCCTTCAGGCTGCCGGCGTCTATCTTGCCGGAGCCGCCTATCGCGACCGACATCGAATCCGTTGTGCCTGCCGCTTTCATCGCGCCGCTGCCGCCCAGCGCAATGGACAAGTCCACTGCATCAAGCGACTTGATATCGACATTGCCGGAGCCGCCCAGATTGACCGACAATTTCGATGCATGCAGCTTGCCGGATGAAATGCTGCCTGAGCCACCCAGATTGATGCTGTCCACGTTTTTGAGCCTGACGACGATATTCATCGTGCGGGTTTCCAGGTTGGCATTGCGCCGGACCGTGCGTATCTTCAACTGGCCACGCTCAACGACGGTTTCTATCAGCGGCAGCAGATTGTCGTCCGTCTCTATCGTGACGCTCTCGGTATTGTCCTGTACCAGTTCTACATTGGCCGGCACACCAATGGAAATACCGTTGAAACCACTGACAGCGCGCACCTGCTTTTCTACCTTGCCTGACCCGGCGATACTATTACTGCCTATGCTCCACTCTTCTGCATAGGCGGGAATGGCATTCAGCGTTGCTGCGCCGAGCAGCATTACGGTGGCGAGCAGGCCGGATTTCAGGCGCAAGGAGGTTTGCATGGCGCTTCCTTTCTTTTGGTTTTAGCGGGGGCAACTTGTCACGGAGGGCTGAGCGGCATCCGCATAAGCCCCGTCTGATGAGTCGCATCTTACAGAAAGCGTGATGGCATTCAGCAGGAATGCGATGAAATGCAGTTAATGCGGGACAGAATGCGATTTGGCAGGATATGTCGGTGGCTGCAAGATAGTTGATCAGGATCAAACCGGCACGGCGCCGGCCGATGTAGACTCGGCAGAAATGACAACGGCCCGCCATAGCGGACCGCTTTTATTGACTGTGTGCGCTGCTTTGAAACGCCAATGCAGAAGAATCAGTGCAGAGGAATCAATGCAGACGACATCAGATGCAGGCGCGTTGCGAACCTATGGTCTGGCAGGTCACCTTGGCGCCTTTGCTGCTCATGTAGACGGTCTGGCTGCCGATCTGATGGCCGGTCCATTGCATGCCCTTGACATCGGTGATGACGGCGGATTCGGTATTTTTTTGCTTGCGGTTGTCGGCGGCGATAAAGGCGCTGTCCCTGCCCTCAGTGGCAAATGGATTGCTGAATTTATCAGCCGTCAGCAGCGGGCTGCCAGGCTTCTGGATTTTACCCTGGTAGGCGCCTGCGTCGTCACAGGCATATTTCTGGTTCACATAGGTGCAGGCGGTTTGCGCAAACACGGGTGCGGACAACGAACAAACGGATAACAGTGCTACAAGTGCAACAGGCAATTTCATCGATGTCTCCTAGTAAAGCGCTAATGCTTTTCTATTACTGTTGTCATCCCGTCGCTTTGCAGGATTTTTTTTCTTAGACACACAATAGAACACCCTAAATGGTATTGTCAATTTCTAGTTGGGCGATCGGGCATGCAATCGGCGCTGCGCTGCAATAACAATTTTTCGCTGTCCCCGTGTTTCCCCTCGTACACGTGGACGTGCCTGCAAAACCGGCGTTGTTGCAATGCATCACCGTTAGCTGCCGAACAGACGCTGCCCCAACAGAAATTCACCATGTTAGCCGGAGCAAACTTAGTATCAACCGCATATCAACCGCACCAATACAACAATAATGACGGGAACAAGCATGGAGCAGACCGCCAATGGCAATAGCAGTAAACCGGACAATACCGCAGGCCTCGAAGGTGACGAGCCCTTCCTGGCCAAACTGGGGCCGGGCCTGATCACCGGCGCCGCCGATGACGACCCCAGCGGCATTGCTACCTATTCGCAGGCGGGTGCGCAGTTTGGCTTCAACATGCTGTGGACGGTGCTGCTGACTTATCCGCTGATGGTAGGAATACAAGTAGTCAGCGCCCGCATAGGCCGCGTTAGCGGCCATGGGCTGGCAACCAACATCGCCCGCCACTACCCGCGCTGGCTGCTGTACTCCATCATTAGCCTGTTGTTAATCGCCAACACGATCAACATCGGCGCCGACGTCGCCGCGATGGGCCAAGCGATGACCTTGCTGTCCGGCGGTTCCGCACAGTGGTATGCGATCGGTTTCGGCCTGTTGTCTGTGCTGTTACAGGTGTTGATTCCCTATCACCGCTATGTACGCGTGCTCAAATGGCTGACGCTGGCGCTGCTGGCCTATGTGGCAACAGTATTCGTCGTGCGCATCCCGTGGCAGCAAGTTGCTGTGCATACGCTGCTGCCACATATCTCGCTGAAAACCGATTACATCACTACTGTCGTAGCGCTGTTCGGCACCACGATCAGCCCTTATCTGTTCTTCTGGCAGGCATCGCAGGAAGTGGAAGACCTGCGGGCCAAGCCGGAGCAGCACGATCTGCTGCAGGCGCCCGAGCAGGCAGCCAAAAGTCTGCACCGCATCAAGGTCGATACGTATATCGGCATGGGCTTCTCGAATATGGTGGCCTTCTTCATCATGCTGACCACCGCCGTCACACTGCACATGCACGGCATTACCGATATCCAGTCTTCAGCGCAGGCAGCGCAGGCACTGAAGCCGATTGCCGGCGAATTCGCCTTTTTGCTGTTCAGCGCCGGCATCATCGGCACCGGCCTGCTAGCCATCCCCGTGCTCGCAGGGTCTTCCGCCTATGCCATTGCCGGCAGCCTCAAATGGAATAACAGCCTGGAATATGAACCAGGTAAGGCCAAGGGTTTTTATGCGGTGATTGCAGTATCCACACTGATAGGCGTGGCACTGAGCCAGAGCAGCATAGACCCCATCAAGGCGCTGTACTGGAGTGCGGTGATCAACGGCGTCATTTCGGTGCCGGTGATGGTCGTGATGATGCTGATGGCCGTCAAGCCTGAGATCATGGGGCAGTTTGTCATCAGCACACGGCTGAAGGTGCTGGGCTGGATGGCAACCGGGGTGATGGGGCTGGCGGTGGTAGCGATGCTCGTCACACTTTGAAAAAATTGAGGGGTAAATTCCACCATAGCCGATATCTTGCACGTCAGGGATGAATGCGGGATAACTGCGTCGACGTAGGGTGTGTTAGCGAAGCTTAACGCACGGTTTTTTCGCATGCAAAGATGCCGCCCAATTGACGTATGCGAGCGTTGTGGAAAATTCAAAAGCTTTTGTTCGGCAAAAAATTCGGCGCGTTAAGCCTCGCTAACGCACCCTGCTTCACTGAAATCACCACGGGCGACGGAACAACAATGCGGCGTTGATTGGCGAAGATGTTGGGCTCATAAAGATTCAGCCCAACATCTTCGACAAACGTTCCAACTTAAACCAACAACGTTTCTACGCCAGCGTGCGCAACGTCGCTTCCCTGTCCCACTGCCGGGTTTTCGCTGCTGCGATGAACTTGGCCGGTGCGGTAATTTCAATGACACCCGCATCCGGATCAACTCCCGCTGCCTGCAGCAAAGCCTGACCGCCCTCGTCAATACCGATGGCTTTCAGATGGCCGTAGGCATCGCGGACAAAATCAATGGCGGCGGCTTCTTTGCCCAGAGTGGCTGCAGCATCAGCGGACAGGATGACAACAACCGCATCAAACATCACCGACGGAGTGCCTGCCAGCTGGCCGTCAGCCTTCAGCAATGAGCCGTCGGCCAGTTTGATATTGCCGACCTTGGGCGCAATGATCTTGATGCTCGCCTTCTCTGCCAGCACGCTTTTCCTGATGGCGTCTACGCTCTTCTTGTCCGATCCGTCCGCAACCAGTATGCCGACCATGCGGCCTTCCAGCGTGTCTTTCATCTTGCCGATAATCTGCAAGGCCGGCGATACGGCCAGATCCTGCACAGGCGCGGCTGGTACAGGTGCTGGCGGCAATTGATCCAGATTGATACCGTCGGCAACGCGTTGTGCCAGGTCTTCATCAATATTGCGCAGGTGGCCGACCATCGCTTCGCGGATGTGCAGGTGGTCTACCTTGGATAATTCAAACACCAGCGCCGATGCCAGATGCGCCTGCTCATGCGCAGTCTGGCTGCGGTAGAACTGGCGTGCCTGGCTGTAGTGATCTGCAAAACTCTCTGCCCTGACCCTGCCCTTGGCCCCACTTTCATCGGCGCCAAAGCTGGTAAAGCCGGTGGCGGAATTTTCACGCGGAGAATCATTGGCCAGCGAGTTGGGTTCATACGCGACGCGGCCCTTGGGCTGCTGCATCTGCATGTGGCCGTCACGCTGGTGGTTAGCGAACGGGCACTTGGGCGCGTTGACCGGGATCTGGTGGAAGTTGGGCGACCCCAGGCGGGACAGTTGCGTATCCAGATACGAAAACAGCCGGCCCTGCAGCAGCGGATCGTTGGAGAAGTCGATGCCGGGCGGGATATGCGAAGGGCAGAATGCCACCTGCTCGGTCTCGGCAAAAAAATTATCCGGCCAGCGGTTCAGCACCATGCGGCCTATCACTTGCAGCGGCACCAGCTCTTCGGGAATCAGCTTGGTAGGATCAAGATGGTCGAAAGGAAAACTGTCGGCCTGTTCTTCGGTGAATAATTGCACCGACAGTTCCCATTCTGGAAACGCGCCTTCACTGATCGCATCAAACAGGTCGCGCCGATGATAATCAGGATCTGCGCCGGCAATCTTGACGGCTTCATCCCAGATTGTTGATTGCAGGCCCAGCTTGGGTCGCCAGTGGAATTTAACAAAGGTGGAATCGCCATCTGCATTGATCAGCCGGAAGCTGTGGATGCCGAAACCTTCCACCATGCGCAGCGAACGCGGGATCGTGCGGTCGGACATGATCCACATGACCATGTGCATGGACTCGGGCGTCAGGGAAATGAAATCCCAGAAAGTGTCATGCGCGGTGGCCGATTGCGGGAAGCCGCGGTCCGGTTCCATTTTGACGGCATGCACCAGATCGGGAAATTTCATCGCATCCTGGATGAAAAAGACTGGAATATTATTGCCGACCAAATCCCAGTTGCCTTCCTTCGTATACAGCTTCACTGCAAAGCCGCGTACGTCGCGCGGCGTATCAACCGAACCTGCACCGCCGGCCACGGTGGAGAAGCGCGTGAACAGCGGCGTCTGCTCGCCTACTTCGGTCAGGATTTTTGCCGTGGTGTATTTCTCCAGCGACTTTTCCAGTTCAAAAAAACCATGGGCCGCAGTGCCACGCGCATGCACGATACGCTCGGGAATGCGCTCATGGTCAAAGTGCGTGATTTTTTCGCGCAGGATAAAATCTTCCAGCAGCGTGGGGCCGCGGGGGTTCGCCCTCAGCGAATTCTGGTTGTCCGCAATGGGCACGCCCTGGTTTGTCGTCAGGCTGGGCTGGCCGGCGGCGGCCTGCTGGTGCAGCTCACCGCCATTGCCGACCGACATCGAAGGCTCCTGGGATGTGCTTGCATTTTTTCCCTTTGCGGCGCCCGCCGCTGTTTTTGCTGTAGGCATAGTTTTCTCCACTTCGTTAATAGCTGATAATTGCTAGTCAATAGGTATGTGTGCTTCCGATTCGTTATGGAACGCTGCTGAAAACCATGGCACGCCTCGCAGGCAGCCCGCAGTTCCGCTGCCTTTGACAATGGCAATCTTCTGGACGGTATCGGGAAATTCAGGAAAGAAGATGGCAAGAAAGCCAGTTCTACGGGCTAAGATATGCGCAGCGAAACACGCTGTATGTGCGCCAGCTAACCAAGGCCACTCCACTGCCGGCGGATGTATCCGGTACCTATTTTTAGAGGACAATACTTATAGCTGAGCCTGGTCCAGCAGACGGATAAAATTGGCGGCGCTGGCAGGTTTGACAATATAGGTGTTCTCAAATCCTTCCCTGACAGACAGCGTATCTTCCGGCGTTGCTTCTTCAGACACCAGCAAGATAGGGACATCCTTCATTTCCGGCAGACTGGTCAATGACCGGATCAGCTCCGTGCAATCGGGAAATGTGCCGGCACACTCGGCAATCAGCAGTTTGATCGGCTTTCTGGATAGTGTGGCAGCCCTGACGGCGCGTATGGCTTTTTTTGCCCCCGTCACGCTGTCTACCAGCGGATAGCCTATGCTGGTCAGCAAGCCCGCCATATTGAATTGAGCAAGTGCGGACGTGTTGACGACGAGAAAGCGCAAATCGGACTTCATGAATTGTTACCTATGCTATTAAGCTTGCGCTCAGGAACCCAGCCTACCATTTCAGCTTCGTTTTTCCGTGTGCTAGCTCACTTATCGGTTGATTTTAGAAGACGGCTCTAAGTGGCCTCTGCCGTCACCGTACCGACACCCTCCCGCCATGGCTCGCACTGTGGGTGCGGTAAGTGACAGAGAGTCAAGCCGTACCGCTGCTGTAATACGTTTCAACAATTCGTTTCAACAACCCGGATAATTTTCCATGACAGAAATGGTGGTAGTCCGCAAGGAAGGTTTGTATTGCGTGCCCGGGGATTTTTACATTGATCCCTGGAGGCCGGTGCCGCGCGCTGTCATTACGCATGCGCACTCTGACCATGCCCGCATTGGCCACGAGCACTATCTTGCCGCCGCCGATGGCGTGGACATTTTAAAGACCCGTCTCGGCGACATCCATATCGACGGCATTCCCTATGGAGAGCGCGTCATCCACAATGATGTGGCGGTGTCGCTGCATCCGGCGGGGCATGTGCTGGGCTCGGCCCAGGTGCGCATGGAGTACCACGGCGAGGTCTGGGTTGCATCCGGAGATTACAAGGTGGAAGCGGACGGCACCTGCGCGCAGTTCGAGCCGGTGCGCTGCGATACCTTCATCACCGAATCCACGTTCGGCCTGCCGATCTACCGCTGGCAGCCGCAGCAGGACATTTTTAATGACATTAACCGCTGGTGGCGGCGCAATGCCGACGAGGGGCGCGCCAGCGTG
>JAYSKH010000021.1:0-2337 GCA_043726505.1 Undibacterium sp. | reverse complement strand
GCATTGCAAGCCTCTGTAGCACAGGCCGAAAGGCTGGTGCAGCAGGATCAGACGCGCGTGAACCAGGATGCCAGCCGCCTTGAGCAAAGCCGCAACCAGCTGACGAATGATAAGCAATCGCTGAGTGACACCCAGCGCGAAAGTAATCAAGCGGCACAGCCAGCGCTGCAAGCTGCCAGGCCGGTCAATCTGAACAGCGCCATCGAACAGCCATCGCCTGCCGAGCAAGCGGCAGCAACGCCGGCACTGCTCAAGCCCCAGATCAATACCCAGGGCGAAACTATCGGCAAGCTGATTAACGTCGTCGCCTAGGCTTTTGCCGAAGCCGCCGTCCGGGATACGGACTTGGCGGCTTTTTGTTCTGCTTCCGCCTGTTTCACTGGTTCCCACCATTTGCCATCCACTGCCGGTTGCTCGATATCGAGCCGTTGGCCAATTTCCGGTGTGGCCAACGGCAGGCGGCGTTCGCCAGCCAGCTGCGCGATGCGGTCAAACGGATCGTGCCAGGCGTGCAGCGACAGATCAAAGGTGCCGTTATGAATCGGCAGCATTACTTTGCCCTGCAGGTCGATATGCGCCTGCAGCGACTCTTCCGGCTGCATGTGGACATCAGGCCATTGCGAATCGTAGGCGCCAGTTTCCACCATGGTCAGGTCGAACGGACCATATTGACGGCCGATTTCCTTGAAACCGTCGAAATAGCCGCTATCCCCGCTGAAAAATATCCGGACATCGCGATCCTCGATCACAAACGACGCCCACAGTGTTTTGTTGCGGTCACCCAGTCCACGGCCGGAAAAATGCTGGGCCGGAGTTGCGACCAGCTTCAGGCCGGCAACATTCGTGCCTTGCCACCAGCTCAGCTGCTGTACCTTGGCAGCCGGTATGCCCCAGGCCACCAAACGGTCGCCGACGCCCAGCGTGGTGATGAAATGTTCGGTTTTGCCGGCCAGCGCCAGCACGGCTGCACGATCCAGGTGATCGTAATGGTCGTGCGACAGGATCACGCCCTTGATCGGCGGCAGTTCTTCAATCGTGATCGGCGGCTGGTGAAAGCGCTGCGGGCCAGCCCACTGCACCGGCGACGCGCGCTCGGAAAACACCGGGTCGGTCAGCCAGAAGTTGCCGTTCAACTTCAGCAGCACCGTCGAGTGCCCGAGGCGGAACAAGCTGCGATCCGGAGCATCCAATAACTGCTGCTGCGTGATCGCGTGAACGGGAATGGCTTGCCGTGGCACCGTGTCTTTTGGTTTGTCGAAAGCAAAACGCAGCATGATGCCCAAGGTTTTGAACAGGCCCATCTGGTGCATCTTGACCGGATTGCGGAACTTGCCATCGCGGCTGCGCGGTGCGCTGGGCACGGACAGGCCGTCCAGGCCATTGATAGCGGTGTCGGCGATAACGGATTGATTAACCATGTTGGGCTGCTCCAGAACGATAATGTACACTACACAGTGTAGTTCTTATTTTTTGAAAAGTAAACCAGTGGGTGTAAAATAAAGCCATGAACGCGCCTCTCAAACTCACCGACCGCAAACGCCAGGCCATTGTCGACGCCGCGATTGCGGAATTCCGCGTCAGCGGGTTCGAATCGACCAGCATGGACAAGATTGCTGCCACGGCCGCGGTATCCAAACGCACGGTGTACAACCACTTCCCTAGTAAAGACGATTTGTTCGCCGCAATATTGTTAAAATTGTGGCAAAGCGCGGTTTCTCAGGATGATTTTCGTTACCAGGCCGATAAAGACCTGCGCGAACAGCTGGAAACTTTCCTTGGCAACAAGATGCGCCTGATGTCCGACACAAACTTCATCGATCTCGTCCGCGTCGCCGTCGCCGCCACCATCCACACCCCGGACCGCGCCCGCGACATGGTCGAACGCATGAGCAAGCGTGAAGAAGGCATAGTCGCCTGGATCAGGGCAGCGCAGGCCGATGGCAAGCTAAAGGCTGGCGACCCTTATTTCATGGGCGACATGCTGCAAGGCCAGCTCAAGTCACTGGCCTTCTGGCCGCAGGTAGCCATGGGACAGCCCATGCTGGAAGAGCCGCAGCAAAAGGTCTTGATAGAACTGACGGCGGGGATGTTTTTGGGGTATTACGGGGTGGTCTAATGCGGGCGCAGAGTAAATGTAGGTCCGATTAGCCTAGCGTAATCGGACGCATGTAAATTGCTGCTGACAATTCGATAAAAAATAAATACATCACATCAAGCTAAGACAAATGTATCTATGTGGGAGCTTGCGTGTAGCGATGGGAAGTAGCTATTTGACTTCATACTCTTATTTTTATATCGCAATATTCGCACGATTACGCTTCGCTAATCATCTACTGC
>JAYSKH010000020.1:0-24361 GCA_043726505.1 Undibacterium sp. | reverse complement strand
GGAACGCCGTTTTGCCAAGGCCGCAGACGGCAAGATGATCCCTGTTTCAATTGTGTATAAAAAAGGCGTCAAGCTGGACGGCAGCGCGCCGCTGAGCCTGAATGCCTATGGTTCCTACGGCTATTCCTACCCGATCAGCTTCTCCAGCAACCGCCTGTCGCTGCTGGACCGTGGCGTTGTCTTCGCCGTGGCGCACATACGCGGCGGCGGCGACCTGGGCAAGGCTTGGTATGACGACGGCAAGATGCTGAAAAAGAAAAACACCTTCACCGATTTCATTTCCGCAGCCGAGTTCTTGATCAGTGAAAAATTCACGTCCAGCGACAGGCTGGCCATAGAGGGCGGTAGCGCTGGCGGCCTGCTGATGGGTGCGGTGACCAATATGCGCCCGGATCTGTTTAAGCTGGTGATTTCCCACGTGCCTTTTGTCGACGTCGTCAACACCATGCTGGACGCCAGCCTGCCGCTAACAGTGGGAGAATATGAAGAATGGGGCAATCCGAATGAACAGCCGTACTACGACTACATGAAGTCCTACTCGCCGTACGACAACTTGGCGGCAAAAGCCTACCCGACCATCCTGGTCAAGACTTCGCTGAACGACAGCCAGGTCATGTACTGGGAACCTGCCAAATATGTAGCGAAACTGCGTAGCCTGAAGACGGACAAGAATCCCTTGCTGCTGGTGACCAATATGGGCGCGGGCCACGGCGGCGCTTCCGGCCGCTATGATGCGCTGAAAGAGAATGCGCTGGATTATGCATTCCTGCTGACAACGCTTGGCATCAAGGAATAATTAGAGAATAGTCAAAGAATAATCATCCAATGAACAAATGCCCTCTGCTTTTGCAGTGGGCATTTTTCTTATCCGCCGGGCTTTTCCATCTGACTCTCATAGCCTCGCTGCAGCAGGTACATGCAGCACCAGGTCAGACTGCGCGCTTGCTACACAGGGCAGAATATAACCTTCGCTTTTTTCCTCGCGGCTCAGGCCCGGCCATTCTATGCTGTACTTTACGTTCGCAGGCTGCCCGCCTTGTACCTGGCAGAGGCAGGTACGGCATGTGCCGTTGCGGCATGAACTGGGCAGCACAATACCGGCAGCCAGCGCAGCCTGCAGCAGGCTTTGCCCGGCATTAGCGGTAAAGCGCCATCCGTGCGGCTCGATCAGGATATTAAAACTCTGTGTATGTTCACTCATCGTATTAAAAGTAAGGTGCATGCTGCCTTCGCCTGCATGCAAATCCACTGCTCCGGAGTGCGCCTACGCACTTATACATTCCGCCAGGAAACAAGTTCCGGTACCGACCGGTTCCAGTAAAAACGCCTTGTTTTATGGGCGTATTTTTACTAGATTGAAAGCCCGGCTTCATGACGCCGGATTGGTTCGTTGTCACCAGGAGCACCAAGATGATCGCTGCCGAATTATTGAAACGTCAATCGAAGGATCAATACTATACGGAAAGGAGAGAAAAACGCGCGCCCTTCTTTACACTGATAGAAATGGACCCGCGCGATCTGGTAGACGGCATCGTCCGCGAAGAAGGCTATCTATCGGAAGATGTGACCCCCGCAGGACAGATGCGAGAAACCTGCCCTCATTGCCCGGGAAATGCATTGCAACTGATTTTGCGCTTCCGGCATGTCAAACGCTCGCACTTGTTTTGCGAACAATGCACACGCTGCTATGATGCCCTCTATCCTGATGGCACCTCGGCGCTGGCGATAGGCGGAGTTTCACTAAGCTGACTGCAGGCTGAATTTCAAAATTTCATAAAAAAGCGCCCGAACAATTAATTCGGGCGCTTTTCTTTATACTGACCGTATTAGCCGGCCATGGCAGCAGCAGCCTTGGGCTGTGCTTACTGCCAGGCATTGTTAAACGACTTTTTGCAGGCGCATGGCAACGCCCATGTCGCCGGACACCTTGAACTTGCCCATCATGAAACCGTTAACCGGGTTCAATTCACCGGCCAGCAAAGCGCTCAGGCTTTCCAGCGACAGTGCAATTGTGCACACCGCATCCAGGTTTTCATTGCTGACCGTATTAGGTACAGCCAATGCATCGACAAATACCACGCCATCGTTGCCGCAATCAAATTTCAGGGTCGCGTTCAATCCGCTGTTGTCGCCTACTTTGGCGCGTATCGCTTCGGTGCAAGCTGCTAAATCCATCTGGAATCTCCGTATATGATCAAACTATGGTCAAACATCGTAAGACGCAGAATGTAACATGCCGGCCAGTAGAGTGGAAAGACTAGAAATAAGGATAAAAGCCAACTTGACACCCACCATCCCGCTGCTAGGATGAAACCAGCATGGAGTCACCCCGGCGTAATAAAAAAGGCCAGAGAAAAAGCAAACTGATCAGGAGTCCAGCATGTCCGACATCGCAAAATCCACCAGATCCAGCATCGTCCCCTGCCTGCGCTACCGCGATGCGCCTGCCGCCATAGAATGGCTGTGCGCCAGCTTTGGGCTGACCAGGCATCTGGTGATACCCGGTGACGACGGCGGCATCCTGCATGCGCAGCTATCTTTTGGAAACGGCATGGTGATGCTGGGTTCGGTATCCAGGGCAGATAATGAATACAGCAAGATGCTGAAGCATCCGGATGAAATCGGGGGCGCGCAAACCCAGACCGTCTATGCCGTGGTCAACGACGCCGACGTCATTTACGAACGCGCAAAAAAAGCCGGCGCCAAAATCGCCATCGACATCAAGGACGAGGACTACGGTGGCCGGGGTTTCACCTGTTATGACATCGAGGGCCACCTGTGGAGCTTCGGCACTTACGACCCCTGGGCCTGAACGCTGTTACCGGGCAAAGGGAGCCTGCCATTCAGCATGAAATCCATCAGATCCCACACTGAGCGGATTTCCGCACCGAAAGGCAAAGCCTCCGATCCGCGGAAGAACAGGCCACGCCTAGTATCACCCTTCAATGCAAACGCCAGCTGCGTATCAATGCAGAACTGGCCTGACTTGCCGATACCATCCCGTAGCCCGCACTGCTGCAGGCAATCAAATCCCACAGTACATTGCTTGACGGCCGCTTTCGCCTGCAATTTGCACTCCTTCTGCAGATAGTTATCCAGCCACGGCGTGCGCACTGCGCGGGCCGGCAGACCGGCGACGCTCATAAAAGTGACGATATCTTCCGGCCTTGCCTCCGCCAGCATCTTCTTGAACAGCGGGTGCGCATCGCCTTCCAGTGTTACCGCAAACGGCGTGCCCAGTTGCACCGCATCTGCCCCCAGGTTCATCACTTCACGCATCTTGTCATGGCTGGCTATGCCACCGGCTGCGATCAGCGGTATATTCTCTCTTTCCAGTTGCAGTTCCTTCAGCAGCTGCCGTGTCTGCTGCAGCACGACGGCAAAGGCGAACTGCGGATTAGACACGTCGTCCAGCCTTGCCGCGCCCAGATGCCCGGCTGCATACTGCGGGTTTTCTATGATGATGGCGTCCGGCAGGCGGTTCTTGCGCATCCACTTTTTCAGCACCAGAGCAATGCCGCGCGCATCCGACAGGATGGGAATCAGCGCCACGTTGCTGAACTCAGCGGTCAGGTCCGGTAAATCCAGCGGCAGGCCGGCGCCGACGACTATCGCATCTGCGCCGCTAATGCACGCCTGCCGCACATAGGCCGCATATTGCGATACCGCGCGCATGATGTTCACCGCAATCATCCCCTTGCCACCGGCGGCACTTTTTGCCAGCGTTACTTCCCTGTCTAGCGCTACCAGATTGGCATTGTCAATGGCGACCTTGTCGCGCGACTTGCCGGTCCGCTGCATCAGATCCGCATGATGCCGGCGCAGGTCTACGCTGGAAATGGTGCCCATCGCCCCCAACCCGGCAACGCTGCCCGCGAGACGGTGCGCGGATACACCGACGCCCATACCACCCTGCACGATAGGCAGCAGGCTGTTCGCTTTGATACACATAAGAGGAAATGGGTTTTGCAGCATGCAGGTATCCGCCAGTCTGAGAATGATTTCGCTGCACTGTAGCAAAACCTGCATCGCGCTCACTTGATCCTGATCAAGTAATACCGCGTTCGTGTACAGGGCTACGCAGCCACTGCACCGTACTTGATATGCATCAAATTTCAGTCAACTATCCGCGGCGGAAGGCCGCTTTCACTGGACGAAGCGAATCCTGACGCATACGCTGTAGAGGTGCTTATCACTAACGCAGCATCTTACGAAAGAGGAAGCAATGAGCTACCAATCTATCCTGGTTCATGTAGACCAATCCAGAAATGCAGAAGCCCGCATCCGTATCGCAGCCGACATTGCCAATGCAGAGGGTGCCCATTTGATAGGCGTCGCCATGACCGGAATTTCACGCTGGGTGTATGCCAACAGCGCACCGATGTTTGCCGATCCTGGCATGGTCATCAATCTCGATATCCTGAAAGAGAAAGCGCAGGCGGCGCTGAATGATTTTTCGCGCATTATCCGCAGCATGGGTGTCGAATCCTATGAAACCCGGCTGGTGGACGATGAAGCGGCCGGCGGCATCAGCATGCAGGCGCGCTACTCTGATCTGGTGATCATCGGCCAGACCGACCTTGACGAGCCTGAGCCCAGCGTCACGCCGGATTTCCCTGAATATGTATTACTGAACTGCGGCAGGCCGGTGCTGATCGTGCCCTATGCCGGGCATTTCGAAAATATTGGACAAAGGGCGCTGATTGCGTGGGATGCCGGCGTGCAGGCAGCGCGCGCAGTCAGCCTCGCGCTGCCTCTGCTGAAACGCGCAAAAATCGCACAGGTGGCAGTGTTCAATCCCGATCGCAATCCTGGCGCCCATGGCGAGCAACCTGGCGCGGATATCGCGCTGTACCTGGCAAGGCATAAGGTGAGGGCAGAGATATCCGAACATAAAGGGCAAGCAGATGTCGGCAATGCGTTGCTATCGCTGGCGACCGATTTTGCATCCGACCTGATTGTCATGGGCGGTTACGGGCATTCCCGCTTCCGGGAAATCCTGCTGGGCGGCGTTACCCGCACCGTGCTGAATACAATGACAGTGCCGGTACTGATGTCGCACTGATAAGGGCCTGATGCCTGATTGACATCGCCCTCGCCTCGGCCTGCCATTTTTCCATGAGCAGGCTGCTTCGGTCATCCGAAGCAGCCTGTTTTTGCCATTTTCATTACATCTGCCGATCGCCAAGTGCCGCTGCGCGCCGTTTCCGTGCATCAAGTTCTTCCTTTTTGATTTATATCAAGGTGGAACAACCCAGCTCTCCCTACACTAAAGCCATCTGAACCCCGCATCTCATCTGCAGGAAAAATTTTATGGCGCCCCCTCTTCCCTCCAGTGCAACACCTGTCATCGAATTTGATGCTGCGCTGATAAGCAAGCTCAAGCAATCTGGACCGCGCTACACGTCCTATCCCACGGCAGACCGTTTTTCCAGCGAATTCAAATCCTGGGACTACCTGCATGCAGTGTCCAGCGTGCGGGTGCAGGGCATGCGGCCGCTGTCGTTGTATATCCATGTACCCTTCTGCGACACCATCTGCTACTACTGCGCATGCAACAAGATCGTGACGCGCGACAGAAGCAAGGCGATCACCTATCTGGCCTACCTGAAACGCGAAATTGAAATGCAGGGCAAGCTGTTCAGCGGCATCAACCAGGTGGAGCAGCTGCACTTCGGCGGCGGCACGCCCACTTACCTGAGCGATGTGCAAATGGACGAGCTGCTGGCACACATACGCCGCTGGTTCACGCTGGCGCCGGATGCTATCGGCGAATATTCGATAGAGGTCGATCCGCGCAGCGTGACGCCGCAACGTGTGCACACGCTGCGCGCACAGGGATTCAATCGCCTCAGCCTTGGTGTGCAGGATTTTGACCCTGCCGTGCAAAAAGCAGTCAACCGCATACAGCCTGAAGAAGAAACGCTGTCTATCGTTGCCGCCGCCCGCGCCGCCGGTTTCCGCTCTATCAGCATAGACCTGATCTACGGCCTCCCGTTGCAAACGCAGGCCAGCATGGAGACCACGCTCAGCAAAGTCATTGCTTTATCACCGGACCGTATCGCCATCTACAACTATGCGCACATGCCGCACCTGTTCAAGCCGCAAAGGCGTATCCACGAAGAGGATTTACCCAGCCCAGACGGCAAGCTGGACATGCTGCACCTTTGCATCACACGTCTGACGGAAGCCGGCTACGTCTACATAGGTATGGATCACTTTGCCAAACCGGCAGACGATCTGGCTGTTGCCCAGCAACAGGGCAGGCTGCACAGGAACTTCCAGGGTTACTCTACGCACGCCGATGCCGACATGGTGGCCTGTGGCGTCTCCGCCATCAGCGCCGTAGGCGCCACCTATAGCCAGAATGAAAAGACGCTGGATGCCTATTATGAGCGCATCAAGCAGGGCGAATTGCCGATGGCGAAAGGCATACGTCTAACGATGGATGACCTGATCCGCCGCACCGTTATCCAGAGCCTGATGTGTCACTTCGAGCTGTCCAGCAGCGCAATCGAACTGTCCTACCCGGTGAGCTTCCAAGAATATTTCGCCGATGAACTGCGAGCTTTGCAGCAGTTTGAGCAGGACGGGCTGGTGCGTTTCGACGGCGAATGGCTGTGCGTGACAGACAAGGGCCGCCTGCTGATCCGCAATATCTGCATGGTATTCGACCATTACCTGAACCGGCGACCTGAACCGGCGCGGTTTTCCGCGACCATATAAGCCAGGATATAAGCCCATGGCCAGCATCAACCTGATCCCCATCTTCCTGACCGGACTGGTTGGCAGCCTGCATTGCCTGGGCATGTGCGGCGGTATCGTCGGCGCGTTCTCAGTTGCGCCGGCTACACCGGCCAGAAAGCCTTTTCCGCTACCGGTGCTAGCAGCAACACAGGTAGCTGCACACAGGTCTGCGCAAGGGCTTGCACTGCCTGTCTTGCTGCACGCGGCTATCCGCGGACTCAGCTACAACAGCGGCAGAATAAGCAGCTATATGCTGGCGGGCGCTATTGCAGGCGGCATGGGCGGAGTGCTCGTGCTCGGCAGGCTAGCGCCATTGCAAACTGCTTTCTATTGGCTGGCAAACCTGATGCTCGTTGTACTCGGCCTGTACATGATGGACGCCTGGCGCGGTCTCGCCTCGCTGGAAAATGCCGGCCAGGTCTTGTGGAGGCGCGTCCATCCGCTAACACGCCGCCTTTTGCCGCTGGATAGCTATGCCAAGTTTTTTGCCATGGGTGCACTGTGGGGCTGGCTACCCTGCGGCATGGTCTATTCTGCTCTGCTGACGGCGATGCTGTCAGGATCAGCCCAATCGGGCGCAACGGTTATGCTGGCTTTCGGCGCAGGCACTTTGCCGGCGCTGCTGACCATGGGCACCATCAGTACGCAATTTCGATCACGCCTGCAGCATCCACGGCTACGGCAGGCAGCAGGCGCACTGGTGCTTGGATTCGGATTGCTGGGGCTGGCGCGCGCCGCCAGCGGGCATCAAGCGGGATGGACGGACGCCTTCTGCATCAGCGCTACATCCCCTCCTTCTGTCTCCTATCAATCCCACCCGATTAATCAGACGCCATGAAACCCGTGCCGGAATTTGACGTCTGTTTTCATTGCGGCCAGCCCTTGCCCGCACATGCGCACTGGAGCGTACGCATCAATGAAACGCTGCGCAGCATGTGCTGCCCGGGCTGCCAGGCCGTTGCGGTAGCCATAGTCGACAGCGGTTGCGCAGATTACTATAGCGACCGCAGCACTTACTCCGGCAGCGGCAGCAACAGCGCTATGCCGGACCAGGTCCAATTACTGGCCCAAAACGCCGCAGCCATAAATACTGGCGAGACTGCCAGCGAGGCCGCCGGCACAGCGAGCGAAACCCTGTTCTCTATTGAAGGTATCCACTGCCCTGCATGCGTGTGGCTGATAGAACGCCGGCTCAGCGATTTGCCGGGAGTACTGTCGGCCAACCTAAATGTCGCTAATGAAAAGCTGCAAGTTTGCTGGACCGCCGGCCAGAGCCGGCCCGGTTCCGTCGTGCGTGCGCTGCAGGTCATAGGCTACACGGCCCGGCCTTACACCGTACTGGCGCATGGCGACATGGTGCGCAGGCAAGGCAAGCAGCTGTTCCGCCAGTTGTTTATTGCCGGTCTGGCGATGATGCAGGTGATGATGTATGCGTTTCCTGGCTACGTATCACCGACAGATGCAATCGATGCGGACCATGCGGCGCTGATGCGCTGGGCCAGCCTGTTGCTGACACTGCCGGCCGTCTGTTATTCGGCACTGCCCTTTTTCAAAGGAGCTTGGTTCAGCTTGCGCAACCGCAGCCTGGGCATGGATGTGCCGATTGCGCTGGCCATCATTGTTACATTTTCTGCCAGCGCCGCCGCAACTATCAATGGCAAGGGTGAAGTCTATTTCGATTCGGTAACAATGTTCATCTTCCTGCTGCTATGCAGCCGCTATCTGGAATTGACCGCCAGGCGCAAGACCTTTGACAGCCTGGAAAAAATGCAACAAGCGCTGCCGGCGACCGCACTGCGATTACCTGACTATCCATCTAGCATCAAGGAAGAAATGGTTGCCGCCAGCCGCTTGCAGCCCGGCGATATCATGCTGATCAGGGCGGGCGACACTATCGCCGCCGATAGCACCATTGTCGAAGGCCATACGTCCATCGACGCATCGCTGCTGTCCGGCGAGAGCCGGCTGGTACAAAAAACTGCAGGCGATGAGCTTCCCGGCGGCGCGGTCAATGCCGGACAAGCGGTGGTGGCGAAGATCGTCCGTCGCGCCGACGACAGCCGGCTGTCCGAACTGATACGCCTGAGCGAGCGCGCAGGCGCCGGCAAACCGCACATGGTTTCCTGGATTGACCGCATCGCGTCGGTTTTTGTTGCGTTACAGTTGCTCATTGCATTTGTCGTATTCTGCATATGGCGTTATATAGCACCAGCAGAAGCCTGGATCGCCGCCGTGTCTGTACTCGTGGTGTCCTGCCCCTGCGCCCTGTCGCTGGCAACACCCGCCGCACTCGCATCCGCCGGTAGCAGGCTGTTGCGGCAAGGCGTGCTGGTCATGCAGGCAAATATACTGGAAACCCTGACCAGCGTCACTCACGTCGTTTTTGATAAAACCGGTACGCTGACAATGGGGCGGGCCAGCCTGCAGCATATTGAGACCTACGGTTCAATGACTGATGCACAGTGCCTGCAGCTTGCCGCCGCCATGGAAACCGCCAGCAGCCATCCCCTTGCTTCCGCGCTGAAGCGCGCGGCAGAACAACTGCTCCCCCCTCAACCACAATCCATGTCGGTAGACGAGCACAGCATTGCCGTCTCCTATATCCACACGGAGCCCGGCCTCGGCCTGCAAATCAACAAAGACGGCATCCGCTACCGCCTCGGCAGCAGGCAATTCATCACGCAGATGCTGGGCTGGGAAATCCCTTTGCAAGCCGAAGCCCTGTCGTCGTCAGTCCATCTCGCCAGCGAGTTGGAATATCTGGCCCGCTTTGACCTGCAGGACACGCTGCGTGACGATGCCAGGGAAACCGTGCGCCAGCTGCAGCTGGCCGGCAAGGAGGTCATCCTGCTGAGCGGTGACGATGAACATATTGTGCAAAAAATCGCCGCAGAACTTGGCATCAAGGAAGCCTATGGCAACCACTTGCCCGAGCAAAAACTGCAACTGGTACAAAAACTGCAGACCTATGGCGCAGTTGTCGCGATGGTCGGAGACGGCATCAACGACGCCGCTGTATTGCGCGCAGCAGATGTGTCCTTTGCGATGGGCAGCGGCAGTTCGCTGGCGCAGATCAGTGCGGACGCAGTACTGATGCCTGAGCACACCGGCAGTTTAAGCAGCCTGTACAGCACTTTCATGCTGGCGCAACAGTCGCGCTCCGTGATACGCCAAAACCTGATCTGGGCCTGCGGCTACAACCTGCTGGCGATACCTGCCGCAGCCTGCGGCTATGTGAACCCCTTGCTGTCCGGAGCCGGCATGGCGCTGAGCTCGATGGTGGTAGTCCTCAACGCGCTGCGGCTGCGCGGGATTCCATCCCAAGCCCAGCATGCTCGCCATCAAGCGCAGCAGGCCTGAGCGTGGAGTCCCTCTATCTGCTCATCCCCCTCAGCGTACTGATTGTGTTCGCCGCTATCTGGATCTTCCTTGCGATGTCGGACAGCGGGCAGTTCGATGACATGCTGGGCCCCGCACTGAGGATATTACAAGACAACGACAAGCCGGAAGTACCCCCAGCACAAGCGGCACAGGCGGCACAGACAGCACAGACAGAACTCACACGCCGCACACCAGCGGAATTACAGCATACCAAGCCGAATGAACGGGAGTAAAAAATGCGCACCAATTTACCGGTCAACAATGTAGAACATGAACTGAAAGACGGTGAACCCATCGTCTCTAAAACCGATCTGAAGGGACGTATCACCTACGTCAACCCCAGTTTCATCGGTATCAGCGGCTTCACGGAAGAAGAACTGCTAGGACAACCGCACAACCTGGTGCGCCATCCGGATATGCCCGCGGAAGCCTTTGCCGACTTGTGGCAAACAATGAAGCTGGGCCTGCCTTGGACCGGCATGGTCAAAAACCGTTGCAAGAACGGCGATTACTATTGGGTGCTGGCCAATGTCGCCCCCATCCGCGACAACGGCATTGCAGTCGGTTACATGTCGGTACGCAGCAAACCCAGCCGCGACCAGATACAAAACGCAGAAGCGCTGTATGCCAGATTCCGCGCGGGCGATGCCAAAGGCCTGAAGATTCAACAGGGAGCGCTTGTCCCTACGGGGCTGGCAGGCTTGCTGGCAAGAGTCAGGAATCTGTCCACCGGCAGCCGCATCAACTATGGCATGTCGCTACTGACGGCGCTGTTCGTTCTGGCGTGCCTGAATTCATCCGGCTTCTTCGGCCTGCTGCACAGCCCGCGCCTGCAACTGGCGGGCAATATCGCGGTGACCGTATGCGGCATCGCCAGCATATTGTGGCTGTGGTATGTGCTATACGACAGCATCGTCGCGCCGATACGGCGTGCTACCGATGCGTTGTATGCATTGGTAGGCGGCGACCTGACGACACGCTTTGAGGCGCAAGGCTTTGGCGATATGGGCCAGATGCAGCGCGCGCTGCAGCAGTTGAACGTGAACCTGAAAGCCAGCATCGGCGACGTGCGCAGCAATGTTGCATCAATGGCGCTGTCTACCCACGAAATTGCGACGGGTAACCGGGATCTGGCCAACCGCACCGAGGCGCAGGCGCGCAACCTGGAAGAAACCGCCGCCAGCATGCAGCAGTTCGCTTCCAGCGTTAAAGAAAACGCCAGCAATGCAATGCAGGCCGACTTGCTGGTGACGGAAACGTCCAGGATCGCCGCCAAGGGCGGTGAAGCAGTCGCCCGGGTTGGAAGTACAATGAACGACATCAACGCCTCCGCCGGCAAGATAGGTGAGATTATCGGCCTGATCAACGACATTGCCTTCCAGACCAATATCCTGGCATTGAATGCAGCGGTGGAAGCAGCGCGGGCCGGTGAACAGGGCCGCGGCTTTGCCGTGGTGGCAACCGAAGTGCGCATGCTGGCGCAAAAGTCGGCAGCCGCTGCCAAGCAGATCAAGACACTGGTGGACGATTCGGTAGAAAACGTCGGCATAGGCAACCGCCTGGTGGAAGCGGCGGGCAATACCATGCAGGAGATCGTCGCATCGGTGCAAAAAGTCACGGACATCATGAGCCAGATTGCCGATGCCAGCCACCAGCAAAGCGTGGGCATAGACCAGGTCAATCGCGCGATCACCGATCTGGACGGCGTCACGCAGCAGAACGCGGCGCTGGTCGAGCAGGCGGCAGCGGCGGCAGGCAATCTGGACGAGCAGGCCGTTTATCTGAGCCAGGCAGTGTCGGTCTTCAAATTCGACCCGCATCTGGCACTAGCCAAGGCTAGAGCACTACACGCGTCCCGAGTAGCACACGGAACGGCACCGGAACACGCAAATTCAAAGGCAACCGTGATACAACTGCCCGCCCCAAGATCAAAGCAAAGAACCGGGGGCACGCTGAAGAATCCGCGTATCTCTGGATAGCAACAACCTCAGAGGATTCGTTTAAAAATCGCAGCGAATTAGTCCGTACTTGATGCACATCAAGGAATAAAACCCGGTCCACATTTAAGCTTTCTCCATCGTCGAAGTAATTTGGGAGAGTATGTGTGGACACTGCACTAAACTATAACTACAAGGTGGTAAAGCAATTTTCAATTGCCACCATTGTCTGGGGCGTCGTCGGCATGCTGGTGGGCGTTCTTATCGCCGCCCAGCTGGCATGGCCGGAGCTTAATTTCAACATCCCCTGGCTGACTTACGGCCGCCTGCGGCCGCTGCATACCAATGCCGTCATCTTTGCATTCGGCGGTTGCGCGCTGATGGCGACGTCTTTGTATGTCGTACAGCGCACTTGCCAGGTCAGGCTGTTTTCAGATGGCCTGGCCGCTTTCACTTTCTGGGGCTGGCAACTGGTGATCGTGCTGGCAGCCATCACGCTGCCGATGGGCATCACGCAGGGCAAGGAATATGCCGAGCTGGAATGGCCTATCGACCTGCTGCTGGCGGTTGTCTGGGTTTCTTATGCGGTGGTATTTTTTGGCACGCTGCTGAAACGCAAGGTGCCGCATATCTACGTCGCCAACTGGTTCTTCGGCGCCTTCATCCTGACTGTCGCGCTGCTGCATATCGTCAACAGTGCCGCGATGCCGGTGTCGCTAACCAAATCCTACTCCGCCTACGCCGGCGTACAGGATGCGATGATCGAGTGGTGGTACGGCCATAATGCGGTCGGCTTTTTTCTGACTGCCGGCTTCCTGGGCATGATGTATTACTTCATTCCCAAACAGGCGGAACGCCCTGTGTATTCATACCGGCTGTCCATTGTCCATTTCTGGGCACTGATCTTCACCTACATGTGGGCCGGCCCGCATCACCTGCACTACACCGCATTGCCCGACTGGACACAGTCGATAGGCATGGTGTTCTCGCTGATTCTGTTGGCGCCTTCGTGGGGCGGCATGATCAACGGCATCATGACGCTGTCGGGCGCGTGGCACAAGCTGCGCACCGACCCCATCCTCAAATTTCTGGTGGTGTCGCTATCCTTCTACGGCATGGCCACATTTGAAGGCCCGATGATGTCCATCAAAACCGTGAATGCGCTATCGCATTACACCGACTGGACCATAGGCCACGTACATGCCGGGGCGCTGGGCTGGGTGGGGTTCATCACGATGGGTTCGATGTATTACCTGATCCCGCGGCTTTCCGGAAAAATCGAGATGTGGAGCAAACCGCTGATTGAACTGCACTTCTGGGTGGCGACCATCGGCATTGTGCTGTACATCGCAGCAATGTGGATTGCCGGCGTCATGCAGGGGCTGATGTGGCGCGCAGTCAATCCGGACGGCACGCTGACCTATACCTTTGTGGAAGCGGTCAAGGCGACCTACCCCTACTACGTGATCCGTTTCGGCGGCGGCCTGCTGTATCTGAGCGGCATGCTGTTGATGGCATTCAACGTCTTCATGACCATGCGCGACAGCAAGGCTGCCAATGTCCGCATCCCTGTATTTGCGGGAGCGAACGCCTGATGAACGCCCACACAATCTGAGGAGCAAGCAATGAAATTTTCACATGAATGGATAGAAAAAAATCCCTGGCTGCTGATAGCGCTGGTCATCGTAGTCGTCAGTGTCGGCGGGCTGGTAGAGATAGTGCCGTTGTTTTTCCAGAAATCCACGACCGAAGCCGTCACCGGCCTGAAGCCCTACTCGCCGCTGCGGCTGGCCGGCAGGGACATCTATGTGCGGGAAGGCTGCTACAACTGCCACTCACAGATGATACGTCCGTTCCGTGCCGAAACCGAACGCTACGGGCACTACTCGGTTGCCGGAGAGTTTGTCTACGACCGTCCCTTCCAGTGGGGTTCCAAACGCACCGGCCCCGATCTGGCCAGGGTTGGTGGACGTTACAGCGATGAATGGCATCGCACGCACCTGAACAATCCGCGCGACGTGGTGCCGGAGTCAAACATGCCCGGTTATCCGTGGCTGGCCACCACCAAGCTGGACCCTGCTGAAATCATCCCCAAGATGCGCGCACTGAAAAGGCTGGGCCACCCGTATACCGAAGATGAAATTGCGCACGCGCCGGAAGCGCTGGATGGAAAGACCGAACAGGACGCGCTGATTGCCTATCTGCAGGAAATGGGCATTTTGATCAAGAGCAGGAGATAAGCATGGACATCATCAATTTTATTACCGATATGCGCAGCATCATGACGGTGCTGTGCCTGCTGGTATTCATTGGCATCGTTTACTGGTCATACAGCGCGGGCCGCAAGAAAGATTTCGAGACCGCCGCCAACCTGCCGTTTGCGGACGATTTTGCAGATGAATTCACGGACATGCCCAGCGCTGCAATGGAGGCCCGCCATGGCTGATTTCACCAACGATTTCTGGAATGCCTACATCACGCTACTGACCGTGCTGGGCATCATCGGCTGCGGCGTGCTGCTGTGGACACAGTCTACCGCCAAGGTAAAGGTACACGATGATTCCCACAGCGGCCACAGCGGCCACGCCGGTGACGACACAACAGGCCACTTGTGGGATGAAGACCTGGGAGAGCTGAACAATCCGCTGCCGCGCTGGTGGATGTGGCTGTTCGTCCTGACCATCGTGTTCGGCGGTATCTACCTTTACCTGTATCCGGGCTTGGGCACGTATGCCGGCAAGCTGGGTTGGCAATCTAGCGGCCAGTACCAGAAAGAACTGAAAGCCGCCGATGCCGAATACGGTCCGCTGTTCGATAAATACCTGCATCAGGATATCAAGACCATTGCAGCAGACCCGCAGGCGCATGCCATCGGCGAACGGCTGTTTCTGACTTATTGCGCACAGTGCCACGGCTCGGATGCGCGCGGCAATAAGGGTTTCCCCAACCTGACCGACAAGGACTGGCTATACGGCGGTGCGCCCGACATCATCAAGACGACCATCATGTATGGCCGCAACGGCCAGATGCCGTCGATGGCGCAAGCCTTGGGCACCGATGACGATGTACAGAACGTCGCGCACTACGTGCTGAGCCTGTCCGGCTCCACGCACGACCCTATCAAGGCGGTCTTTGGCAAAGCTAAATTCGGCGCCTGCGCCGGCTGCCATGGCGCCGGCGGCGTGGGCAACCAGGCGATAGGCGCGCCGACGCTGAACGACAAGATCTGGCTGTATGGCGGCGGCGTGGAAACCGTCATGGAGACAATACGCAAGGGCCGTAACAATACTATGCCTCCGTTCAAGGATTTTCTTGGCGAAGCCAAGGTACAGGTGCTTGCCGCCTATGTATGGAGCCTGTCCAACGATACTGCTGTGGCACAAAAATGATGCTTCTTTTTCACATTGACCTGGTAAGCAATCATGCCTGACGCTGAACCGCAATCTGTATCGCAATACACAACCGTCAGAATGTACGCCTCGCGCGAAGAAATCTATCCACGCGAGGTAAAGGGGCTGTACGCCAACTGGCGCTGGATCTGCGTGTGGCTGACACAGCTGGTGTTTTACGGCCTGCCATGGCTGTCCTGGAACGGACGCCAGGCAGTATTGTTTGATCTCGCCGCCAGGAAGTTTTACCTGTTTGGCATCGTACTATGGCCGCAGGATTTTATTTACCTGGCGCTGCTGCTGATCATCTGCGCGTACGCGCTGTTCCTATTCACCACCGTGGCCGGACGCCTGTGGTGTGGTTTTGCCTGCCCGCAAACGGTATATAGCGAAATTTTTATGTGGGTGGAGCGCAAGATAGAAGGCAACCGCAGCGCGCGCATGCGGCTGGATAGGCAGCCGCAGTCCCTTGCCAAACTGGGCAAGAAGACTGCCAAGCACGCGGCATGGCTAGGTATTGCACTGTGGACCGGCATCAGCTTTGTTGGCTACTTCACTCCCATCCAAAGCCTGCTGCAGGAAATCATGCTGTTCACGTTGGGGCCATGGGAAATTTTCTGGGTGCTGTTCTATGCGCTCGCCACTTATGGCAACGCAGGCTGGATGCGTGAACAGGTCTGCAAATACATGTGCCCGTACGCACGCTTCCAGAGCGTGATGTTTGACCAGGACACCTTGATGGTCACCTATGACAGCCAGCGCGGCGAACCACGCAGCCCCAAAAATGCCAAAAACCCGGCAGGCTCCTGCATAGACTGCTCGATGTGCGTGCAGGTCTGCCCCACCGGCATTGATATCCGCAACGGGCTGCAATACGAATGCATAGGCTGCGCCGCCTGCATAGACGCCTGCGATGCCGTGATGGACAAAATAGAAGCACCTCGCGGGCTGATACGTTTTTCCACCGCTAACGCACTGAAGCACAAATTTTCACCACAGCAGATTGTGCAATCAGTATTCCGAACCCGCGTGCTTGTCTACAGCAGCCTGCTAGTGCTGATCACTGCGGTGTTCTTCGGCAGCCTGCTGACCCGCACGCCGCTGAAGATGGATGTCATCCGCGACCGTGGCTCCATGGGGCGCGAGCTGGATGAAGGCGTTATCGAAAACGTCTACCGGCTGCAGATCATGAATACCGACGAAGCTCCACATCGCTACGTGCTGAAGGTGTCCGGGCTTGCGTCAGCGAACCTGGAAGCGCCCGCCCCCATCGAGCTTGACGGAGCGACCAGCAAAGCCGTACCAGTGCGGGTACATACCGCCCACGGCGATGGCAAGCCGGGTAGCAACCAGATCTGGTTTGAATTGCAGGCCCAAGACAGGCCGGACCTGCAGGTGAAAGAAAAAGCAGTATTTTTTGTCCCACATTCATAGGAGGCACATATGGCCACACACTCCCTGACGCCGAACCACAAACCGCGCCCCTGGTTCAAACAGCTATGGCTGTGGTTTCTGCTGGCGCCGCCGCTGGTTGCCGTCTGTGCCGGGTCTTATATGGCTTTCCTGGCGTATCGCGCGCAGGACGCGATGGTGGTCGGCGATTATTACAAGGAAGGCCAGGCCATCAACCGTGATTTGCGGCGCGACAAGGCTGCTGCCGGACTACAACTGAGTGCAGCGCTGCACTATGATGCGGCCAGCGGAATAGTTGCTGGCAAGCTGACTGGCAGCAATATCGGTGCTGATGCAAACCCAGCCGGCATGCTGACGATGAAGCTGGTGCACCCCACCCAGCCGGAAAAAGACCTGCTCATCCGCACGCAAGCAGATAGCGCCGGAAATTTTTCGGTGCCGCTGCCTTTGCTGGATCGGGCGCAATGGCAGGTGTCGCTGGAAGACCAGGCTGGCCTGTGGCGCATCAGCGGCACCTGGAACTGGCCGCAGCAGCAAGAAACCAGGCTCAGCCCGCTGTAATACACCATCAATCAAGCCAAAATAAAAACAAGGAGACAAGCATGCGCATTGCGACCGATACGATGGCGATACTATGGCCCTCTTTCCTGACAGCGATTGCCGCTGAGGGCCTATTCTTTTCGTTATTTGATCCACACGATATGGCGCTGGCGGGCAGCCATATCGACCTGCCCGTCCACGCGGTGTATACACTAGGATTTTTTTGCTTCTGGCTGTTTTGCTCACTGGCCAGTTCGCTGACCTGCTACCTGTTGCGGGCAGCCGAATGAGCTACCAGTGATAGCGCTAAGCGCAGGTTTCCGTACCCGCCGCCAGCGCTTTGAGCCTGGTCAGTTGCAACAACTCTATCTCACGATGGTCGACCTTCATCAGGTCCAGTTTCTTGAACTTGGACAGCAGCCTGCTGACGCTTTCTATCGTCAGCCCAAGGTAGTTGCCTATCTCTTCGCGCGACATGCGCAGCTGGAAGCGCGTGGCAGAATAGCCGCGCGCAGCATAACGCGAAGACAGGTTAACCAGAAAGGCGGCAAAGCGCTGATCCGCGCGCATGCTGCCCAGCAGCAGCATCACATTCTGTTCGCGCGTGATCTCACGGCTCATGATGCGGTGGAAATGGCTTAGCAGATTGGGTATTTCAGTGAACAGGCCTTCCAGCCCGCTGAACGGTATTTCGCAGACTTCGCTGTCTTCCAGCGCCACGGCATCGCAGTGATGGCGCTCAGTGCTGATGGCATCCATGCCCAGCAACTCCCCTGCCATCTGAAAACCGGTGATGTGCTGCTGGCCGCCGGAATTGATCTGGTAGGTTTTGAAGTGGCCGATGCGGATCGCATACAGATTGGTGAAAGGATCATCCATGCGGTAGAGCGCATGGTCGCGCGCTACACGGCGGCGGCGGCCGATGATCTTGTCCAGCTTGTCCATGTCGGCCTCTGCCAGCCCCATTGGCAAGCACAGCTGATGCAGGCTGCATGACGAACAATGCGCGCGGATCTCACTGAGATTGACGGGTAAGCTAGAGTGCAAAGAAATACTTTGCGGTATCGTATTTTCCATTTGGACGGCCGGTGTGCAACGCTGATCAACTTTTGCAGTTTACCTTATTTTGCACTATGGAAAACAGTAATTGCGCGATGATGTGCCCTTTAAATGCAACCATGCTCGCAACGCTGCTGTAGCGGATTGCCATCAGCATTTATAATATCGGCAACGCCACCTGCACCCATATAAGAACCAAGCAATTCTGGAGACTGAATGCACTACCTTACACGCCGGATTAACCGCCTGATTAAACGCCCGATCCTTGCGCTGTCAGGCACCGCCATGCTGCTCGCATGCCTCGCCACCCATGCGCAGGCGCCCGCAATACAGCCAACACCGGCAGCGCCTCCGGCTAAACCCTGCGAAAGCGAAGAATACCGCCAGTTCGATTTCTGGCTGGGCCAGTGGGATGTCTACCTCTCCAACGGCAAAACTGCCGGCGCCAGCGTCGTGCAGTCTTTTGCCGATGGCTGTGCGCTGCTGGAAAACTGGTCGGGCACCGGCGGCTTTACCGGCAAAAGCATCAACATTTATGACATCACCGACAAAAAATGGCATCAAAGCTGGGTGGACAATAGCGGCAGCCGCCTGTCGCTGGAAGGCGGCTACGTCGATGGCAAGATGGTATTGTGGACAGACGCGCCCAATCCGAACAAGGCCGGCGCCGTACTAAGGCAGCAGATCACGTGGAGCAAAAATACCGATGGCTCTGTGAGGCAGCTGTGGCAAACATCGGAAGATGCCGGCAACACCTGGAGCACCGCATTTGACGGCAAATACGTCAGGAGGAAATAAGCGATGAGCAAACACCTGCGCCCCGCGCCAGCCTTGGCGGAGCCAGCATGAGCCTGAGCCGCCGCACCAGTAGCCGCATCATCTCGCTGTCGCTGGCAGTTACCGTCATTTCCATCCTGTTGCTGCTGGTGTCCTACAGTTCGGAATTTGGGCTGCACGTACTGCACATGCAGCTGGGGCTGGATGACGACGAGCAGGTGAAGTTCCGGGATATCTGTTCGCTGGTGGCAATCGGCGCGCTGGTGCTGGCGGCGATGGTGAACCAGGGCATGCGGCAAGGCCGCAAATGATAACGGACGCCTTGGCGTCCGTTATCATAGTCTGACAGGCAGCGAGGCTGCCCGCCGTGCTTAGCGCATTTAGCGCATTAGCGCAGTACGCAGGTCAGCAGCCAGTAATACTCAGTCCGCTGGATGCGGATATCCTTGGCCGCTGGGCCAAACCGCTTACGCAAGGTACTGTCGGTAGGAAAATTCTTCACTACTTCTGCACGCGTGCCGTCTTCCTGCAAACGTTGCTGATAGGTGTTGCCCTCCATGTCCGTGCGCGCAATCGGTGTACTGCTGCCCTCGACATAATTGTTATCCATCAGCACCAGCAGCTTGTCCTTGCCACCGTTCTTGCTGAGCTGGGCCAGGAAAGCCGCCTGCTCTTCGCGCTTGATATGCGACCACAGGTGGCCGGCAAAATAGGCGCTGTAATCGCCCTGCGGCGCATCGAAGGCATCTGCAATCGCAAACTGCAGCTTGCCTGGCGGGTAGACCTTGCTCTGCGCTATATCCAGCATGGCCTGGTTGATGTCGGTCGCTGTGACAGAGGCAGCAGCAGCCGCAAAACTCTCCGTCCAGTAGCCAGTGCCGCAGGCCAGTTCCAATACTTTATGGTCCTGCAAGATGGTGCTGATGCGTTGTTTCAACACCTGCAGGTCGGCCTGGCGCTCAGGCTTCTGGTATATGGTTTCGTAGGTTTTGGCGCGCTGGGCGTAATATTCACGCATGGTATGTCCTTTTGGTTCTTTTGTTCGTTTTTGCTCGTGCTGACTTAATTTAATCGTTACCGCTTGCTGCCTGTTTTCCATCAATTTTACTGAGCCTGTTTCGCCTGCAGGATAGCTTCTGCCAGTTCAACAAATCCGGCGCCGGCCTCCTGCTGCGTTACATAGGCAGGATGCTCGTCAAACCGGTTCAGGAATTTGCGCACATTGGCAACACCTACCGTCAGCGGATAATGGCCAAACATCGATGCATCATTGGCCGAATCGCCAATAAACACATACTCCCGTTGCGCGGCCTCGTCGCTGACGCCGAATACCTGCTGCAGTACGCGCTGGCTCATGCTCTGTTTAGAGAAAGGCACGACCGACGCATGGGCATGGATGCTGCTGGTGGTCGCATGCAAACCCTCTGACCTGATCATCGCCGCTACCGCCTGTAGCCGTGCCAGCGGAATCGGCGGAATATTCTCGCCTATGTCAAAGGCCAGGTCTCCCACCCTCTGCGGCGCATCTTCCGCAATAAAAATATCGGGGAAGTATTGCTGCATCGTGCCTGCAAATTCCTGCAGCCGCTCGCGGTGCTGCTGCCGAGTCTGCCCGTCGGCGTAAAACAGCGACTGCTGCCTGCCGCCGCTGTCCAGCCAGAAAGCGCTGGCGCCGTTTTCCGCAATCACCGCATCAAAGCTGCACAGGCGCAACAGCGGCAATGTCCAGTAGGTCGGCCTGCCGGTAACGGCGATGACCTTCAGGCCAGCTGCGCGCAACCGGGCTAACGCATCCAGCGCCGCAAGCGTCAGCTTGCCGTGCGTGGTGAAAGTATCGTCAATATCGGTCAACACGCCACTGAGCCGGCTGCGCTCAGCCAGCGGCCATTCTGCCAGCGGCTGCATGCTCATAAATCGTAAGTGTCCTTGCCGCCCTGCATTACCTGGTCAATCAGCTTGCGGTTTAGCGTGGGCGTCAGCAGTTCAATGAAGGTGTAGATATAACTGCGCAGGTAGGCACCGTTCTTGACGGCGACACGCGACACATTCATGCCGAACAGATGGCCCACCGGAATGGAGCGCAAACCTTTGTCCCGCTCCGCATCGAAGGCCATGCCGGCAATGATGCCGACGCCCATGCCCAGCTCCACATAAGTCTTGATGACATCGGCGTCGATCGCTTCCAGCAGAATGTCCGGTTTCAGGTTGCGGATTTCAAACGCGTGGTCTATCTTGCTGCGGCCGGCAAACGCGCCGTCGTAGGTGATCAGCGGATAGTGCGCAAGTTCTTCCAGCGTGATGCTTTTCAATTTCAGCAACGGATGTTCTGGCGCCACAACCACAACATGCTCCCATTGGTAGCAAGGCATGGATACCAGGCCGTCTATGCCTGCAATGGCTTCGGTGGCAATGGCAAGGTCGGCCTGGTCGCGCATGACCATCTCTGCGATCTGCTTGGGATTGCCCTGCAGCAAAGACAATCTGACCTTGGGGTACCTCTGCATAAAAGCCTGCACCACCTTGGGCAGCGCATAACGCGCCTGAGTATGTGTAGTGGCAATGGTAAAGCTGCCACTGTCCTGTGCTGCATATTCCTTGCCGATGCGCTTCAGGCCATCGATCTCCTGCATGATCAGCTCTACCGACTTCAGCACCGCCCGTCCAGGCTCGGTCAGGCCGCGGATGCGCTTGCCGTGACGCGTGAAGATATCGACGCCCAGTTCTTCTTCCAGTTCGATGATAGCCTTGGACACACCGGGCTGCGACGTAAACAGCGCCTTGGCTGCTTCGGTCAGGTTAAAATTTTGCCGCACGGCTTCCCGGACAAAACGGAGTTGGTGTAAGTTCATTATTGGCCTTGATGACCCGAATCATGCCGAAAAACAATAAAATAGCGATCGGAAGACTACAGAATCGTGTTTGGGGACTCATCTGGCAGCGCTGCGCTGCAGGAGTTTTATCAATCTCTTATGCTTGGGAGTTTGGTTTTTTGAGTTTTTATATACTGTTATAAGTATATAGCTTCTTGGGGCGATGCAGGTACTTTGCTCACTCTTAAAGTTGAAAAAAGCGGGGCATACGCCAAGATTATTAGCATTTTTATACGTCTCTTACTATGCTTACAGTGAGGTCTTCTGCCAAAACAGGAAAATAAGCACAGCGTGTATGCTTATATCAAAACTGCATATAAGCAAATAAATAGTAAGTAGTTTGGAATAAAGCGCGAATTCTTTACCATGCAGTTACTTTGCGCGAGATAACATGACATTAACGTATATAGTTTCCGGTTTTGCAGTAGGAGCTTTGGTGGGCCTGACCGGTGTCGGTGGCGGCTCACTGATGACGCCTTTGCTGACCCTGTTATTCGGCGTCAGTCCCACGGTTGCAGTCGGCACCGACCTGGCGTTCGCCTCCATTACCAAGGCCGCCGGCACCTTTACGCACAGGCTGCGCGGCACCGTGGACTGGCAGGTAGTGCGGTTGCTGTGCTACGGCGCGCTGCCTGCGGCCGTCATCGCCACCTTGGGCCTTAAACATTTCGGCGCGCTGAACCAGGAAATCGGCCAGGTGATCCGTTATTCCATCGCCGGCTCGGTATTCCTTACCGTGATTGCGCTGCTGTTCAAAGGCAAGATGCTGGCCTGGCTGAATGCCCATCCTGAAAAACAATTGCAAGGCAAACAGTTGGCGGGTGCGACTATCCTCGCAGGCCTGCTGCTGGGCACGCTGGTCACCATTTCTTCGATTGGCGCAGGCGCCATTGGCGCGACGCTGCTGGTCATGCTGTACCCGCGCATGCCGTCGGCGCAAATTGCCGGCACCGATATCGCTTATGCGGTTCCACTGACCGCCATTGCCGCTTTCGGCCACTGGTGGCTGGGTTCCATCCACTGGGATCTGCTGGGCAGCCTGCTGATAGGCTCGCTGCCGGGCATTACTATCGGCTCCATGGCCGCCCGCGCCGTGCCGGAAAAATTCTTGCGTGGACTGTTAGCCACTACGCTTACCATCGTTGCAGCCAAACTGGTTCTTTAAGGAAGTCACAGATGTATCGTTACGATCAGCATGATCACCAAATCATCAAGGAACGCATAGCCCAATACCGCGACCAGGTGCGCCGCCGCCTGTCCGGCGAACTGGCCGAAGACGAATTCCGCGTACTGCGTTTGCAGAACGGCCTGTACATGCAACGCCATGCGTACATGCTGCGCATCGCCATCCCTTATGGCATGCTGTCTTCCGCGCAGGTGCGCAAGTTTGCGCATATCGCGCGCAAATACGACCGCGGCTACGGCCACTTCACGACCCGCCAGAACATACAGTTCAACTGGATCAACCTGGAAGAAACTCCGGACATCCTGGAAGAACTGGCAACGGTGGAAATGCATGCGATCCAGACTTCCGGCAACTGCATGCGCAACATCACGTCAGACGAATTTGCCGGCGTTGCTGCCGATGAGATCATTGATCCACGCCCTTACGCTGAAATCCTGCGCCAATGGACAACCTTCCACCCGGAATTTGCCTACCTGCCGCGCAAGTTCAAGATCGCGATCAATGGATCCAAGGAAGACCGCGCCGCCATCGCCGTGCATGACGTGGGCCTGACGGTGGTCCACAATGAACAGGGTGAAGTGGGTTTCCGCGTGATGGTTGGCGGCGGCATGGGCCGCACCCCTATCCTGGGCAGCGTGATCCGCGAGTTCCTGCCATGGAAAGACGTAATGACGTATCTGGAAGCAGTGCTGCGCATCTACAACCAGCACGGCCGCCGCGACAATATCTATAAAGCGCGCATCAAGATTTTGGTGAAAGCGATAGGCGCCGAAGAATTCGCGCGCCAGGTGGAAGAAGAATGGCTGGACATCAAGGACGGTCCTGCTACGCTGACGGCAGAAGAACTGCGCCGCGTTGCGTCTTTCTTCAGTACGCCCGATTATGAAACCCAGCCAGCGTCCGACGCCGGGTTTGAACTGCATAAGACCGAGAATAAGGCATTTGCCAACTGGGTCAGGCGCAATGTGAAACCGCATAAGGTGGCTGGCTATGCGTCCGTGGTGTTGTCGCTGAAAAAAGCCGGTGTGCCACCGGGTGATGCCAATGCCGAGCAGATGGACT
>JAYSKH010000019.1:0-14979 GCA_043726505.1 Undibacterium sp. | reverse complement strand
CGATCATGGAGGTAAAGTCGCCGATCAGGAAAATCACGGTGTGGCCCAGATCTTGCAACTGACGCATCTTGTTCAGTACAACGGTGTGCCCCAGGTGCAAATCCGGTGCAGTCGGGTCCAGGCCCAGCTTGATGCGCAAGGGCTTGCCGCTTTGCTCACTACGTGCCAGCTTTTGTGCAAATTCGGCTTCGATGAGCAGTTCGTCCACGCCGCGTTTGGCGACAGACAGTGCATGCTGCACCGCGTCGGAAAGAGGTAATGGCTTGTTGTCTAGCGTTTTTGGAATGGTCAGTGGCGTGGTCTGTTCAGTGGTCATAATGATCTAAAACTTATTTTGTAACACCGCTGGCCGGATCCCTACCGGGAATCCATAATCAGCGCTTTGCGTTAGCCCGAGTTTGTAATAAACTTGCCGCTTATTTTGGCAGCCGGACGAGTCCGCGCTAGCAAAATAAATCGATAAAAACAGTCAATTTTAACTTATTGCATGCGTCCATCAGATAAATTCATTCGTTTAGCATCTGGCAGCAGACTGTTGTTCGGAACAACCCGCACCTCGCGCCTGGTTTCTTTCTCCGCTCTTTTTCTTGCAATTTGTGCATTTGGCGCAGTCGCCGTCGCCCCTATGGCGCCCGACGCAGCTGACCTGCCCGTCAAGAAAATTACCCAGCAGCTGGCCTTGCCGCAGCTGGATCAGCAGGTCGAAGCACTGGAAGAAGCAGAGCAGCATTTCGTCAGCCAGGAAAAAGTCCTGCGCGGCGACAGCCTCGGCGCTTTGCTGATACGCCTGGGTGTGGACGACAACGATGCCGCCAATTTCATCAAATCCGACCCCGTCGCCCGTGATGTCATGCAAGTCAAAGCCGGCAAGTCCGTGCGCGCGCAGACCAACGACGAAGGCGAGCTGGAGTGGCTGCAAGCCACGCTGATGGCCAACAACGACAAGCCAGTCCATACCATCCTCGTCAGCCGTGATAAAGATGGCAAGCTGGTCGCGACAGATTCCACGACCAAGCTGGAAAGACGTGTCGAAATGGCGTCTGGAACGATTTCGTCTTCGTTGTTTGCCGCCACCGATGCTGCCAGCATCCCCGACAACGTCTCTTCGCAGATTGTCGATATGTTTGCGACCAATATCGATTTTGCATCCGATCTGCGCAAGGGCGACCATTTCAACGTTGTCTACGAAACCTTCTACCAGGATGGCGAGCTGGTGAAAACCGGCCGTGTACTGGCAGGCGAGTTCAACAATGCCGGCAAACTGTATCAGTCGGTATGGTTTGATGAATCCGGCAACGACCATGGCGGCTACTATACGTTCGACGGCAAATCGCTGAAAAAGGCTTTCCTCAAATCGCCTATCGAATTTACCCGTATTTCTTCCGGTTTCTCGATGCGCATTCACCCTATCTCAGGTTTGTGGAAAGCGCATAAAGGCGTGGATTTTGCGGCTGTAACAGGCACGCCTATCCGTGCCGCCGGCGATGGCGTGGTTGATTTTTCCGGCACGCAGAACGGCTACGGCAATGTCGTCGTACTGAAGCACTGGAGTAACTACAGCACGGCCTATGCGCACATGAGCCGCTTTGCTGCGGGCATCCACAAGGGTAGCAAAGTCAGTCAGGGCGACATCATCGGTTACGTGGGTTCGACAGGCTGGGCGACTGGCCCTCACCTGCACTACGAGTTCCGCATCAATAACGAGCCGCGTGATCCATTGACAGTCAACATCCCTAATGCAGCGCCGCTGGCGGCCAATGAGATGGCTCACTTCAAAAATGTGGCATCAGACATGGCGCACCGTTTTGCACTGCTGCGTCCTGATTCTGCGCTGAATTCCAGCGTCAGGCTGGCGTCAAGGTAAGAACAGAAACACGCTACAATGGGCCGAACAGATGTTCGGCCTTTTTTTTCGTCCATGGTTAACCTTTCTTTTTGCAAATGAACTCGACTTCCGATATGTATATTGGCCTGATGTCCGGCACCAGCCTGGATGGTGTTGACGGCGTACTGGTAGCGTTGCCAGAGGCCACAGACAGCGGAGCTGCCATGCAGATGCTGGCCAGCAGCTATGTGCCGTTTTCTGCTGAATTGCGCGAACAGCTAATGGCCTTGCAACAGCCCGGCATCAATGAAATCCATCTGGAAGCCTTGGCTGCCAATGCCATTGTTGAGCGCTACGCGGCCTGCGTTGCTGCATTGCTGGAAAAGGCGCCCGATGCCAAAGTCCGCGCCATCGGTGCGCATGGCCAGACGATACGGCACAGGCCGGAGCTCGGCTACACCAGGCAGACCAATAACCCCGCGATGCTGGCGGAGTTGACCGGCATTGATGTGGTGGCCGACCTGCGCAGCCGCGACGTGGCGGCGGGCGGGCAGGGCGCTCCGCTGGTGCCGGCCTTTCATCGCGCCGTGTTCGGTGCTCCCGGCGTCTGTCGCGTGGTCGCCAATATCGGCGGCATAGGCAATATCAGCATCCTGCGTGCCGACGGCAGCACGACGGGTTTTGATACCGGCCCTGGCAATGTGCTGATGGATGCATGGATTGCGCAGCACCAGGGCAAGGCGTATGACGACAATGGCAACTGGGCCAGCCAGGGACAGGTGAACGCGCCCTTGCTGGATGCGCTGAGCAATGAAGACTATTTGCGCCAGGCGCCTCCTAAAAGCACAGGCCGCGACCTGTTCCGGCCTGACTGGATGGCGGCAAAACTGGCATCCTTTACTCACCTCGCTGCGGTGGATGTGCAAGCTACGCTATGCGCATTTACCGCGCAGACCATCGCGGCTGATATCGCCCGCCACGCAGCCGATGCCAACAGCGTCTATGTGTGCGGCGGCGGCGCTTACAATGCCTGCCTGCTGCGCATGCTGGGCGACAGCCTGGCCCGGCGCGGCTGCCATTCGCGCGTGACGACGACGGACGAACTCGGCGTATCTCCCAATCATGTGGAGGCGCTGGCGTTTGCATGGCTGGCGCAAAGGTTTACGCATAGGCTGGCCGGCAATCTGCCAGAAGTGACCGGCGCCAAAGGCTTGCGTATTTTGGGTGCGCTGTATCCGGCATAAGCCACATATAGCCCTATATATGCCCATATATTTAGCCATATATTTAGCCCTATAACAAACACTTGAAAAATTGAAAGTACTGCATGACCCAGTTACTGTATATCGCCGACCCCATGTGCTCATGGTGCTATGGCTTCGGCCCTGAGTTGGATGCATTCCTGGCTGCAGTGCCGGATGCTGCAATGGACATCATTACCGGCGGCCTGCGCGCCTACAACACCGAAGTGATGGATGAAGAAAAGAAGGCAACGATACTCGGCCACTGGAAGCATGTCGCTGAAGCGAGCGGCCTGCCGTTTTCAAATGCGGGCATGTCGCAGCCCGGCTTTGTCTACGACACCGAGCCCGCGTGCCGCGCGGTAGTCGCCGCGCGCACGCTGGCAGATGGTTTGCTGCCACGCGCAAAGCTCGCGGTATTCCGCGCAATCCAGCATGCGTTTTATGCCGAGGGCAAGGATGTGACCAAAGCAGAAATATTGTCCGAGGTATGCGTCAATGCGTTGAACGACGTTGACGGCGGTGGTTATGACGTCGCCAGCTTCATGGAAACGATGGCGGCATATACGACATCGGCGGAAACCCGCGAGGAATTTGAGCAGACTCAGCGCTGGGGCATACGCGGTTTTCCCGCGCTGCTGGTCGTGCATGAAGGCGCCTTGCACATGCTGGCGTCGGGCTATACAAAGACGGCAGACTTGCTGGCCTCTTTGCGGCAGCTGCAACAAAACTGAACAAAACTGAACAAAGCTGAATAAAACGAAACGAAGTATTTGTCAGGTCAGAAGTGCTGCTATAGAATCAATAATGAAGCATTAGCTTCAACGTCGCTCGGACGGTTCCGGGCGCTTACGTAAAAATTTATATGACTACCTCTACTACTCCGCCGGGCCGGGGTTATACCTTCGCGCGTATCAACCGCCTCCCTCCCTACGTTTTCAATATCACCGCTGAACTGAAGATGGCTGCGCGCCGTCGCGGCGAAGACATCATCGACATGTCGATGGGTAATCCTGACGGCGCCACACCGGCGCATATCGTCGACAAGCTCGTTGAAGTCGCCAAGCGTCCGGACACACACGGTTATTCCGCTTCCAAGGGCATACCGCGTTTGCGGCGCGCGATAGCGCACTGGTACAAGTCGCGCTACGACGTCGATTTAGATCCCGATTCAGAAGCCATCGTTACCATAGGCTCCAAGGAAGGACTGGCGCATCTGATGCTGGCAACGCTGGACAAGGGTGACACCGTGCTGGTGCCCAATCCCAGCTATCCCATCCACATCTATGGCGCGGTAATTGCCGGCGCTGACATCCGTTCGATACGCATGAGCCCTGGCGTCGATTTTTTTGCCGAGCTGGAACGCGCGATCCGTGAGAGTTATCCAAAGCCGAAGATGATGATCTTTGGCTTTCCGTCCAACCCGACGGCGCAATGTGTGGAACTGGATTTTTTTGAGCGCGTCGTCAAGCTGGCGAAGGAAAACAATATCCTGGTTGTGCATGACCTGGCTTACGCTGACATCGTGTATGACGGCTGGAAAGCGCCATCCATCATGCAGGTGCCGGGTGCGCGCGATGTGGCGGTCGAATTTTTCACGCTGTCCAAGAGCTACAACATGGCAGGCTGGCGCATCGGTTTCATGGTCGGCAATAAGGAACTTGTTGCCGCACTGGCGCGTATCAAGAGTTACCACGACTACGGCAGTTTCACGCCGGTTCAGGTAGCAGCGATTGCCGCGCTGGAAGGCGACCAGAGCTGCGTCAATGAAATCCGCGACAAATACCAGCGCCGGCGCGACGTGCTGGTCAAGGGCCTGCACGAGCTGGGCTGGATGGTGGACAACCCCAAGGCGTCGATGTATATCTGGGCTCACATACCGGAAGCCTACCGCCATCTGGGTTCACTGGAATTCGCCAAGCAGGTGCTGGAAAAAGCGCGTCTGTGCGTATCACCCGGCATAGGCTTTGGCGAATACGGCGATGAATACGTACGCTTTGCGTTGATAGAAAACGAAGCGCGTATCCGCCAGGCGTTGCGCGGCATCAAGACCATGTTCAAGGAAGACAAGCTGATCGCCTAGTGCAGTTTGCTGGATGTTCCGGCGCGGCTGCGCCGGAACAAGCGGACGAGGCTACCTGGCGTAGGAGTCGGTGTTGCGGCTACCCTTCGCCTTTGCCGATTTTTCCTGTTTGCGCGAGGCCGTGCCTTTGCCGTCATAGCCGCCCGTGTCGGGATCGCGGCCTTCGCCATGCTGCTTTTTGATGGGTACATAGCGTTCGCTAAAGCTGCTTTCTTCGCTGTCCATACGTTGGTGTAACAGGTTTTTCATGATCAGGGTCCGGCCGTTCGCGTGTGAGGAACTTCATCATAGTTATGCTGAATTGGTTCGCAAACAGGAAGATTTCGCGTTTTTTTGTAGGAATCGTCTGATGGATTTGCAATGCCTGATCAACTGTTGCATTTCAATGTAATATGGCTTTTCCCGCCGTGCAGTGAAGGCCCGGCTCCGTTCACCGCTGTCCACATAATGGTTGCGCCATGAAAAAAATATTCCTGTCCTTTGTGCTTGCAAGCCTGACGATGACGGCTGCAGCGCCTTTGGTATTTGCCGCGGATGCCGCGTCGGCAGATTCCTTGCCGTCCGTCGACGTGCTGATCAAAACGCTGGCGGATAAGCAAAAGAGCCTGACCGCGCTGCGCCACAAATATACGTATATGGAACATGAAATTCTGCGCGAGCGTGATTCCAGCGGGAAAGTCACGCGCGAAGACAAGACCGATTATGAAATCCGTTTTGTCAAAGACCATACGATCATCCGCATGATGAAAAAAAACGGGGAAGCGTTGAATACCGATGAGCAGGCTAGCGAAGATACGCGGGTGCAAAAGCAGCTGGACGACGCCGGCCGCACGCCCGTGCCTGCCAGCACCGTGGAAAATGTGCTGACGGCAACCAAAATTACGGACGTGAAGCGCATCACCTACAAGAACGTCAAGGCGCTGTCGCTGGAGTTTGAGCCGCGAGACGGGTTTTCTTCCAAGGACAAAGCTGAGCAGCTGTTTTCCCACCTGTCCGGCAAGATGATTGTTGATGAAGAAAGCGGCGACATGATGCATATTGACGCCAAGGTAACGACCGCACTGAAGGTGCTGGGCGGTGTTGCCGGAGAACTCGATGTTGGCTCCCTGCTGGTGATAGACACCACGCTCGTCAACGATGAAGTGCGTATCGCCGCCAATGAAAAGCGCCGCATCCTGGCGCGCAAGCTGCTGGCCAAATCGGACACCGAATACGAATTGAGCTATTCCGGTTACAGGAAGGTCGGCAACTAGCTTTCGCTAATATCGTTTGACCGACGTTTTGACCTGCCTGCTTACGCGGGCAGGTACACAATAATTGTTTCATAGGCAAAGCACACGGCGGAGCCATCGGGTATCATGCGCGTTCCGTCCACCTCTGTGACTACGCCTGCTTATGCCTACTTCCCGCTTGCCTCTTTCACGTTCTGCCGCCATCAAGGGGCCCGATTTTTCACGCATCGTACTTGGCCTGTGGCGGCTGGGATCGTGGGATATGTCGCCTCAGCAAAGGCTGGCTTTCCTGCAGCAGAGTCTGGAACTCGGCATTACGACGACCGACCATGCCGATATCTATGGCGATTATCAGGCAGAAGCTTTATTTGGTGAAGCGCTGTCGCTGCAACCGTCGATACGCGACAAGATAGAGATCGTCAGCAAATGCGGCATCAAGCTGGTGTCGCCGGGCCGGCCTGCGCATACGCTGCAGCATTACGACACCAGCCGCGCGCATATCATTGCTTCGGCAGAGCGCTCACTGCTCAACCTGCATACCGATCATCTGGACCTGCTGCTGATCCACAGGCCAGATCCGCTGATGGATGCCGATGAAATTGCAGAGGCGTTCACCAGTTTGCAGCAAAGCGGCAAGGTTAAATATTTCGGCGTTTCCAACTTTACGCCTTCGCAGTTTGAATTGTTGGCATCACGTTTCCCGCTGGTGACCAATCAGTTAGAGCTATCGGTGTTGCACATGGCGCCGCTGGATGACGGCACGCTGGACCAGTGCCAGCGGCTGGCGCTGTCGCCAATGATCTGGTCGGCGCTGGCCGGTGGCCGCCTGTTCAATGAACAGACGGAGCAGGCGATACGGGTGCGCAAGGCTTTGGAAGCGATTGCTGCGGAGTTGAACGTGTCGGTGAGCACCGTGGCGATCGCATGGATATTGCAGCACCCGTCGAAGCCGCTGGCATTGACAGGTTCCGGCCGTATCGAGGCGGTGCGCGATGCTGTCGCCGCCACAGCCATCACCTTGACCCGCGAACAGTGGTTTTCTGTGTGGATTGCATCGGCAGGCCGTAATGTTGCCTGATTTGCCTGATGGTTTTTATGGCGTCAATATGACGCCATAAAGCGATGTGCATCCGGGGAGATTTCCCCGGAATGCCTTAACCGCCGTTCTGGAAAGTTTCCAGCATCCACGCAATGAAGGTCGCGACTTCTGGCCGCATTGTCGGCTGCGCTTCATGCGCCAGATAGTAGGCGTGCGGCGGCGTTGCCAGCTGCACGTCAAACAGCCGCACTACCTCACCCTTGTCTATCATCTCCTGTGCAAAATGGCGGCGCGTCAGGCCCACGCCGTGGCCATGCTTGACAGCTTCCAGCAGCAGGCCCAGGTCATCCAGCCGCAGGCCGGTACCGGGCTCCGGCCACTCCAGCCCTGCGACCTCAAACCACGGCTGCCACGGTTCCAGCGCCGAGCGCAGCAGCGATGCGTGCTGCAGGTCGGCCGGCGTGTTGATAGGCGGGATGGTTTTCAAATAATCCGGGCTGGCGACAACAAAGGCCGGCTCAATGAACAGCTTCTTGGTCACCAGATTAGGGTATTCGCCGCCGCCGAAGCGCACTTCGACATCGCTTTCCGACAGGCTCAGGTCGTATAGCGGCACAAACAGGAAGATTTCAATTTCAATGTCCGGGTGGCGGCGCGTGAAGCTCGCCAGCCGAGGAAGGAACATATACCGGGCAAAGGTCGGCGGTAGTGTGACCTTGACGCGCAGCTGGTTCGGCGCGGCCTTGTTCGGTAGCGGGAATTCCGCCAGCGTGCGCAGTGCCGCGCGTACAACGTCGAGATAGCGGCGGCCGAATTCAGTCAGCGTGACGCTACGCCCTTCGCGCAGGAACACGCGTTCGCACAGGTGTTCTTCCAGCAGGCGGATGCGGTGCGACAGCGCGGAAGGTGTAATACAGAGTTCTTCAGCCGCTACGGCAAAAGAACCGTGCCGGGCGGCAGCTTCAAAGGCGGAGAGGGCGTGTACCGGTGGGAGTCTTGTGGCCATGTTCAGTTTTTATCCCAGGCGATGATTTTCCCTGGATTCATAATATTCTTGGGATCAAAGGCATGCTTCAGTGTGCGCATCATGTCGATGGCGTTTTCGCCGTGTTCCTGGATCAGGAAATCCATTTTATGCAAACCGACGCCGTGCTCGCCGGTGCAGGTGCCGTCCATTGCAATGGCGCGCGCGACCATGCGCGCGTTGACGCCCTCGGCCTTGGCGATATCTTCGGCATCGTCAGGATCAATCATCATGATCACATGGAAGTTGCCGTCGCCGACGTGGCCGATGATCGAATAGATAATGCCGCAGCGTTCGCAGTCCAGCTGGGTTTCGCCTATGCATTCTGCCAGCATGGAAATGGGCACGCAGCAGTCGGTGGAAATGGAACGCGCGCCAGGGCGCATCTGCAATAGCGCAAAGTAGGCATTGTGGCGGGCAGCCCATAGCCGCGAACGGTCTTCCGGCCGTGTCGCCCATTCAAAGCCGCCGCCTTCATGCGATGCAGCTATTTCCTGCACCAGTTCAGCCTGCTCTTGCACGCCGTGTTCGCTGCCGTGGAATTCAAACAGCAGCAGCGACTTTTCCGGCAGCTGCATCTTGTCGTAGGCATTGATCGCCTTGACGCCGTTTTCATCGAGGAACTCCACGCGTGCAATCGGCACGCCCATCTGTATCGTCTGGATCACCGTGTTGACGGCATCGGCAATGGTGGGGAAGGTGCATACCGCGGCTGAAATGGCTTCCGGCAATGGGTATAGCCTTACGGTGACTTCGGTGATGATACCCAGCGTGCCCTCGCTGCCGACGAAGACGCGTGTCAGGTCGTAGCCGGCGGAAGATTTCTTGGCGCGGGTGCCGGTCTTGATGATGCGGCCATCAGCAGTAACCACCGTGAGCGCCAATACGTTTTCACGCATGGTGCCGTAGCGCACGGCGTTGGTGCCGGAGGCGCGGGTGGCGGCCATGCCGCCCAGCGACGCGTCCGCACCCGGGTCTATCGGGAAGAACAGACCGGTATCCTTGATCTCCAGGTTCAGCTGCTTGCGCGTGACGCCGGCCTGCACGGTTGCCGTCAGGTCTTCGGCGTGCACGGCAACCATATTGTTCATCTGCGACAGGTCCAGCGTCACGCCGCCGCGCAGCGCCAGGATATGGCCTTCCAGCGAAGAGCCGGCGCCGTAGGCAATGACCGGCACTTCATAGTGGTTGCACAGCTTGACGATGCTGGCGACTTCTTCGGTGGTCTGTGCAAACACGACGGCGTCCGGCAGCATCGGGTCGTAAGAGGATTCATCGCTGCCGTGGTGCTCGCGCATGGCCAGACTGGTGCTGCAGCGGTCTTCCAGCAGGTTTTGCAGCGCCAGCAGCAATTCTTCCGGCAGTGGTTTGCGGATCGCGGCGAGTGAGGCAGGGTGGTTCATTGCAATCTCCGGATTTATTGTTCTATGACTGTTCTATGGGCATATTATGCACCCTGGCGCGCAGGGATGCACTTTCCGGGGTTTTGCCGTATCCTCTGCGCATCTTCACTTTATTCGATATTTGCCATGGGAAACCGACTTTCAAAAATTGCCACGCGCACCGGCGACAAGGGTACAACCGGCCTCGGCGACGGCAGCCGGGTGGACAAGGATGCATTGCGCGTGCACGCGATGGGCGATGTGGATGAGCTGAATTCGCACATAGGCGTGCTGCTGTGCGAAGACTTGCCCGAGCAGATGCAGCGTGAACTTGTTTCCATCCAGCACGACTTGTTTGATATGGGCGGAGAGCTGTGCATTCCCGGGTATACGCTGATTACCGACGCGCAGGTGGCGCGGCTGGATACCTTGCTCGCGCATTACAACGCTGACCTGGAGCCGCTGAAGGATTTCATTCTGCCCGGCGGTTCGCGCGCCGCAGCGATTGCGCATGTGTGCCGCACCGTCTGCCGCCGCGCCGAGCGCGCGATCGTCAGCGTGGGCAAGGCTGAAACTATCAACGACCATCCGCGCCAGTACATGAACCGCTTGTCGGATCTGATGTTTGTGCTGTCGCGCGTGCTGAACCGGTATGCCGGCGGGTCTGACGTATTGTGGGAAAAGGAAAGGCAGCGCTGATTATTATCCGCCGAGCCTTGTGATAACAAAAAAGGAAGCCGAGGCTTCCTTTTTTGTTGGCGCAGAGTGTCTGCTTATTTTGCCGGCAGTTTCATGCCGAGCTGGTCAAACAGGAATGCGTACACATCCGCTGTCTGGTTGGCCTTGATCGACAGCGAGCTGCCTATGCCGTGACCGGCATGCGAGTTGATGCTCAGGTACACCGGCTTGCCCGCAGTTGCTGCCTGCAGGCGCGCGATCATTTTGCGTGAATGCATGGGGTTGACGCGGCCATCGGTCTCGCCGGTGGCCATGAAAATCGCCGGGTATTTGGTGCCATCCTGCACGTGGTGGTAAGGCGAATACGCATACAGCGCTTTCAGCTGATCCGGATTCTTAACGCTGCCGAACTCGGTCGTGTTGAACGCGCCGTTAGGGTCCAGTTCCACCCTCAGCATGTCGTAGATGCCCACTTGCGACACCACAGCCTTGAACAGGTCAGGATGCTGCGTGAACACCGCACCCATCAGCAGGCCGCCGTTGCTGCCGCCTATGGCAGCCATGTGCTCGCTGGTCGTGTATTTCTGCGCGATCAGATATTGCGCCGCTGCGGTAAAGTCGTCAAACACATTCTGCTTGTTCGTCAGCGCGCCCTGGCTATGCCATTCCTCGCCGAATTCACCGCCGCCACGCAGGTTGGCGATGACGAATATACCGCCTGCATCCAGCCACAGGCGAGTTGCCGGCGCCAGGAAGCGCGGAGTCTGATTGACGCTATAACCGCCGTAGCCGTTCAGCAGAACAGAGTTGCTGCCGTCCAGCTTGGTGCCTTTGCGGCGTACGATGTTCAACGGTATCTTGGTGCCGTCCTTGGACGTCGCAAATTCCCTCACCACTTCAGTGTCGCCATACGAGGTGGCGCTGGTCTGCGCCAGTTTGGTTGCGGCGGCTTTGCCGGATTTTTCATCGTAGCGTGAATAGTAAGGCGGGTTCAGGTAAGTCTTGACTGAATACAGCAGGCTGCCGTCGCTCAGCGCTTCCACTTCATCGACTGCTGCTACGTCTGGCAGCGGCAGTGTGCCGCGTGCCTTGCCTTCATGGTCGTAAATCGCTACGCGCGATGGGCCGCCGATGATTTCACGCAGGTATATGGCATCCTTGGTGATGATGACGGGTGAGCCGCCGAATTCGCCGCCCGGCTGGATCACGGCATCCGATTCCGGCACGATCACTTTTGCGTGTGCGAGATCAAGATCATCTAATTTTAGTTTCAACAGCTTGCCGCGTGGCGCGCCGTTGCGCGACACCAGATACATTGCATTGTCTTCGCCGATTGTTGCCGCAACGATCTTGTCTTCAAAACGGCTGACCTGCTTGACGCTGCCGTCCTGGCTGATCACGTAGTGGGCAAATTCACCGCCGTCGCCATTGGCGACAGAAGCCACGACGTAGTTCGGGTTCTGATGGCTGTCCAGCGCGATTTCCGAAACCTTGGGGAAATCCTTGCCGAGCACATACGCATCCTGCGCAGGATCATCGCCGATCTTGTGAAAATAGATCTGCTCGTAGAAATGCTGGCGGTCTGCAGGCTGGTCTGCGCCGGGGTAGCGCGTGTACCAGAAGCCCGTGCCGTCCGCTTTCCAGGCGACGCTACCGCCACCGGTAGGGTATTGCACCAGCGGGATGGTCTTGTCTATCTGCTTGCCAGTGGCAACGTCGATGATATGTACCGAACCATCTTCGCTGCCGTTGTCCGACATCGAGACGGCGACCTTGCTGCCATCATGCGAAGGCACGAACCAGTCTATCGCCGTGGTGCCCTTGCTGTTCAGCACATTCGGGTCCAGCACGATTTTGGCCTGTGCCGGATCTGCAGCATTACCCAGCACCGCAATCATCGGCTGCTGTTTGGGCGGCTGGTTGTACATCGCAAAAACCTTGTCGCCGGCGGGATGCAGATCGTAGTACGAGCTGGAGGTTGCCGAAATCTGCGTCATCAGGTTGTCGAAGATGGGTTTGCGGGAGGGCAGACCATCAAAATATTTACGGGTACGCTTGTCCTGCGCGACACTCCACTGGTGGACCTTGGGATCGCTTTGTTTTTCCAGCCAGCGGTACGGGTCTTTTACCGTGATGTCGCCATAGGTGTCGGTGACGGCGGCAACGTGGGTCGGCGGCGCGCTGCGGTCGGCTGCCTGCGCGCTGACAGCGCATGCCAGCATGCCCAGAGCACTCATCACGATGGCGGCGCTCAGTTTCAGTACGGGAAAATTCTTGTTGGTCATTATGAATTCCTGATTGGTCTCGTTGGTCTGGAAATGGAGAACGCTTATTCTACTCGCCGCAAAAAGAAAAAAAGCGAAGCTGCTAAGCTTCGCTTTTTTATTTGGCGGTAGTTCAGTTATTGACTGCGAGCTTCGGTTTTTCAGTCATAAACCGTTTTTTGATCGACGCCTCTATGCCGTCCGCATCCAGTCCGCATTGCGCCAGCAGCAGCGCAGGATCGCCGTGGTCGATGAATTGGTCCGGCAGGCCCAGGATCAGCAGAGGCTTGGTGATGCCTGCGGCGGCCAGCGCTTCCGCCACGGCGGAACCTGCACCACCCATGACCGTGCCTTCTTCCACCGTGACCAGTGCATCATGCGATGCCGCCAAGGTCTTCACCAGTTCCACGTCCAGCGGCTTGATGAAACGCATGTTGGCGACGGTAGCATCCAGCTTGTCGCCCGCCTGCAGCGCAGGGTAGACCATGGAGCCAAACGCCAGGATCGCGATGTTCTTGCCTTCGCGCTTGATTTCGCCCTTGCCTATTTCCAGCGACGTCAGCTCTTGCTTGATCTCTGTGCCTATGCCTGCGCCGCGCGGGTAGCGTATCGCAGCCGGGCCGGGATAATGATAGCCGGTGGTCAGCATCTGCCGGCATTCGTTTTCGTCCGCAGGGGCCATCACGACCATGTTAGGGATGCAGCGCAGGAAGGCCATGTCATAGTTGCCCGCATGCGTGGCGCCGTCGGCGCCGACGAGGCCGGCGCGGTCCAGCGCAAAGGTTACGTCCAGGTTTTGCAGCGCGACGTCATGGATCAGCTGGTCATACGCACGTTGCAGGAAGGTGGAGTAAATAGCGACTACCGGCTTCAGTCCTTCGCAGGCCAGGCCGGCGGCAAACGTCACTGAGTGCTGTTCAGCAATGCCGACATCGTAATAGCGGTCCGGGAACTGCTGGTCAAATTCGACCATGCCCGAGCCTTCGCGCATCGCAGGCGTGATGGCAACCAGGCGTTTGTCCGCCGTTGCCATATCGCACAGCCAGTTGCCGAAGACATGCATGTAATTCAGCTTGGCAGGCTTGGCAGACGGCTTGATGCCTTCCGCCGGATTGAATTTGCCCGGGCCGTGGTACAGCACAGGGTCTGCTTCCGCCAGCTTGTAGCCCTGGCCCTTTTTGGTGACCACGTGCAGGAATTGCGGGCCCTTCAGATTGCGGATGTTTTGCAATGTAGGGATCAGCGAATCCAGGTCGTGGCCGTCTATAGGGCCTATATAGTTAAAACCGAATTCCTCAAACATCGTGGCCGGCACGACCATGCCCTTGGCATGTTCTTCCAGCCGTTTGGCCAGTTCCAGCATCGGCGGCGGCAATACGGATTTGCCGACATTGCGGGCGGCAGCGTAGAACTTGCCGGACATCAGCTTGGCCAGGTGGCGGTTCAGCGCGCCCACTGGCGGCGAGATCGACATGTCATTGTCGTTCAGGATCACCAGCAGTTTGGCGTCTTCATGGATGCCGGCATTGTTCATCGCCTCAAAGGCCATACCGGCCGTCATCGAGCCGTCGCCGATGACGGCGATGGCGTGGCGGTCTTCGCCCTTGGTTTTGGCTGCCATTGCCATACCCAGCGCGGCCGAGATGGATGTCGACGAGTGGGCAGTGCCGAAGGTGTCGTATTCGCTCTCCACGCGGCGCGGGAAACCCGAGATGCCGTCCAGCTGGCGCAGCGTATGCATCTGGTCGCGGCGGCCGGTCAGTATCTTGTGCGGATAGGTTTGATGGCCCACATCCCAGACTATCCTGTCTTCCGGCGTGTTGAACACGTAGTGCAGCGCGATTGTCAGTTCCACCGTGCCCAAATTGGACGACAGGTGGCCGCCCGTCTTGGATACGGAATCGATGACGAACTGGCGCAGCTCATCGGCCAGCGGCTTGAGCTGCGTACGCGGCAGCTTGCGCAGGTCGATAGGGGAGTCGATGGTATTGAGTAAATTCATATTACGCTTTCCGCTGCACGATCAGGTCTGCGAGATCGTGTAGTTGTTGGGCTTTTTCGCCAAACGGCAGCAACGCTGCATGGGCGTCGCTACATAATTTTTCCGCCAGCTGGCGGGATGCATCCAGGCCGAGGATGGATACATAAGTTGGCTTGTTGTCGGCGGCATCCTTGCCGGCGGTCTTGCCCAGCGTGGCCGAATCGGCCGTC
>JAYSKH010000018.1:0-5798 GCA_043726505.1 Undibacterium sp. | reverse complement strand
TCAAGTCGCTCAACTTCATGCGCGGCAGGACCTTCGTCAACAAGTTCCTGATCATTGACGAAGCACAAAACTTGACGCCGAAACAGGTCAAGACACTGGTGACACGTGCAGGCCCGGGTACCAAAATCATCTGCCTCGGCAATATCGCGCAGATCGATACGCCTTACCTGACCGAAGGTTCCAGCGGCCTGACTTATGTGGTTGACCGCTTCAAGGGCTGGGCGCATAGCGGCCACGTTACGCTGGCACGCGGCGAACGCTCGCGGCTTGCAGATCACGCGAGCGAAATTTTGTAGTCTTCGCTTCGCAGACAAAATCGGCGCCTGGTGCGCCGATTTTTTTTGTCTGTTTAAATTGAAACCGACAGCAAAAACACACCACATGCAATCTGTTTCGGCTTGAGCAAAAGAATTTAAAATCAGGTAGACTGTTGCCTAGGCAATGATTTACATGAGCACATGAGCAACCCCACTCCGTTTAAATTCGACAATTACCAGATAGAAGACAGCGTTGGCTATCTGCTTGCCCGCGCCAGGACGATGCTGTCCAAAGCAGTGGACGAGCCGCTCGGCGAGCTCGGCATCACGCATGCGCAGGCCAGCATTTTCATCTTGCTGGCAATGGACAAATGCAACACCGCTGCCGAGCTTGCTCGCGAACTCTTTATCGATTCTGCTGCAATGAAGCGCATGCTGGACCGACTGGAAGTAAAGGGTTTTGTGCAACGCACGCCTGATCCGACCGACAAGCGCCTGTTCAAGCTGGAACTGACGGATACGGGCAAGGAACTGGCGCTGAACATACCGGGCATTTTTTCGGAGGTGCTGAGCGTGGGATTCACCGGATTCAGCGCCGAAGAAATCGGTTTTTTAAAAAGCCTGCTAAGAAAGCTGCTCGCCAACCGCCCGCTGCTGGAATCAAAAAATACTAATTGACATGACAACCATTCCACACTCGTCCGTTACCGGCAGATTTGCCATTTTTTCTAGCCTACTATGACACACATCCCTCCTCCATCGATGCATGGCAGCTTGCACCGCAGGCTGCGCAAATCTGCCGGTTTATTTGCTGCCAGCAGCGCCGTTGTGCTGTTATCGGCCTGCGTCAGCTTCAGCGGCATACAGAGCAATGCACAGCTAAAAACGCTGACGCCGCAAAGCGGCGCCGGCGTGCTGACCAACCAGACCGGCGCGTGGCCCGACGCTAGCTGGGCGCAGGGCATAGGCGGCAAGCCGCTGCAGGATCTGATTGACTCCGCCCTCGCAGAAAGCCCCAGCTTGCAGGTTGCTGCGGCACGGGTAGCCGCAGCCAGAGCCTATATCGAAGCCACGCATGCAGAAACCTTGCCCACCGTCGGCGCAAGTGGAAGCAGCACCTATCAGCGTTTTACCGAGAATGGACTGGTGCCGCCGCCGCTGGCTGGCAATTACTATACTGACAATGAACTGGCGCTGAACATTTCGTATGAAGTGGATTTCTGGGGCAAGCACTCGGCCGAAATGCGTAGCGCACTGTCGCAGGAAAAAGCATTGTTGGCAGAGCAGCAAAGCGCCCGCCTGGTATTGAGCAGCTCCATTGCGCATGCATGGGTACAATTGGCCCGCCAGTACGCGCAGCTGGATCTGGCAACGCGGCAGCTGTCCATCCGCAACAAGCTGGATGAACTGACGCAGCAAAGGTTGAAAGCCGGCCTGGATACCAGAACAGATACCGAACAAAGCTTGGTGCAGACGTCCACGCTGAAAGCCGAAATCACGCAATGGCAGGAGGCCATTTCGCTGACCCGCAACCAGCTGGCGGCCTTGCTGGGCCAGGGGCCTGAACGCGGCCAAAGCATACCGAGGCCAGAGTTGGCGCAGATCGGCAATGCCGTGCTGCCCGCACAGCTGCCGTCCGAGCTGCTGGGACGCCGTCCCGACATCGTTGCCGCGCGCTGGCGCGTGGAAGCGATGCAAGGCGACATCGATACCGCAAAGACGGAGTTCTACCCCAACATTAACCTCAGCGCTTTCGTCGGTTTGTCCAGCCTGGATTTTACGAATTTCTTTAAAAGCGGCAGCGCGATTGTCGGTGGCGGCCCCGCTATCAAGCTGCCCATTTTTGAAGGCGGCAGGCTGCGCGCGCAGTTGAAGAGCAAAGTCGCCGCTTACGACAGTGCTGTTGCCACCTACAACCAGAGCCTGACGGACGCATTGCATGAGGTCGCAGATCAGGTGCAGTCGATGAAGGCGGCCGAAGAGCAGAACAAAAACCAGAGCATCGCAGCACAGGCATCTGAACGTACCGTCACGCTGGCGCAGCAAAGACGGAAAGTCGGCACCGCCAGCATCTTGCCGGTGCTGGCCGCGGAAAGCGCGCTGATCACACAGCAAAAAATACTGCTGGATAACCAGATGCGCCGTGCCGACCTGCAAATCAGCCTGATCAAGGCGCTGGGCGGCGGCTTTGAAGCATCGCCTGAATTGCGCGCTCCCGGAACTAAGTTAGCGCCGGCGGCGGCCAGGCAGGACGGCCAAACCACCTCTTCCACACAATCCACCGATCAACAGAAATCTCATCCGGAGGCTGCGTAATGAACGCTCCTGCTCAAGACAATAATCCAACAAATGCAGCACAGGCAACACCGGGCCCGGCCCCTACTCCGCCGACAACACCTGACCCGGCACCCGCCAGCAACGGCAAGCGTAAAGGCATACTGATCAAGGTCACCATCGTCCTCGTCATTCTCGGTCTTGCCTATCTGGTTTACTGGGAACTGGTAGGCAAGAAATACGAACATACCGACGACGCCTATGCCGCCGGCAACGTCGTGCAGGTAACGCCGCAGGTCGGCGGCACCGTACTGGCCATCCATGCCGATGACACCGAGATGGTGCAGGCCGGCCAGCCGCTGGTGGACCTGGACCGCGCCGACTCCAAGGTTGCACTGGACCAGGCAGATGCGCAACTGGCGCAAACCGTGCGCGAAGTGCGTGTGCTGTTTGCCAATAACGGTTCTCTAGCCGCCAACGTCAGCCAGCGCAGCAGCGACGTGGAGCGCGCCAAGTCCGATCTGGCGCGTCGCCAGCAGTTGCTGAGCACGGGCGCAGTGTCGACCGAGGAAGTGGACCATGCGAAAACGGCCTTGCAGAGCGCTGAATCCGCGTTGCTGGCGACCAAGGAGCAACTGGCATCCAACCGCGTGCTGACCGACCACACCAGTGTGGAACAGCACCCTAACGTACAGCGCGCTGCGGCCCGCGTTCGCGAAGCCTATCTCGCCTTTGCCCGCACCAGCCTGCCAGCGCCGATGACAGGTTATATCGCCCGCCGTTCAGTACAGCTGGGCCAGCGCGTTGCCGCCGGCACGCCGCTGCTGTCCATCGTGCCGCTGAATGCCTTGTGGATCGACGCCAACTTCAAGGAAGTGCAGCTGACCCACATGCGCATCGGCCAGGATGTCACGCTGGAATCTGACCTGTACGGTTCCGATGTTGAATACCACGGCAAGGTCGCCGGTTTGTCTGCAGGTACAGGCTCGGCCTTCGCACTGCTGCCGGCACAAAATGCCAGCGGTAACTGGATCAAGGTCGTGCAGCGCGTGCCGGTGCGTATTTCGCTGAACCCGAAAGAGCTGGAAGCGCATCCTTTGCGCGTAGGCTTGTCGATGCAGGTTAAAGTCAATATTTCCCAGGAACAGGGCCAGCCCCTTACTGCAGCGCCGGCACGCACTACGCCTGCGTATAAAACAGACGTATTTGACCAGACCGGCAAGGACGCCGACAAGCACATCGCGCAAATCGTCAGCGATAACCTGGCTGCAGCCACCAGCGGCACAGCCCATCAATGAGCGCCCCAGGAGCCCCCGCCCTCCAGCCCCTGAAAGGCACCCAGCTCGCGCTGGGCACCCTGGGCTTGTCGCTGGCGGTTTTCATGAACGTGCTGGACTCGTCGATTGCCAACGTGTCCATTCCGGCGATTTCCGGCAATATGGGCGTGTCGCCGCAACAGGGTACCTGGGTAATTACGTCGTTTTCTGTGGCGAATGCGATCTCGGTACCGCTGACAGGATGGCTGACGCAACGCTTTGGCCAGGTGCGGCTGTTCATTACCTCCATCCTGCTGTTCGTGATTTCTTCGTGGCTGTGCGGCATGTCGCCCAGCATTGAAATCCTAATCGCTGCGCGCGTATTGCAAGGCGCTGTCGCTGGCCCGATGATTCCGCTGTCGCAATCGCTACTACTGGGCAGTTATCCGCCCGCCAAGAGTTCGATGGCCCTTGCACTATGGGGGATGACGACGCTGGTCGCCCCCATCATGGGGCCGCTGCTGGGCGGCTGGATTTCGGATAACTACACATGGCCCTGGATTTTTTACATCAATATTCCGGTCGGTGTTTTTTCGGCATGGGTCACATGGACGCTTTACCGCAAGCGCGAATCCGCGATACGGTTAGTACCCATCGACAAGGTCGGCCTAGGCCTGCTGGTAATCTGGGTAGGCTCGCTGCAACTGATGCTGGATAAGGGCAAGGAACTGGACTGGTTCAATTCCGGGGAAATCATTGCGCTGACGCTGGTTGCCGTTGTAGGCCTGGTTTATTTTATCATCTGGGAACTGGGTGAAGAACATCCGGTGGTTGACCTGTCGCTGTTCCGCGGACGCAACTTCAGCGCCGGCGTGATTGCGATATCGATAGGCTATGGCCTGTTTTTCGGCAGTCTTGTCATTATGCCGCTGTGGCTGCAAACGCAATTGGGCTACACCGCCACCGAAGCCGGCAAGGTAATGGCGCCGGTGGGCGTGTTTGCGATCCTGCTGTCGCCGCTGATCGGCAAATTCCTGCCCAAGCTGGATGCGCGCAGGGTTGCCACGGTGGCCTTCCTGCTGTTTGCACTGGTGTTCTACATGCGCTCCAAGTTCAGCACCGACGTGGATACGATGGCGCTGCTGATCCCCACGCTGATACAGGGCGCGGCGATGTCGATGTTCTTCATCCCGCTGACATCGATCATCCTGTCCGGCCAGGCGCCGCACAAGATACCGGCAGCAGCCGGCCTGTCCAACTTTGTCCGCATCATGTGCGGCGGCATGGGCGCGTCGATTGCGACCACGATCTGGGATAGCCGTGGCACCTTGCACCATGCACAACTGACGGAACATACCGGCAACAGCTACCCTGCCTTTGTACAAACGGTGCAGCAAATGGGGCAGCTGGGCATACCGGAATCCGGTGCCTGGGCAGTGATCGATAGAACCATCAGCGTGCAGGCCAGCACGATGGCGGCGACCGATATCTTCTGGATATCGTCCGTCATGTTCCTGTGCCTGATAGGCCTGGTCTGGCTGACCAAGCCATCAAAATCGGCAGCACCTGTGGACGCCGGCGCCGGCGGCGCGCACTGAAGAAAACCTTGCCTGCCCTCATCTCCGGGCAGGCAAGGCAAACGTATACTTACCAAAAAATCAAAGCGGCAAGGCTGTTCTGCGGGTCGAAACTGCTGGAATTAACCTTAATTTGCATTTTTTGCTGCAAACCCACACTTAGCCTCTGTTCACAGGCATTTCATAGGCAATTCAGGCTGCCTGGCTTATGATTCTCTAGCCCAATCATCCGCCAACAGCCCCTGGTTTCCTTATATACTCGCAATCTGGCGGTATATACTGAGACTCGGAGAAATATCTATGAGTTCACAAATCAATCTGGATAACGACAGCCTGGTCTTTTTTGATGACCATGAGGCTCCGCCGTCTCCGGATGCCAGCCGACCGACGTGGCGGATCATGATAATAGACGACGATCCCGACGTGCACTCAGC
>JAYSKH010000017.1:0-5552 GCA_043726505.1 Undibacterium sp. | reverse complement strand
CGCATGCGGCAAGCTTTTTTGCGCGCGTTCGGAATGCCGCCACAAGCGATTCAGCGCGCCTCCGCAGGAGCATCTCTAAGCTTGTGACTCCAAACTTTTGATTTTCAGCTTTTGACTCTCTGCTCTTGAATCTCAGCTTTTGACTCTCAGCTTTTGAATCTCAGCTTTTGAATCTCAGCTTTTAACACCAGTGGACAAAGCACCGGCGGAGAGAGCCGCCAACAACCAATCCAGCACCATTGCAGGCTGGTTCAGGTCCAGCCATGCCAGCCCGTCCCTGAGGCCTTGCGGCGCAGGGATATCGGCGGCAACGGCGATAATATTGGGGTCATCCGGGTAGAGTGCGGGCTTGCCTACTGCCTGCCGGTGTATTTCCAGCTTGGCATTCGCTTCCCATTTATAACCTTCGACCAGCACCAGATCTGCCGGGTTCAGCCGCACCAGCAATTCCATCAACGATGGTTCTGGCTGCTCACGCAGCTCATGCATGACGGCATAGCGATAAGGAGAGGCCAACAGCACTTCAGCCGCGCCGGCTTTGCGCAGCCGCGAGCTGTCCTTGCGTTCCGGCTCCAAGCTGATGTCATGGTGGCTGTGCTTGACGACGTTGACCACCTTGCCCAGCGCGGACAGTTGCGGCAGCAGCAGTTCCAGCATCGTCGTCTTGCCACTGCCCGACCAGCCAACAACACCCAGAATATGAACACCCATTGCTTGCTCTTCGCCTTAGCAGTAAAACGACATTTTACCGCGACCGCGTAAACAATTGCTTAAAGGCACATAAAACATCCCCGGCCAGCAAGGCCGGGGACATAGCCTATCTGTTCGCCCTAGCCGCTATTGCGCAAACCCGCCGCAATACCATTGATGGACAAATGGATGCCGCGGCGCACGCGTTCATCCGGATCACCGTTACGGTAACGCTCCAGTAACTCCACCTGCACGTGATTCAGCGGTGACAGGTAAGGAAAGCGGTTGCTGATAGAACGCTTGAGCAAGGGGTTGGCCGCCAGCAGTTCATCCTGGCCGGAAATGGATTTCAGCACGGCAATGGTCGCTTCATGCTCCGCCTGCAGCCTTGGGAAGATGCGGTTGCGCAAGGCCTCATCCTTGACCAGTTGCGCATAGCGGCTGGCGATGCCGATATCGCTCTTGGACAGCACCATTTCCATATTTGACAAGATGGTGGCAAAGAAAGACCAGTCCTTGAACATCGCCTGCAAGGTAGCCAGGCCATTATCCGGATGGGCTTTCAGATACGCCTGCACCGCAGAGCCGAAGCCGAACCAGCCCGGCAGCATCAGCCGGCACTGCGACCAGCTGAATACCCAGGGAATGGCACGCAGGTCTTCAATGGCCGTTGATTTTTTGCGTGACGCTGGGCGGCTACCGATGTTCAGGCCAGCGATTTCGGAGATCACCGTCGATTCCCAGAAATACTGTTCAAAGCCTTCGGTCTCGTAGACCATATTGCGGTACGCGTGGAAGGCGTGGTCGGACAGTTCACCCATCGCGGCCAGAAATTCTTCCGGCGGCACCGGCTCTGTACCGGACAGCAGGCTGGCTTCCAGTGTTGCGGCAGCCAGCACTTCCAGGTTGCGGCGGCCCACTTCGGGATTGCCGTATTTGGCGGTGATAACTTCGCCCTGCTCAGTTAAACGTATCTGTCCTTGCACTGCGCCGGCCGGCTGCGCCAGGATCGCCTGGTAACTGGGGCCGCCGCCGCGCCCGACGGAGCCGCCACGGCCATGGAACAACCGCAGGCGTACCTGATGTTTGGAGAAAATTTTGACCAGTTCCAGCTCGGCCTTATACAGCTCCCAGCCAGAAGTCAGAAAACCGCCGTCCTTGTTACTATCGGAATAGCCAAGCATCACTTCCTGCGCATTGCTGCGGCTTTGCAGCAGGCCAGCGTATTCCGGCAGGCCCAGCAGGCGGTCCATGACCGGTGCGCTGTTCTGCAAATCACCGATGGTTTCAAACAGCGGAATGATATTGACATCCAGCCTACCCTCCAGCGGATGCAGCAGGCCCGCTTCTTTCAGCAGCAAGGCCAGTTCCAGCATGTCGGACACGCCATCGGTCTTGGAGATAATGCAGTTCGGCACCGCGCCTTTGCCGTAGCGCAGCTGCGCCGTGCGGGCGCCGCGGTAGATCGCCAGTTCAGACTGTGTGTCTTCCGAATACGTGATGTAAGGAGATGCGAGCGGACGCGCCGACGATATTTCCGCCAGCAGCAGCTTGATACGGCCTTCCTCATCTTGCCCAAGATAATCGGTACCTGGTTTAGCGGCTTCCAGCAACTCGGCAACCACTCTCTCATGCACATCGGAATTCTGGCGCAGATCCAGCGGCGCCAGGTAGAAGCCGAATACGCGCACGGCGCGGCGCAGATGCCGCAAACGGCCGCGCGTCAATGCGGCAGAACCATGCGCCAGCAAGGACTGATGCACGATGTCCAGGTCCGCGATCAGATCCTCAGCGCTATCGTAGGCAGCGGCTTCGCCGGCCGGATGGATCGCCGGCTCCGTATTCAGCAGCTTCCTGTAGGTCGCAGCCAGCCGCGCATACATGCCGCTGATGGCAAGGCGGTAGGGTTCGTCGGAACGATGCGGCGAATGGTCGGGGGAGCGTTGCGCCAGCGCCAGCAACTCTTCTGAAGCGCCGACCAGCAGATTGGCGACAGACAGTTGCGAACCCAGCGTATGCAGTTCGGTCAGGTAAAAATTCAGTGCGCGGCTGGACTGCATTGCCAGTGTTTTTTCCAGCACTTCGGCGGTAACAAAAGGATTGCCGTCGCGGTCGCCGCCTATCCAGCTGCCCATCTTCATGAAGCTGGGCAGTTCCAGTTGCTTCAGCTCGCCATCCTTACTACACAACAAGTCCTCAAGTCCCGCATATAGGTGCGGCAGTTCGCGCAGGAAGGTGTAGTCGTAAAAGCTCAGGCCGTTTTCCACTTCATCCAACACCGACAGCTTGGACGTGCGCAGCATGCGTGTCTGCCACAAGGTCAGCACCGCGCGGTTCAGCGCCTCTTCATTGGCAGCCGATTCTTCCGGTGTCAGCTGCATGCGGTCGCGCTCGTCCAGCAGGCGAGTAATCACCATCTGGCAATTCAGGATGCTTTTACGCTGCACCTCGGTTGGGTGCGCGGTCAGCACAGGTGTCACCTGCGCAGTTTCAAAAAATTCCAGCAGTTTGCTGGTATCGTTGCCGTTGCTGTACAGCGCGTCTATCGTATGCGCGAGGCTGCCGCGCTTGGGCGCGGAGCCGGCGATCAGATGTGCACGCGAGCGGCGGATATGGTGCTGGTCTTCCGCCAGGTTGACCAGGTGCGAGAAATAGCTGAACGCGCGTATGACCTGCGTGGTCTGATCGTTGCTCAGGTTGTCCAGCGTCGTTTCCAAGGCTTCGCGCGCGGCCAAGTCGGCGTCGCGCTGGAAGCGAATGGAGCTCTGACGTATATGCTCTATCAGCTCAAAAATCTGGTCGCCATGCTGATTGCGGACGGTATCGCCCAGTATGCGACCCAGCCGGCGGATGTCTTCTCTGAGCGACTGGTCTTTGTCATCTTCGGGCAGGTCTGCTTGTTGATTTGATTGCTTTGATTGCTTGGACTCGGCATTCATGCTGTAGGCTTATTCAGGTTAAATTCAATTGAATCAAATGGGAGAGCACTCGTCGTGCAGCGGGGCGGCTGATACTTTCGGGTAAGAAAGTTTGCGCAGAGGCAAGCGCCCCGGTACTGCGGTGCAGCATACTCTCGCATTGTTTTGCAATGGAGTAAATGCCTGTCAGCGTATAAAGGTCATTAACGTCGCTGACGCGTCACAAAAAATTTCGCGGTGGAAATTAGAGCTTGCTTGCCGCAGGAATTTTGCGCTTTAAAGCCTGTAACAAGCCACGCGTAGAACTATCGTATTCCTCTTTGACGGCAGCCGGGTCCAGGCTGATCAGTTGCTGGGCCAGTGATTTCCCCAGCTCCACGCCCCACTGGTCGAATGCATTGATATCCCAGATCACTGATTGCACAAACACCTTGTGCTCATACAAAGCGATCAGCGCGCCCAGCGATTTCGGCGTCAGCGCGTCCAGCAGCAGCGTCGAGCTTGGGCGGTTGCCTTCAAATACGCGGTGCGGCAGCAATTTTTCGGACACATCGCCCAGTTCAGCCCTGACCTGCTGGATATCCTTGCCCAGCGCCATTGCCTTCGATTGCGCAAAGCAGTTTGCCAGCAAGGCCTGGTTATGGCCCGGCAGGCCGGAATCGTCTTCTGCCACAACGATGAAATCTGTAGGGATGATCGTCGCACCCTGGTGCAGCAACTGGAAGTAAGCGTGCTGGCCGTTGGTGCCGGCCTCGCCAAACAGAATGGGTGACGTCGCGTAGTCCACGCGCTGCCCTTCCCGCGTAACCGACTTGCCGTTGCTCTCCATCTCTAATTGCTGCAGATACGCAGGCAGACGCGTCATGCGCTGATGGTAAGGGGCAATGGACAGCGCCTGCAGGCCGAGGAAGTTGATGTTCCATACGCCTATCAGCGCCATCAGCATCGGCAGATTCTGCTCCATCGGCGCTTGCGCAAAATGCAGATCCATTTCATGCGCGCCGGCCAGCATTTCTTCAAACTTGTCAGCGCCTATGTACAGCGCAATCGACAGGCCGATGGCGCTCCACATTGAATAGCGCCCGCCGGCCCAGTTCCAAAATGGGAACACGTTTTCCGGTGCGATGCCAAAAGATTTTGCCGCTTCCACATTGGTGCTGAGCGCGACAAAGTGCTGGCGTATGGCGTCTTCAGGGCAGCCGTGAGCCAGCATCCACTCGCGCGCAGTCCTGGCATTGGTCAGCGTTTCCATCGTCGAAAAGGTTTTGGAAGCGACGACGAACAATGTGGTTTCCGGATCCGCATTCTTGAGCGCATCGGCAACGTGCCTGCCGTCTACGTTTGACACAAAATGCAGCGACAGGTTTTTATGCGACCACGGCGCAAGCGCGATACAGGCCATCTGCGGCCCCAGGTCGGAACCGCCGATGCCGATATTGACGATGGTGCGGATCGCCTTGCCGGAATAACCCAGCCAGCGGCCTTCGCGCACCGCATCGCTGAAACTGCGCATCTGCGCCAGCACTTGGTGCACGCTGGCGGCGATGTTCTCGCCTTTCAGATTGAAAGATTCGCCTTTCGGCAGCCGCAATACTGTATGTAGGACGGCACGGTTTTCGGTATGGTTGATCGCTTCGCCGGCCAGCATTGCATCGCGGCGAGCTTCCACTTGCTGCTGCCGGGCCAGCGCCAGCAGGTTCAGCTTGGCGGTGGTATCTATCCTCTGCTTGGAATAATCCAGCAGGATGCCGCAAGCGGAAGCGGAAAAATGCATGAAACGCTGCGGATCTGCGCAGAACAGATCCTTCAGGCTTGGAGTATTGGTTGCGCGTTGCTGCAGCAGCCCCCACAAGGGGCTGTGTGAAACAGAATTAGCCATGATCTCAAATCGCCGGAGAAGTTTATTTTGCCGCTGCAGCTGCCTGCGCCGCCAGTTTGCCGATG
>JAYSKH010000016.1:0-19445 GCA_043726505.1 Undibacterium sp. | reverse complement strand
TTTCCAGGTTTCGGCGAGACGCGACAGTTCAACGGCAGACAGCAGCAGCAAGGTGGTCTGCGGGATCAGCAGCTCGCGTATCGCCAGCAGAATGTCTTCGGCGTCTGGCCCCTGGTCGGGGATGGACGAGCTGAAAGGGTCAAGCACCAGCGGCAGATCCGGATAATCGGACACGATCTCGGCAATGGCGGTGGCGTTTTCTACGCTGCCGATCTGCCCTATCTTGAAAGCGACCACGGGCATGTCTTCCAGGATGGTGCGGGCCTGTTCCACTACCAGGTCGGCTTCCAGCGCATGCACATCGTCCACCTGCGAGGTATCGCCGACGAGAATGCAGGTAACCACCGGCAGGCCGTGGCAGCCCATTGCTGTAAAAGAGGCAAGATCGGCCTGTAAGCCTATGGATGCAACCGGATCCGAGGCGCCAAAAGACAAGATGAGTGGAGAAATTTGGTTTTGCACGTTGGGTAGATTAATATAACTGCCTTTGTGGTGGACTTGCAAAACGGCTGCGGCATTCGTCCGTTCTGATGTGCAGCAAGAAGAGTTTGCGGAGCACCCCGTATTTTACTTTATTAAGGGCTTGAGTCGTGAGTGATAAGGAAACAACAACAGTGGAATTCAAAACCTGGATGTGCCTGATCTGCGGATGGGTATATGACGAAGAGCAGGGCTTGCCGGATGAAGGAATTCCCGCCGGCACCCTGTGGGCAGATGTGCCAATGAACTGGACTTGTCCGGAATGCGGCGCCCGCAAGGAAGACTTTGAAATGGTGGCAATCTGACCGTCATTGTTATTTGGGAAACCAAATAAGCAGTGACAGGCAAGAAAACCCCTACGCAAACAACAAAAGAACGCACGCACACTAGCTGATATCGGGCTTTTGTGCGATATTGCGTTGTTGTTGCGTCGTGGAAACTACCTTATTCCATGAAAAGCGGCGCAAGGCACTTAAATTTGCTACAGTTCTAAGTGACTTATCCACCTACTCTAGAGATGATGTTATGTCCACGCCGACTGGTAATGAAAACTTGAAAATCATGGTGATCGACGATAGCAGCACCATCCGTCGTTCCGCCGAGATTTTCCTGGGGCAGGTAGGGTACAAGGTGGTGCTGGCCGAGGATGGCTTCGACGCCTTGTCTAAAATCAACGATTCTCATCCCGATTTGATCTTTTGCGACATCCTGATGCCAAGGCTGGACGGTTACCAGACCTGCGCATTGATCAAGAAGAGCGCAAAATTCCGCGATACGCCCGTGATCATGCTGTCTTCCAAAGACGGCTTGTTCGACCGTGCGCGCGGCGCAATGGTTGGCTCCGACGAATACTTGACCAAGCCCTTTACCAAAGACAGCTTGCTGAAGACCGTACGTAATTACACGACGAACACGACGCCTGATCCATCCAAGTAATTCGACGTAATAAGGTGAAGACCAAAAATGGCTATACAAAAAATTCTGATCGTTGACGATTCTCCAACCGAACGCTATTTCCTGACCGACATCCTGGTCAAGAACGGCTTTTCGGTATCCACCGCTGAAAACGGCGAAGAGGCACTGACCAAGATCAAGGCCGATAAGCCACAGCTGATATTGATGGACGTGGTCATGCCGGGACAAAACGGCTTCCAGATTACCCGTGCGATTGCGCGCGATCCTGATACCCAGGATGTGCCCGTTATTATCTGCACCAGCAAAAATCAGGAAACAGACCGCATCTGGGGCTTGCGCCAGGGCGCGCGTGATTATCTGGTCAAACCGATCGATCCACAGGAATTACTGGCAAAGATTGCCGCTTTAGGATAATGGACCACTCCACGGACCCCACTTCGCTGGAACAATCCAGCCCCACGCCGGACGCGAGGCCGGACAAGGGCGTGCGCCGCACGCGGCTGAGGGAATTCCAGGCTCAGCTGGTGCAGCGCATGCAGGCGGCGCAGAGCGGCACTGCCGTCAGCGCCAGCCAGTTGGGCATCATGGTCGGCCATACGCGCTACCTGCTGGAACTGAAGGAAGCCGGTGAAATCGTCACTGTGGCAGCAATGACCAAAGTGCCGCTGACGCGCGACTGGTACCGCGGCCTTTCCAACATCCGCGGTAACCTGACCAGCGTGGTGGATCTGGCGCGATTCCAGGGCAAGGATGTGACGCAGATCGATGCCGGCTCCCGGGTAGTAGCGTTCGCCCCCGGGCTGGCTTTCAATAGCGGCCTTCTGGTATCGCAGGTATTCGGCCTGCGCAATCAGGCTGACATGGAAGCGCTGGACGATCCGGACGACGGTGTCCGCAAGCCCTGGATGGTCAAGAAGTACAAGGATAAGGACGGCAATATCTGGATGGCGCTCAGCCTGTCGCTGCTGGTCCAGGATCAGGAATTTTTGCACGTAGGCCTGTAGTTCTGCAGGCCAGTCAGTCAATATCAGTAATTGTTGGATCAAGTAATAGTCGGATGCGGGCAATCGTATGCATGGCGGCAAACACGCTGCCACACGTTGCAAATAGGGTTTCATGGAGTTCTAGTCAGTATCAATCAGTTTAGGAGACTTTGTAATGGCGGCATTTAAACTACCGTTCCTGTCGAAGGCAAAACAAGAGCAAGAGCTTGACGGCGAAGCTGCGGGTGCGCGGGAGTTGGCGAATGCCGGTCACTCGGTGGAAGACGCGAGCAACGTCAAGATGCTGAACCGGAAATCGGTCGAAGACCATGCAGATGCGACCTTTATTGGCGACGCACTGGAAAAAGGCGGCGACATCCGTCTGCCGCTGATCGGCCACCTGCCGCTGCAAAGGCAGATCCGCGTATTGCTGGCGACGATGATTGCGGCGCTGTTGCTGGTGGCGGTATTCGTCTACCTGAACTCCACGCAGTCCACACAGATATCCACACAGGCGCAGATCGCCGGCGAAGCGCTGATGCACTCGCAGCGTATCGGTAAAGCGGCGCCGAATGCGATTCAGGGCAACCCTGCAGCGTTTACGCAATTGCAGGAGAGCCGCACCGAGCTGAATACGGATCTGAACACGCTGCTGAACGGCGGCGCTTATCAGGGCCGTACGGTGAGCCAGCCGGATGCATCGCTGGAAGCCATCCTGAAAGACACGCAAAAATCCTGGAAAAACTCCGACAAGGCTGCGGAAACGATCTCCAAGCTGCGCGGCGAGCTGACCGGTTTCGGCCAGACGCTGCAAAAACTGAATAACCTGTCTCCTGCGCTGCTGGAACTGACTGAACAGATATCCACGCTGAAAGTACAAGGCGGCGGTACCGCGCGTGAAATCTCCGCATCCGGCCAGCTGGTGATGCTGACGCAGCGCCTGGCACGTAGCGCGAATGAATTCCTGACCTCCGAGGGTGTCAATCCTGAAACGGCTTTCCTGCTGGGCAAGGATACCAATACTTTCCGCGATCTGGTTGAAGGTTTCCTGAACGGCAGCGACGTATTGCGCCTGACAGCGACCAAGGACCAGGATACCCGCGACAAGCTGACCGAACTGCAAAAAACCTTCGGCGAATACCAGACTTCGGTGTCCAGCATCTTGGGCAACTTGCAAAACTTTATCGCTGCGAAACAATCCGAACAGCTGATCTTTAATGAAAACGAAGATTTGAAACAGCGCCTGACAAAGCTGCAAAAAACGTATGCTGCCGAGCAGGATTCGATAGCGTGGCCATTCTGGTTCTTGCTGGCCAGCGCAGTGATTGCGCTGCTGGCTGCTGCCGGTATTGCCGCCGTGCTGTTGCAGGATAGCCGCAACCGCGCCAAGGAAGCGAATGAACGCCGTGTCGAGGCCGATGCGCAGATGATGCAGGCGCAACGTCAGGAAGAAGAAGCCAAGGCCGCAAACGACCAGAACCAGGCGGCGATTTTGCGCCTGATGAACGAATTGCAGGAAGTGGCGGATGGTGACTTGACAGTGCAGGCAACGGTGTCGGAAGACATCACCGGCGCGATTGCCGACTCGGTCAACTATACGGTGGAAGAGTTGCGCGGTCTGGTAGGCCGGGTAACGGCAACGGCGGCACAGGTTACTTCCGCGTCCAACCAGGCGCAGAATATTTCCACCGATTTGCTGGAAGCGTCGCAACAGCAGTCGCGTGAAATTACCGATGCCGGCCAGGTCGTATTGACGATGGCCGAAGAGATTACCGACGTATCCCGTTCCGCGAATGAATCTGCTGAAGTGGCGCGCCAGTCGGTGGCTGCGGCGGAGCAGGGTGCGCATGCGGTGGAAAACGCGATCAAGGGTATGCATGAGATCCGCGAGCAGATCCAGGAAACGTCGAAACGTATTAAACGGCTGGGTGAATCCTCGCAAGAGATTGGCGAGATCACCGAACTGATTTCCGACATTACCGAACAGACCAACGTGCTGGCGCTGAACGCGGCGATTCAGGCGGCGTCTGCGGGTGAAGCGGGCCGGGGCTTCTCGGTGGTTGCGGAAGAGGTGCAGCGTCTGGCGGAACGTTCGGCAGAGGCGACCAAGCAGATCGGCGCGCTGGTGCGCACGATTCAGACCGATACGCACGATGCGGTAGCCGCGATGGAAAAATCCACGCAGGGTGTGGTTGAGGGTGCAAGGCTGTCTGATGCGGCGGGTGCTGCGTTGTCCGAGATCAGCCGGGTTTCCAATCGTCTTGCGGAACTGATTCAGGGCATCTCGCTGGCAACCGAACAGCAGGCTACTTCTGCAAACGGCGTTGCGCAAAACATCCAGCATATTTTGACCATCACCGAACAGACGCAAACCGGTACCCAGCAGACCGCTTACTCGATTCGCGAGTTGTCGATGCTGGCGGAAGAGCTGCGGAATTCGGTATCGCGTTTCCGGGTTGCCGCCTGATTTTTATACCGCTTGTTGCGGCCGGGGCTTCTCCGGTGTTTCCGGTTCCTGCCGGCATGTGGTCTGCGCAGCCAAAGCGCTGCACATGCCGCCCGGCCCTGGTGTGATCATAAATATGCGGTAATAGTGACGGGCAGTTTGCCGTTGTTGCCCTTTGAGTTTGCGGAGCACGCATGACATCCGATTTTTCAGTGTCGTCAGAAGAACAGTTTGATATCGGCCCCTTGTCCTGGGTCATGGGCGAAGTGCGCGAGGCCATTACCAGCGCCGGCAAGCAGTTGTCGGATGCCATAGGCCAGGACAGCGAAACGCAGGCAACCATGCTGCGTCATGCCAAAAGCTATCTGCACCAGGCGCACGGCGCCTTGCAGATCGTCGACATAGATGGCGTATCCATCGTCACCGAAACCATAGAAGACCTGATAGACCGCCTGCATGCCGGCCAGCTGGAACTGAACGGCGCGCATGTGGAAGTCATCAGTGATGCCTTCCATGCCGTGCTCAGCTATCTGGAAGACCTGTTGTCCGGCAGCCCGCACCAGCCGGTGCGACTGTTCCCCTACTACCGCAGCCTGCTCGAATTGCGTGGCGCCGACCGCATCCATCCAGCCGACCTGTTTTTCCCTGCGCTATCGGTGCAGGAACAGATACCGGAGCTGACGGTCAGCCAGAATATATTGCCGGTCAATTATGCCGGGCTGAGGCAGCGTTTTGAAAAGCTGCTGCTGCCTGTACTGACCAGCAAGGATGCCGCGCAGCAAAAAGCCGGCGCGCTGGCCATGCACGACCTGATCAAGGAAGTGGAACAGGGGCAGACGAGTCCGCAGGCCAAGGCCTTTTGGGTCGTCATGCGAGGCTTCGTTGAAGCCGTGGCGCAAGGTTCCATCGACAATACGCAATACGTCAAACAGATATTCGGCCGCATCAACCTGCAGATCCGCAGGCTGGTCGACGGTGTCACCAATATTCCGGAGCGCTTGTTGCGGGATGCGCTGTTCTTCATCGCGCAGGTCAAGCAGCCGTCGCCGTTTGTCGCGCAGATCCGCAAAGCCTACCAGCTGGAAAACCAGGTGCCGCTGGATTACGAGCAAAAAAATTACGGCCAGGTCGCCGCCAATGTACTGGCCAGCGCCAAAGAGCATTTGTCCCACGTGAAAAACCTGTGGGGCCGCATCGCCAACGGCGAAGCAGGGCTGGCAGACAAATTTGCCGGCAAGATGAAAGAGCTGGCAGATGCCGGCACCGGTCTGGGCTCGGCGCCGCTGACCAAGCTGTTGCGCGAATTGAACGGGCTGGCGCGCCACGCGGCGCATGCGCCGGAGAGTAATAATATTGGTCTGGAACTGGCGACCAGCCTGCTGTTCGTCGAGAACGCGCTGGACCACATCATGCGCCTGCCCGCCAATTTCTCGGAGCGCGCGGATGAAATTACTGCGCGCCTGCTGTCCATCGTGTCTGGCGATGTACCGGAAACGCAGGCCGCCTGGATCAGCGAAATTTCCAAGGAAGCGCAGCAGCGCCAGACCATGGCCGTGCTGGTGGGTGAAATGCAGAACAGCCTGCGCCAGGCTGAAAAAACACTGGATGAATACTTCCGCGATCCGGTCAGCAAGGACAGCCTGAAGCCTATCGACGGTGTCCTGCACCAGGTAGGCGGCGCATTGGCTATCCTGGACCAGGATGATGCAATGCTGGCGGTTGAACATACGCGCAACATGATTGCGCAGTTCCCGGATGTGTCCGGTCCCGAGCACATCGATGCCAACGCGGCCGTGTACCAGAACGTAGCGCAAAACATAGGCGCATTGTCTTTCTTCATTGAGACGCTGCAGAACCAGCCGGAAGCGGCAAAGAAAAAATTCAGCTTCGACGCGGAGCATGGCTTGTTCCGCTCCAATATGCTGGAGAAACCCGCCGAAAAGGAGTTGCTGCCGGCGAGCTACGCGAACACAACGCAGCAGCAAAATAAACAGCACGAAGCACCCGCGGTCGTTACCGCCGAGCAGGAACTGGTGTTGCAACAGCAGCAGTCCGCCAAGCTGGCGGCGTCGCTGGCCGACCACCCGGACAGCTCCGAGCTGCAGGCGCAATTAAAGGACTCGCTGGAACAGGAACGTTCCGTCGCCCACCTGCTGGACGACCCAGCCGCATCCGACCGCGCCCGCGCAGCGATCAGTCTGCTGGACAATACCGACTTCAGCGCAGCGCCGGATGCCGGTTCGCTGAACGACATCGTTGCCGCAACCAATACCGAACACCACTCCGCGCCCGCCGCCGACCTGGTGATACCGGGCAGCGATGAAGCGATCGATGCAGAACTGCTGGAAATCTTCCTGATGGAAGCGGACGAGGTGCTGGAGTTCGTTCAGAAGACCATACCACTGTCCCGGCACGATACCGGCAACCAGGAATACCTGACCAGCCTGCGCCGTTCTTTCCATACGCTGAAGGGCAGTGGCCGCATGGTCGGTCTGAATGCCTTCGGCGAAGCTGCGTGGAGCATAGAGCAGGTGATGAACCTGTGGCTGTCCGATTCGCGTAATGGCAACGAAACCCTGTATTCACTGCTGGACAAGGCAGCGCAGGAGTTGTTTGTATGGGTGGAAGACCTGAAACAAAAAGGCCAGTCGTCACGTACTGGCGCCTCCATCATTGCTGCCGCGGAAAGGGTCAAGGCAGGGCAGAGTTTTACCTATGAAGAACCTGCTGCCGTTGTTACCCCTGCTGCTGCCGTTGCCGCAGCATCTGTAGATTCTCCTGCGGCTGCCGCCTCTGAGCTTTCCTCGCATGAATTGACGTCCATCGACAGCCTGCCGCACGCCGAGCAAGCGGCATCGCTGGATGCTGGCTCCGTGGACATTGAATCCCTGGAGTTTGCCCCGCTGGATTTTGATACTCCTGCATTGCCCGAGTCTGCCCAGGTGGCAGATATCCCGGCGGACCTTCCTGTTCTCGACATTCCGTCATTGTCCCCTGCGCCAACGGTCGAAGCGGTTCCTGACTGGGCTACCGCCGCTGCATCGGAACCGGAAATTCTGCTGGAAGCGCTGCATATACAAGATCTGCCTGCAGAAGGCGATGTGGCAACTCATCACGCAGAAGAAGCGGCTGCCGTTCCGGAAATTCCGGAGCTGGATTTGCTGCCTGAAGCCGCAATTGCCACCGAATTTGCGATGCCGGGCGAGCATGGTCACGTGCTGGAGGAATTTGCCGAACCTGCTGCCGGACACTCGGCGCCGGATGCCTTCCCTGAAGTATCGTCCGAAGCTCAGGCAGAAACCTTAATAGCAGCGTCTGCGGATACGTTAGCAGATACGTTAGCAGAGGCGTCGCATGAGATCGTCAGGGAAGCCGAGCCTGTTGCCCCTGTCGAACCGCTGCACCTGATTACCGACGCGCCGGCAGAGCCGGTGGACGTGCCTGAGGCGTTGTTGCTGGAAGATCATGGCGATCATGCTGGTCATGGCCATGAACACCAGGTGGTTCACCATGACAACGTGTTCCAGCTGGAAGCGGCGCAACCGCCGGAAAACCTGCATCTGGTCAGTGCCGCGGATACGCATGATGGCGAACTGGCGCAAGTGCTGGATTTCCCTGATATGTCGCAGGCTGCACCCATGCAGGACGACAACATAAAGCGCATTGGCGACATAGAAATCAGCCTGCCGCTGCATACGATCTATATGGCGGAAACCGATGAAATCGTGCGCTACCTGGCGCAGGATTTTGCCGAGTGGCGGCATGAGTCGCACAGGCCGGTATCGCTGCATGCAGTGCACGCCGCGCATTCGCTGGCAGGCAGCTCCGCCACGGTGGGCCTGAAGGCTGCGCAGGAACTTGCGCATGCGCTGGAACTGGTATTGCAAAGGATAGAAAAACACCCGGTCGTGCTGGATTCCGCCGAATTCGACGTGCTCGACAATTGCGTGGAATGCGTAAAACGCATGCTGCAAAAATTCGCTCTGTCAGAAATGGCCGAGCGTGCGCCGGACGAAGTACATAACCTGGAAATCCTGCTGCAGGCATTGAGTGCGCGCGCCGATTCGGACGCCGATCCGGCGCAGTTTACTGCCGCTGCAGAAATTATCGATATTACCGACGTACCGGTAGAGCTGGTGGAGCCACTGGTTGAGATCCCGGCCAGTATTGCCGTGGTACCGGCGTTTGAACCCGCAACGGCGGCGCTGGACCCGGAACTGCGCATCAAGGATGACCTGGATGCCGACCTGCTGCCTGTGTTTATCGAAGAGGGCAATGACTTGCTGCCTATGGTAGGGCAGTTGTTGCGCTCATGGCAGCAGCATCCGGATGACGGCGCGATACCGCAGTCCATTTTGCGGCTGATGCATACGATCAAGGGCAGCGCCAGGATGGCGGGTGCGATGCAGCTCGGCCAGCATACGCATGACATGGAAGCCCGCATAGAAAACCTGATGCATGCCGGCGGCGCAGTGCGCCAGCCTTTGCTCGATGATCTGCTGATGCGGCACGATCACTCGATGCATCTGTTTGAGCGCCTGCAAAATCCGGCTGTTGCTGAAGTGCCGGCCCCGTCTGCTTCGGCAGCGTTAGTAGCGGCAGTAGCGGAAGATGAACCCATGCAGGGCAGTGAGTTTGATGGCAGCCTGCTGCAAGAGCCTGCGCTCACCGGCGATCAGCAAACCGCTGCAAAGCTGCCAGCGGTGCAGGACTCTGCGCCAGCCAGAGTGCAGTCTACCTTGACAACGGCACCCCCGAGGGCAGTGGTCACCGCGTCACCTTTGGTGAGGGTACGCGCCGATATCCTGGACAGGCTGGTCAACCAGGCTGGTGAAGTATCGATCTCGCGTTCCAAACTGGAAAATGAAGTCGGCACGCTCAGGTCTTCGCTGGTGGAACTGACGGAAAACGTTAACCGTCTGCGCGACCAGTTGCGCGAAGTAGAAATTCAGGCCGAAACCCAGATCAGTTCACGCATGTCGCTGTCCGGCGACCGCGAATTTGACCCGCTGGAGTTTGACCGCTTTACCCGTCTGCAGGAATTGACGCGCATGATGGCCGAAAGCGTTAGCGACGTTGCCACCGTACAGACCAACCTGACCCGCACGATAGATGGCGCGTCTGACGGCTTGCATACTCAGGCTCGGCTGACCCGTGAATTGCAACAGGATCTGATGCGCGTGCGGATGGTGCCTTTCGCCAGTATTTCAGAGCGGCTGTACCGCGTGACGCGGCAGGCGTCGAAGGAACTGGACAAGCGCGTCAACCTGGACATACGCGGCGCTTCGGTAGAGATGGATCGCAGCGTGCTGGAAAAAATGGCCGGCCCGTTCGAGCATCTGCTGCGCAATGCGATCGTGCATGGCATAGAAAGCCGCGACCGCCGCAGCGCCGCAGGCAAGAATGAAATCGGTGAATTGCTGGTCGAAGTGCGCCAGGAAGGTAATGAAGTGGTCATCCATTTCACCGACGACGGCCAGGGCCTGAACCTGGGCCGCATTCGTGAAAAAGCCAAAGCTGTCGGCCTGTTGGGTTATGACGATGAAGCGACGGACGCCGAAGCAGTCAACATGATTTTTGAACCTGGCTTTTCCACTGCCAGCGAAGTGACTGAGCTGGCCGGCCGCGGCGTCGGCATGGACGTCGTGCGTTCAGAAGCGGCATCGCTGGGCGGCAGGGTAGCGGTAACGTCGGTTGATGGTAAGGGTGCGCATTTTACGATCCATTTGCCGCTGACGCTGGCAGTTACCCAGGTGGTCATCCTGACTTCCGGCGGCAGGACGTATGCATTGCCGTCCGTGCTGGTAGAGCAGGTGCAGCAGCTGAAGGCGCCGATTCTGGCAGCCGCCTACAACGATGGCGCCATCATGTGGCAAGGTAATCGTGTCGTGCTGCATTATCTGTCGACGATGCTGGGCGAGCATGACACCGCGCCGGTATCACAGCAATATTCGCCGGTGCTGATCATGAAGAGCGGCAGCGAGCGTGTTGCGATCCATGTGGACGACGTAGTCGGCAACCGCGAGGTGGTGGTTAAAAATATCGGCCCGCAGCTGTCACGCATGGTAGGCATTGCCGGCGCAACGGTGCTTGGCTCCGGCGAAATCGTGCTGATCCTGAATCCGGTGCCGCTGGCGGCGAAGATGGAGCATGAGCAGGTACGCCATCCACTGGCGCAAAGCGAATCCGGCTTGCCGGAAATGGGCGCGGTGGCCGATATGGCCCATAACCCTGAACTGAACCGTACTCAGGTGCAGCCGGTGCAGGGTCTGCGCACGCAACATATTGTCATGGTCGTCGATGATTCGCTGACGGTGCGCCGCGTGACGCAGCGCCTGCTGTCGCGCGAGGGTTATCAGGTGGTCCTGGCAAAAGACGGCATTGACGCGCTGGAGCAGCTGCAGTCGGTGACGCCAGACGTGATGCTGGTGGATATTGAAATGCCGCGCATGGATGGTTTCGATCTGACGCGCAATGTACGCAGCGATGCACGCACGGCTGCTATCCCCATCATCATGATTACATCGCGTACGGCCGACAAGCACAAGAACTATGCTTATGAACTGGGCGTCAACGAGTACTTCGGCAAGCCTTACCGCGAAGACGATCTGCTGGAAGCGATTACCCGTTTTGTCGGTGAAAAAGCGGCTAACTGAACGCTCTAGCTAATTTGGCACAGCAAACGCCCGGACTTGCTCCGGGCGTTTTTATTCCTCTTGCTGGGGTTTCTTGACGACCGCGTAGCGCGCCAGCGTTTCCTTGCGGGCCACATCATGCTCGACCACTGGCTGCGGGTAATCCGCTCCCAGCGTTATGCCGGCTGCCTTCAGCGCCTGCGGCGTCAGTTTCCACGGCGCGTGGATCTGGCGCGCATCCAGCTTCGCGAGCTGTGGCAAGTAGCGGCGGATGAACTTGCCGTCGGCGTCGAATTTTTCTGACTGGGTAACTGGATTAAAAATCCGGAAATACGGTTGCGCATCGCAGCCGGAAGACGCCGCCCACTGCCAGCCGCCGTTGTTGGCGGACAGGTCGAAGTCGTTAAGCTGCAAGGCAAAATAATGCTCGCCCCAGCGCCAGTCTATGCCCAGATCCTTGATCAGGAAGCAGGCAGTCACCATGCGCAGCCGGTTATGCATGTAGCCGGTCTGGTTCAGCTGGCACATTGCGGCATCCACCAAAGGGTAGCCGGTCTGGCCCTGGCACCAGGCCTCAAACAAACGCTCCGCATGCGCGCCGGATTCCCAGCGGATGGCGTCATAGTCGGGCTTGAATGCGCGTTCCGCCACATGCGGATGATGGTGCAGGATCATGAAATAAAAATCGCGCCATATCAGTTCCGACAGCCACACCTGTGCGCCAGGATTGACGGTTTCCGTGCGTATGCAATTCAGCGCCTCGCGCACCAGATGGCGTATTGATACTGTGCCGAAGCGCAGATGCACGGAAAGGTAGGATGGACCTTTGACGGCAGGGAAGTCCCTAGTCACGTCATACTGGTGGATGCGGAACAAAAAATCTTCGAGCAGGCTGGCCCCGCCCGCCATGCCCGGTGGCGTGAGCATGCGGTTTTGTTCACTGTCGCCAAAGCCGAGCTGCTGCAATGTAGGTATCGTGCGGTCGGCATGCGCTAGCAGCCGTGCGGCATGGCGCTCGACAGGATAGGGCTTGTTATAGAAATCACCGCCTTCGGCGTACATTTTTTTCAGCCAGGCGTTCTTGTACGGCGTGAACACTGAAAACGGTGTGCCCGCCAGCGACAGCACTTCATCATTTTCAAAGATGACCTGATCCTTATACGTATTGAGCACGCAGTCAAAGGACGCCAGGTTACTGCGAACAGCCTCGTCCCTGAGCGCCGCCTGAGGTTCGTAGTCATGATTGGCAAACACCGCCTGCGCGCCGAGTTCTGCCGCCAGCCGGGGGATTTCCTGTTCTGCGTGCCCATGGCGCACGATCAGTGAACCACCGAGTTTTTCCAGCTCCCGCGCCAGTTCCGTGATGCTGTCGTGGATGAAGGCAACCCGCCGGTCTGATGCCGGCAGGTGTTGCAGAATGGCCTGGTCGAATACAAAGACACACACCACTTGCGTGCTTTGCGTCAGCGCTTGGTACAGCGCGGCGTGATCGAAGCAGCGCAAATCTCGCCGGAACCAGACCAGCGAAAGGGAAAAATTAGAGGGCATGGAAATATCATGGAACGGGACAAGAGCTCATTGTAGCGATAAAGACACTCAAAAAATGGCTAAAGCCAGTACATTCAATTGCAAAAATGAAATTATTTTATAACGACAACATTAACGCCCCACAGTACCCTTGCCGCCCGCTATGGTGGCATCGTTGTGTTGCGGTCCTCGGGTTTTGCCTGGATTCAGCCCATATCGGACTTTAAAGCGGCAAAAATGTTAAAATGTCGCCCATGGCGAAGCAAATAAAATCTCATCTCTCCACACTGTTTGGAGAAAATTCAAGGTCGGAGCCAGACGCTTCGTCCAAGTCCCCGCTTTCTTCCGATTCTGAGGCTGCTGCGGACGACACCGGGCTGAACCTGTCCAATCATTTCCTGATTGCAATGCCCTCGATGATGGACCCGATGTTCGGCGGTTCCGTCATTTACCTGTGCGAGCATAATCAGCGCGGCGCGATGGGCCTTGTGATCAACAAGCCTACCGATATGACTATCTCGGGCCTGTTTGACCGTATCGACCTCAAACTCGAAATCATTCCCAATTCCCACCCCATGCGCCAGCAGCCGGTCATGTTTGGCGGCCCGGTGCAGGACGACCGCGGCTTTGTATTGCATGCGCCTGTGGGCAAGTTTTCTTCGTCGCTGAAAGTGACTGATGAAATCGCCTTCACCACCTCGCGCGACGTGCTGGAAGCGGTCGCCGCTGGCGACGGCCCGGATAAGGTGCTGATCAGCGTCGGCTACGCCGGCTGGAGCGCCGGACAGCTGGAGCAGGAAATTCTGGCCAACGGCTGGCTGACTGTCGCCGCTGACGCCAGCATCATGTTCGATTTGCCGATAGAAGAGCGCTTCCTGGCCGCCATCAAGTTGCTGGGTATAGACCCGCTGATGCTGGCATCCGAAGCCGGACACGCCTGATGGCCGCAGTGGAAACTGCAGCAGCTACCGTTAATAGCACTGGCACCGGCGCCGCAGTAAATGGTATTGCAGTGAATGGTACGATACTAGCCTTCGATTTCGGCCTGAAGCGCACCGGCGTTGCCGTGGGAAATACCGTATTGCGCCAGGCCCAGCCGCTGTGCATCATCAGTGCTGCCACCAATGACGGCAAGTTCGCAGAAATTACCGCTGTGATCAATACCTGGCAGCCCGTGTTGTGTGTCGTCGGCCTGCCCATGCATCCTGATGGCGAAGCCAATGAAATGACGCAGCGCTGCCGGCGCTTTGCGAACCAGCTGCATGGCCGCTACGGCGTGACGGTGGAGCTGGTGGATGAACGATATTCTTCGGCGGTGATCTCCGCCAAACGGGGCGAACGCATCGATGCGCAAGCCGCAGCCCTTATCCTGCAACAATATTTTGACCAGACCCCATGACGACCTCCACCTCCAGCCTTGATGCGGAAGCCCTGTACCGGGATCTGCTGGCCCAGATTCAGTCCCATATCCAGTCTTCCGGACCAACCGCTTCCACTCCAGTGGACACAGACAAACTGGCTATCGTCGGCATCTATTCAGGCGGCGCCTGGCTGGCGGAACGCCTGGCCCGCGATCTGGCCCTGCAAAGCAAACCAGGTTTCATCGACGTGTCTTTCTACCGCGATGACTACGCGCAAAAAGGCTTGCATGCCGAGGTCAAGCCTACGCAGATTCCTTTTGACGTCAATGGCGCCAGCATCATTCTGGTGGACGACGTGCTGTACACAGGCCGCACCACGCGTGCGGCCATCAATGAACTGTTCGACTACGGCCGGCCCGCCAAGATCATGCTGGCTACGCTGGTGGACCGCGGCGGCAGGGAATTGCCGATAGCCGCCGACTTTGCTGCCCATACCGCCGATGCCGCCGCCTACGACAAAACCTGTTCCATCAACCTGCAACGCGCAGACGACGGCACATTCAGCCTGAGCATAGACCATGCATAATCCCCAACTCAACAAACACGGCGAACTGCAGCATCTTCTGACGATAGAAGGCCTGCCCAAGTCCATCGTTACCCATATCCTGGATACGGCATCTTCGTTCGTCAGCATCAGCGACCGTGAAGTGAAAAAAGTACCGCTGATGCGCGGCAAGAGCGTGTTCAACCTGTTTTTTGAAAATTCCACGCGTACCCGCACGACGTTCGAGATTGCGTCCAAGCGCCTGTCGGCGGACGTTATCAATCTGAATATTGCCGCGTCCAGCGCCAGCAAGGGCGAATCGCTGCTGGATACAATAGACAATCTGGCGGCCATGCATGCCGACATGTTCGTTGTGCGCCACTCGTCTTCGGGTGCACCCTACCTGATCGCCAAGCACCTGAACGATACCAACCAGCAGCATGTGCACGTGGTAAATGCCGGCGATGGCCGCCATGCCCATCCGACCCAGGGTTTGCTGGACATGTACACGATACGGCACTACAAGAAAGACTTCACCAAGCTGACAGTGGCCATCGTCGGCGACGTGCTGCATAGCCGCGTGGCGCGCTCGGACATTCATGCGCTGACCACGCTCGGCGTGCCGGAGGTGCGGGTGATAGGCCCGCGTACGCTGCTGCCGTCCGGCCTGGAACAGATGGGCGTGCGCGTTTTCAGCGACATGAACGAAGGCCTGAAGGGTGTGGACGTCATCATCATGCTGCGCCTGCAGAATGAACGCATGAGCGGTGCGCTGCTGCCTTCTGCACAGGAATATTTCAAGAACTATGGACTGACGCCGGAGCGCCTGGCATTGGCCAGGCCGGATGCGATTGTCATGCACCCGGGCCCGATGAACCGTGGCGTAGAGATCGACTCCGCAGTGGCCGATGGCCCGCAGGCAGTCATCCTGCCACAGGTGACTTTCGGTATCGCGGTGCGCATGGCGGTGATGAGCATCGTCGCCGGAAACTAAGCAGGAATCAAAATAATATGAAAATCCATATCAAGAACGGCCGCATCGTAGACCCAGCCAACGGCATGGACTCCGTACAGGATATGTTCATCGTTGCCGGCAAGATCGTTGCACTGGGACAGGCGCCCGCCGATTTTACTGCGAATAAAACCATAGACGCGACCGGCCTGGTCGTGGCGCCGGGCCTGGTGGACCTCAGTGCCAGGCTGCGCGAGCCCGGTTTTGAATACAAGGCTACGCTGGAGTCGGAGCTGCAGGCCGCCATGCGCGGCGGCGTCACCAGCCTGGTCTGCCCGCCGGACACCGATCCGGTACTGGATGAATCCGGCCTGGTAGAAATGCTGAAACAGCGGGCCAGGACGCAGAACAAGGCGCACGTGTATCCGTTGGGCGCGCTGACGGTAGGCCTGAAAGGTGAAGCATTGACCGAGATGGCGGCGTTGACGGAGGCAGGCTGCATTGGCTTCTCGCAAGCCGAAACCGTAATCCAGGATACCAACGTACTGCAACGCGCGCTGCAATATGCGGGCACCTTCGGCTACACCGTCTGGCTGCGCGCGCAGGATGCCTTCATCGGCAAGGGCGGCGTCGCGCATAGCGGCCCGCTGGCCTCGCGCCTGGGTTTGTCCGGCGTGCCGGTGATGTCTGAAACCATCGCCTTGCATACGCTGTTTGAACTGATGCGCGCGACCGATGCCAAAGTCCATTTATGCCGCATCTCTTCCGCCGCTGGGCTGGAACTGGTACGCCAGGCCAAGAAGCAGGGCTTGTCGCTGACCTGCGACGTCGGCGCCCACCACGTGCACATGACCGATGCCGATATCGGCTTCTTCGATTCAAATGCCCGCCTGACGCCGCCTCTGCGTTCGCAGCGCGACCGCGATGCTATCCGCCTCGCCTTGCAGGACGGCACGATTGATGCAATCTGCTCCGACCATACGCCGGTGGACGATGATGAAAAGCTGCTGCCTTTTGCCGAAGCTTCGCCCGGCGCCACCGGGCTGGAACTGCTGCTGTCGCTGGCGCTGAAATGGGCCGAAGAAAGCCGTGGCGAAGTATCGCTGAGCCAGGCCGTATCGCGCATCACCGCCGATGCCGCCAGAGTCACCGGCCTGCCTTGCGGCCAGCTTGGTGTGGGCCGCGTGGCCGATGTCTGCCTGTTCGACCCGGCAGAACGCTGGACCGTCGAAGCGAAGAAGCTGATCAGCCAGGGCAAGCACACACCTTTCCTCGGGTATGAGCTGCCCGGCGTCGTCAAGGCCACCATCGTCGCCGGCCACCTGGCCTTCGACGCGATGCATTGAATCCGCTTCCCTCGATTCTAGATGACAGGCAATAGACAAATAAGAATAATCAAAAAAGGTAGGCATGATAGCTTGGCGTTTCGCACGGATAACCGTGCACTTGTTTGCAGGGTTGCTGACCTGCGCGCTGGTATTTCCATGGACTGGCGCTGCCGTCCATGAGCGCCTGATACGCCGCTGGTCGCGCAAGCTGCTACAGATCGTCAAGGTGGATGCTCGTTTCACGGACCTCGCGGAAGGCGCAGTTGCAGGCCGCGCGCTGATCGTGGCCAACCATGTGTCCTGGCTGGACATCTTCGTCATGAACTCCATCCATCCTTGCCATTTTGTCGCCAAATCGGATATCCGCCACTGGCCTTTGATAGGCTGGTTATGTGAAAAATCCGGCACGATTTTCATCGCGCGCGGAAAGCAGCGCGAAGTCCGCAAGATCTACGAAGGCCTGGTGCACCAGATACAGGCGGGAGAGAGGGTTGCTTTCTTCCCCGAAGGCACAACCGCGCCGCAGGGTACGCTGCTGCCTTTCCATGCCAACCTGTTTGAAGCGGCTATCCAGGCGCAGGTGCCGATACAGCCTTTTGCGGTCCGGTACATAGATGACAAAGGCGACCTGCATTCGGCTGCAGATTTCATCGGCGACATGACCTTTGTCGAAAGTATGGCAGTGATATTGAAGGCGGGCGGCATGCATGCGGAACTGGTGCGGATGCCGTTGATTCCTACCGATGGCGCGCATCGCAGGGATGTGGCTCTGGTGGCGCACAGCGCCGTAGCAAAAGGACTGGGAATGACTGAGGAAGCCGTCGCCTAACTCCCGCGGATTGTGGAGTTCAACTCACCGCAATCTGGCAAAAAACCAAACGCCGCTTATGATGTCTGGCCGGGCTTATTGCCCAGGCCGCATCTGTTGCGGGCAATCCACCTGCACCAGTTGCCGGTCATCCAGCGCAACAGCGGTAAGCTGGCCGCCCCAGATGCAGCCGGTATCCAGGCTCAGCAGATCGGGCCGCATGATCAGCCCCAATGTCGACCAGTGGCCGAAGGCAATCGGCGTCGTCGCTGTTTGCCGGCCCGGCACGTCAAACCACGGCATGAAACCCGGCGGCATGTCGTCCATGCCTTCCTTGCTGTCAAAATCCATGACGCCGTCCGCGTTACAAAAACGCATGCGGGTAAATGCGTTGATGATGCAGCGCCAGCGGTCTACACCGCGCAGGCCGTCGCTCCATTGCGCCGGCGTATTGCCGTACATCTGGTCCAGCAGGTCCAGCCAGTGCGGGCCTTGCAGCACTTCCTGCACTTCCTGCGCCAGATCCAGCGCCTGCGCCAGGGTCCATTGAGGGAACACGCCTGCATGTACCAGCAGATGGCCTTCAGTATGCAGTGCCAGCGGGCGGCGGCGCAGCCAGTCCAGCAAAACGTCTTTATCAGGGGCCTGCAGGATGTCGTTGAGCGTGTCGCCGCGATGTATTTTGCGCAGGCCGTTGGCGACCGCCAGCAGATGCAAATCATGGTTGCCCAGCACGGTGTCGGCCTGTTCGTGCACGGCCAGCCTATGCACGAAGCGCAGCGTCGCCAGCGATAAGGGGCCGCGGTTGACGAGGTCGCCGGCAAACAGCAGCCTGGCGTTGGGGTATTGCGCAGTGATCTCGCGGTGCAGCTGGTCCAGCTGGTCGCAGCAGCCCTGGATGTCGCCGACCACGAAGGTCTTCAACCCCGCTGTCACTGCTCGGCCCCGATGCGTTTGGATTCGGAACGGCTGATCAGTGCATCCTGTTTTTGTTTTTCGCGCAGGCTGCTGGTCATCATCGTCGGCCAGCCTATCAGGTGTTGCTCGGCGATTTCGGCCATGCCGCGCATCCATGCAGGGTTTTCATTCAGGCAGGGGATATAGTGGAATTCCTTGCCGCCCGCCACCAAAAAGTCCTGGCGCACTTCCATTGCAATCTCCTCCAGTGTTTCCAGACAGTCGGCGATAAAGCCGGGGCAGACCACGTCTACCCGTTTCACGCCTTGCTTGGCCAGTGCTTTCACGGTCGGCGCGGTGTAGGGCTGCAGCCATTCCGCGCGCCCAAGGCGGGACTGGAAGCTGACGATGTACTGGTCCTTGTTCAGGCCCAGCTGTTCCGCCAGCAGCCGTGCGGTTTTATAACATTCGCAGTGGTAAGGGTCGCCGCGCATCAGAAAAGCCTTCGGCAGGCCATGGAAGCTCATCACCAGTTTTTCCGGCCGGCCGTTGGATTGCCAGTAGTCCAG
>JAYSKH010000015.1:0-32233 GCA_043726505.1 Undibacterium sp. | reverse complement strand
ATGCGTGGTGCAACCGCGGTATGGCGCTGCAAAAACTGCAGTATGTCGAGGATGCCATCGACAGTTACGACCGCGCCCTGGGTATCAGACCGGAATTTGCCCATGCCCACCTGGGCCGCGCCAACAGTCTGCGTTCGCTGCAGCGTAATGACGAAGCCATTGCTGCTTACATGCAGGCAATGGAATGCGGCGCTGATGCCGAGCAGGTCAATTACGCGCTGGCGGCGCTGGGCGCGGTCGCCGCGCCGGCAGCATCTCCCGGCGCCTATGTACGCGAACTGTTCGATCAGTATGCCGGCCACTTCGAGGATCATCTGCAGCAAAACCTGCAATACCGCACGCCGGCACTGCTGGTAGAACTGCTGACCCCACATTTGCCGCCTGGTCCGCTGGATATTGTGGATCTCGGCTGCGGCACCGGCCTGTGCGGCGTGCTGCTGAAGCCCTACGCCGGAACGCTGGACGGCATTGATCTATCAACGGCAATGCTGGAGCAGGCGAAACAGAAAAATATCTACGACAGTCTGGCATGCACGGAAATAAGCGAATTCCTTGGCCGGTTGCCGCAACGTTACGACGTGGCGCTTGCTGCGGATGTGTTTGTTTATATCGGTGATTTATCGGGTATTTTTTCCGCCGCGTCGAAGGCGCTGAAAGCCGGAGGTTTGTTTGCATTCTCAGTCGAGGAAGCTGCAGAGTCCGAACAGCAGGATGTCGTCCTCAGGGCTTCTCGCCGGTTTGCGCATTCGCTCGCCTATTTGCACAGGATGGCCGGCGAGCATGGCTTTGCTATTGATGAAATGGCAAGGCGAGTGGTGCGCCAGGATGATGGCGTCGACCTGCATGGTTATCTGGCTGTCATGCATCGTCTTTAGATTGCACAAGCCTTGTTGCAATTCGGCCTGCCAATTTACGATATGTTACTTGTGCCGTTGCGGCCTGCAGCACAATATGCAACAGTAAAACTATCAGCATAAAAGCTGTTGCATAGCTTGCATAATATCGAGAGGCAGACCATGAAGTTTCTTCCCCAGCTCATCCTGGCAGCCATGGCCATCGGCATTGCTATGCCTTCGCAAGCGGCAGAACTGGCGCCCGAGCAGCAGGCTATCCATGTACTGAACCGGCTGGGCTACGGCCCCAAACCCGGCGATATTCAGCGCGTGACGCAAATGGGCGTTGACAAATACATCCGTCAGCAACTCAATCCCGCTTCCATTCCCATGCCTGGGGATCTGGTGCAGCGGCTGAAGGCACTGGATGTGCAGGACGAGAGTGCCGGCCAGGTGTTGTATGAATACCAGGCTGCGCTTAAGCTGACCAAGGATGATAGCGAGGAATCAAAGAAAAAAAGGCGCGAGCTGGTGGGCCGCATCGTTGAGCAAACCGCCGAAGCACGCATCTCGCGCGCCATAGAAAGCCCGCGCCAGCTGGAAGAAGTGATGGTGGATTTCTGGTTCAATCACTTCAATGTATTTTCCGGCAAAGGCCTGGACCGGGCGCTGGTGGCCAGTTACGAAAGGGATGCGATACGCCCTTATGTATTCGGCAATTTCCGTGATCTGCTGGGCGCCACCGCCAAGCATCCGGCGATGCTGTTTTATCTGGACAACTGGCTATCCACATCTGCCGACTACCAGCCGCGCGCTTTCCGCCGCAATGCGGTGCAGGGCGCCAAGGCCAAAGCCAATGGGTTGAACGAGAACTATGCACGCGAGGTCATGGAGCTGCATACGCTCGGTGTAGATGGCGGCTATACGCAAAAAGATGTAACCGAGCTGGCACGCATGCTGACCGGCTGGACCTTTGAGCCGCGTGAACTGGTGCGCAATAACCGCAGCTTCCAGTTTGATGCAGACAGACACGACAATGGCAGCAAGGAGTGGATGGGCCGGCATGTTGCCGCACAGGGCCAGCGTGAAGGCGAGTTTGCACTGGATGTACTGGCGATGCATCCGGCCACCGCGCATCATCTGAGTTATCAGCTGGCGCAATATTTTGTGCAGGACAATCCGCCGGCAGCCCTGGTAGACCGCATGAGCAAGCGTTACCTGGACACCGGCGGCAACATTCGCGCGGTGCTGGAAACCCTGTTCAAGAGCCCGGAGTTCATGGATGACAGCGTACTGGCAGCCAAGTACAAGACGCCTTACCAGTTTGTCATTTCCGCCGCGCGCGCCAGTGAAATGCCTGTGACCAATATCCGCCCCCTGCTGGGCACGCTGTCGCAACTGGGCATGCCGCTGTACGGCTGCCAGACGCCGGACGGCTACAAGAATACCGAAAGCGCGTGGATGAATCCGGATGCCTTGTCTCGCCGCATCAATTTCGCGACCGCCATGGCGACCGGCCGCCTGCCGCTGGCAAAAAATCTGGATGAAGGCGACAAGATGGGCAAGCGCGCAATGGAGCGCCAGGCAGATGGTGCTGACAAGCCTAACGCGCAGCTGATGGCGCCGCTGAATGTGCAAAACCTGATGGCTGCGCTGGGGCAAGGCATCTCAGCGCGCACACGTGACGTTATTGCAGGCAATCCAGAAGCTTTGCGCGCGGCAATGCTGCTGGGCAGCCCTGATTTCATGCAGCACTGATGGCGTACACACTGATGACGTACATTGATGACCAATATTAAGACGGTAGACATCCGGGAGATATGATGAAACGCAGAGATTTCTTGTTGTCGTGCATGGCCGGCGCTGGACTGGCGCTGCCGGTAGGGCGGCAGGCGTGGGCGTTCAGGGGTGACGCTGCCGCCGGCCCGGACAATAGCCGCAAGCTGGTCGTCATCATGCTGCGCGGCGCGGTGGACGGGCTTAACGTGGTGGCGCCTTATGGCGATGCTGATTACCTGCGTTTGCGCCCGACCATCGCACTAGGCCGTCCCGGCCAGGAAAACGGTGCGCTGGACCTGGACGGTTATTTCGGCCTGCACCCCGCGCTGGCCGACCTGCAGCCGCTGTGGCAGCAAAAGAAGCTGGCCTTTGTGCACGCCAGTGGTTCGCCGGATACGACTCGCTCGCACTTCGATGCGCAGGACTATCTGGAATCGGCCACTCCCGGCAGGAAAAGCACGCAGGACGGCTGGATGAACAGGCTACTGGCCGGCCTGCCAGGGCAGACAACACCCACCCGCGCCATCAGCATAGGGCCGGTGATGCCGCGCATCCTGACCGGCGTCGTGCCAGCCACCAATCTGGCGGCTGGCGCTGCCGGCACCAAGGCCAATGTACTGGACCGGCCGCAGATCGGTAGCGCATTCGCGCAGCTGTATCAGGGCAATGAAAAGTATGCACGCGCCTTTGAGGATTCCAAGGCCGCGCATAAAGAAGTGATGTCGGCATCGATGGAAACCGAGATGCAGATGGCAAATGGCGGTGCGCCTTTGCCTAACGGCTTTCCCGATGACGCATCGCGGCTGGCGACGCTGATGCGCAATGATCCCAACATCCAGATTGCTTTCATGGCGCTGGGCGGCTGGGATACGCACGCCAACCAGGGCTCGGCCAAAGGGCAACTAGCAAACCGGCTGAACCCGCTGGGGCAGGGGCTGGCGACGCTGTCGCGCAAGCTGGGGCCGATGTTTGACGATACGACGATCATCGTCATGTCCGAATTCGGCCGTACCGTCAAACAAAATGGCAACGGCGGTACCGACCACGGCCACGGCAACGTGATGTGGGTGCTGGGCGGCAAGGTCGCTGGCGGCAAAGTCTACGGCGACTGGCGCGGCCTGGCAGACGCACAGCTGTATGAAGGCCGCGATGTGCCCGTCACCACGGACTTCCGCCAGGTGCTGGCGCAGGTCTGCGAAAAGCACCTGCACTTGCCGGACGCGCATCTGGCACAGGTTTTCCCTGCATTGCCGCAGGCGGCACCAGGCCTTAATTTATTCAGTGCCTGAGTGCAGCGCTCCTCCTGGTGATACTGCACGGATGCAACACTTGATGGCCTCACCCGTATCCTGCGGCCCCCCCTGTGTTTTATGGCGCAGCGCAGCAGCATTGCCTGCTTTGCATGTTGAAAAATTTGTTCTAAACTAAATCCACTACGGCTTTCCTGGCGTCTACTGTTACCTTCAGCTCAACTGAACATGGCTGAAGACACTGCGGGGAATCTGCTGCGGAAAAGGCATGGCTGCGCGTTACAGTGACTTACAGGCCTGCATATCCGCAGCAGCTTCCGGCGACGCCCGTCTTACTCTGTGCAAACTCTGTATCACGTCCATATCAAGCCGAAAAACGAACTTTTTTCCGCTTTTTAGGAGACCGCTATGGAACTTCGCATGCATTCCCACCATTATGTCGCCCGTACCCCGGACTGGACCGCGGCAGCGGTATCCGGCTTCGTTGCCGGGGCTGTGGTTATGGTGATGGAACTGTTCTGGTCCACCGTCGTCATCAACGTCAGCCCATGGGCGGCATCGCATCTGGTTGCCGCGATCCTGATGGGGCCGGACGTGCTGCAATCTGCCACATTCAGCATAGGCGTGGTCATCATCGCACTGGTGATCCACTATGTGCTGGGCGCGGTATTCGGCGCTATCCTGGCAGCCATTATGGCGCCTTTCCATCTTGATTCCAGCGTAGCCATGTGCCTGCTGGCCGGCGCGGTATTCGGCCTGCTGCTGTACGCATTCAACTTCTACGGCATGGTGAGCGTCTATCCGTGGTTTGCCGACATGCGCAATGCAGCCGTGCTGCTGAGCCACCTGCTGTTCGGCATGACCGCAGCCGTAATGTATCGGCAACTGGAAAGACATCGTTCGGATGCATAGACGGCTGCTGTAGCCGCTTTATTATCAACTGGAATTATCCGTGGGTGGAAGGCAATCCCTTCTGACTGCTGATGCATGACGTCCCGTCGCAACTGCGGCGGAGAGGAGGATGGATATGGCCATGGTCATAGCACTCGTCGTGATTGTCGTCGCTTCCTTATTGTTTCATTTCGTCAGCCCATGGTGGCTGACGCCGCTGGCGTCCAACTGGGGCCGCATGGACCATACGCTGATGATCACGCTGGTGATCACCGGCTTTTTCTTTGTCGTCATCAATGCCTTGCTGGCGTATTCCATCCTGAAATTTCGCCATCGCCCAGGAAATACTGCGCCGATGGATGCCCATTCGGGCCACAGGGCAAGCTACCAGCCTGAAAACAAAAAGCTGGAGAGATGGCTGATTATCGCCACGTCGATAGGCATCATTGGCCTGCTCGCACCCGGCCTGTTTGTGTATGCAGAATATGTGAATGCGCCGCGTGATGCGCAGGTGCTGGAAATTGTGGGCCAGCAGTGGCAATGGCGCTTCCGCTTCCCCGGTCCCGGCGGCAAGCTGGGTCTGACCAATGTGGCGCTGATCAATGGTGGCAATCCCTTTGGCATCGACCCCAAGGATCCGGCAGGGCAGGACAATGTGATCATCAATAGCGGCGAAGTACATCTGCCGCTGGGCAAACCCATCAAGGTGTTGCTGCGTTCCAACGATGTGCTGCATGATTTTTTTGTGCCTCCTTTCCGCGCGCGCATGAACATTGTCCCCGGCATGGTGACAACGTTCTGGTTCACGCCGACCAAGGCCGGCCGTTATGAGGCCATGTGCGCGCAGCTGTGTGGCATCGGGCACGCCAACATGCGCGGTTACGTGGTGGTGGAGGACGAAGCGACCTTCCAGGCCTGGCTGAAGGCGCAGCCGACCTTTGCCGCCAGTCTCTTGGCGTCGGCGCCATCTGCTTCAGCATCGCCGCCGGCGGCAGGCACTGCGGCAGCGCCCGATCTGGCCGCACAGGGTAAGGCGCTGAGCCAGTCCAAAGGCTGTGTTGCCTGCCATTCGGTGGATGGCAGCGCTGGCGTGGGGCCTACGTGGAAAGGCCTGTACGGTAAAACAGAGACCATGGCCGACGGCTCAACTGCGCTGGTGGATGAAGCCTATCTGAAGAGTTTTATCCGCGAACCCACGGCGAGAACGGTCAAGGGCTTTGCACCCATCATGCCGAAGATAGAAATGAGCGATACCGAGCTAGCCGCACTGGTTGCCTACATCCAGACTTATGGCAGCCCACTGAACAAGAAGCCGTGACGGCAGCAAAGATGGGATGGGTTGGAGGCAGGTCATGAAATACGGTAGGGCATATCAAGCGAGGTCACTATGAGTTACGGCGCCGCAAGCAACGATGACGGACATCATGCTCCGCAAAGTTTCTGGACTAAATATGTATGGAGCCAGGACCACAAGGTCATCGCCATCCAGTACACCAGCGTAGCCATCGCAGTGGGGCTGGTAGGCCTGCTGCTGTCCAACCTGATGCGGCTGCAACTTGGTTTTCCGGGGCGCTTCCCGGGTATCGATCCATCGCACTATTACCAGTTCATGACGATGCACGGCATGATCATGGTGATCTATCTGCTGACAGCGCTGTTCCTCGGCGGTTTCGGTAATTACCTGATACCGCTGATGGTGGGCGCGCGCGATATGGTGTTTCCTTATCTGAACATGCTGAGCTTCTGGGTCTATCTGCTGTCGGTGGTGGTGCTGATGGCCAGCTTTTTTGTGACCGGAGGGCCGACCGGCGCCGGCTGGACGCTGTACCCGCCGCAGACCATCCTGCCTGGCACGCCAGGCAATGAAGGCGGCATTATCCTGATGCTGGTATCGCTGCTGATTTTTATCGTCGCCGCCACCATGGGCGGGCTCAATTATGTAACGACGGTGCTGCAGGCCCGCACCGAGGGCATGACCTTGCTGCGCATGCCGCTAACGGTGTGGGGCATCTTCACCGCCACGGTGCTGGCCTTGCTGGCCTTTCCTGCCTTGTTCGTCAGTGGTGTGATGATGCTGCTGGATAAAACCCTGGGCACCAGTTTCTTCATGCCGGCCATATTGTCCATGGGGCAGCTGACCAGCTATAAGGGCGGCAGTCCGCTACTGTTCCAGCATCTGTTCTGGTTTTTCGGTCATCCCGAAGTGTATATCGTCGCGCTGCCGTCTTTCGGCATCGTGTCCGACCTGCTGAGCGTGCATGCGCGCAAGTGCATCTTCGGCTACAGGATGATGGTATGGGCCATCGTCGCTATCGGCGGGCTCAGCTTTGTCGTGTGGGCGCATCATATGTTTGTCAGCGGCATGAATCCTTACTTTGGCTTTTTCTTCGCCACCAGTACGCTGATCATTGCCGTGCCCACTGCTATCAAGGTCTATAACTGGATGCTGACGATCTGGCGCGGTGATCTACATATGACGGTGCCCATGCTGTTTGCACTAGCCTTTGTCAGCACTTTTTTGATAGGCGGGCTGACTGGCCTGTTCCTGGGTAATGTCAGCGTTGATATCCCACTGTCCAATACCTATTTTGTCGTCGCGCATTTCCACATGGTGATGGGTGTGGCGCCGATACTGACGGTGTTCGGCGGCATTTACCACTGGTATCCCAAAGTCAGCGGCCGCATGCTGCACGATGGGTTGGGGAAATTCCATTTCTGGGTTACCTTCCTGGGCACCTATGCGATTTTCTTTCCCATGCACTATCTGGGCATACTCGGCATGCCGCGCCGCTACTACAATTTTGATAATTACCAGTTCATTCCGCAATCGGCGCATACACTGAGTACCTTCATCAGCGTGGTGGCCTTCTTTGTCGGCGCGGTGCAGCTACTGTTTGTCTATAACCTGGTCTGGAGCGCTTTCCGCGGCAGGAAGGCTGCGCCCAATCCGTGGCGCGCAGCATCGTTGGAATGGCAGACGCCGGATACGCCGCCTGTACATGGCAACTGGGGGCCGCAGCTTCCTGTCGTGTACCGCGGTGCTTATGCTTACAGCGTGCCGGGCGCGCGCGAAGATTTCATCGCGCAGAATGCGCCGCCGGAAGCAGGCGTATTTGAACATGACGGCGAACAGCCGCACGGGGTGCCGGCATGAGCCGCGCCATTGCACTGGATGGCGTGGGTCTGGCTGGCCATGGCGCACTGTCTAGGGAGGGCACCTCGAATGCGTTGCCGGATACTTCTCGAATAATGAGCGTCGCGTTATGGGTATTCATGCTGGTGGCCAGCGCACTGTTCATGCTGTTTTTGGCCGCCTACATGATGAGGATGCTGAGCCCGGACTGGTCACCGGTAGGCATGCCGTGGCAGCTATGGCTGAGTTCGGCCTGCCTGCTGAGTGGCAGCGCGGCCTTGCACTTTGCGGGCGCCACAGCGCGGGCGGGTGCGCTGGAAAGGTCGCGGCTGCTATTCGTTATCGGCGGCGCCTGCGCGCTGGCTTTTTTGCTGGTACAAGGCTGGGCATGGCATCTGCTGCTGGACATGCAGGTTCGCCCCGCCGGCAATCCTGCGGGCAGTTTTTTTACCTGCTGACAGCGATGCATGGTCTGCATGTTGTGGGCGGCCTCATATGCTGGGCGCTGGCGGCGCGCTTCGCGTGGCGTATAGCAGATGCATCCGGAACAGCCTGGCGCATGCGCCTGTGCGCCCGCTACTGGCATTTTCTTCTGCTGGTATGGGTGGCGCTATTTGCCGCGCTGAACTGGCTGTCTCCGGAATTTGTCCGCGCCGTCTGCGGCATACAGGCATAAAGTCATGAAGGAGTTGCAATGAATACTGCAATGGATGTGTCAACCGCGCCAGTACATGAGGCTTCCACTCCCCAAACTCAGCAAGGGTTGCGTGGCTTCGTGGCAGACTGGTCGTCCGATCGCCAAGCCTTCAAGGTATCTTGGGGCAAGGCGATGATGTGGATCTTCCTGCTCAGCGATACCTTTGTATTCAGCTGCTTCCTGACGGGCTACATGACGGTGCGCATATCAAACACGGCCCCATGGCCCAATCCCAGCCACGTGTTCGCACTGAACATAGGCGGCACCGAGATGCCGCTGATCCTGATTGCCATCATGACCTTTGTACTGATCAGCAGCAGCGGGCTGATGGCGATGGCCGTTAATTTTGCGTATCAGCGTCAGCGAGTGCGCACGGCAACGCTGATGTTTGCCACCGCCGCGCTAGGCGCCTGCTTTGTCGGCATGCAGGCGTTTGAATGGACCAAGCTGATCGTCGAGGAGGGCGTGCGGCCCTGGGGTAATCCCATGGGGGCTGCGCAGTTTGGCTCCGTCTTTTTCATGATTACCGGCTTTCACGGCCTGCATGTGTCGTTAGGCGTGATCTACCTGCTGGTGGTGGCCTGGCGCGTGCTGCAGGGGCGTTATGAAAAAAGCGGCAATTACCAGATAGTCGAAATCGCCGGCCTGTACTGGCACTTCGTGGATCTGGTCTGGGTATTTATCTTTGCGTTGTTCTATCTATGGTGAGGCTGCCATGTCTACTGCCACACATGCTCAAACCCATCCTATCAGCCTGTACCTGAAGGCCTGGGGCTTGTTGTTCGTCCTCAGCACTTTGTCGTACCTGGTGGACTATTTTCATTTCGAGGGATATCTGCGCTGGGGGCTGATCCTGATCTTCATGGCGCTGAAGGCCGGCCTGATCGTGGCCGTGTTCATGCACCTCGCCTGGGAAAGGCTGGCGCTGATCTACGCGATCCTGCTGCCACCCGGTGCGTTGCTGGTGCTGATCGGCCTGATGGCGGGTGAGGCGGATTATACGTTTGCAACGCGTCTGATGTTTTTCCGATAACGCGGCATCTGCGCCGTTACAGCCGCTCTATCTCTTTTATGCGGCGCCATTGTCTGAACGTCATTATCAATAAATCCATACACGGCGTCTTTCTTTAAAACATCGTTAAATGCCTGTTGGATAGCTGGTACGCAAGCCTGTCAAACCTTGCGGAAAGCAACGTTTGAGCACACAATCAGAGTCAGGGCGGCGTATCCCGGGTTCACGGCTGCCTTCACACACAAACAATTTTTATTCCAACGAGACGCCATGAACCTTCTGACCAATGTACGCATCTCCACTCGCCTCGCCATCGGCTTTGCCATCGTGCTTGTGCTGTCTGTCATTTCTACTTCCTTTGCGCTGATCAATGCCAGGAGCAACGCTGCGGCCACCCGGCAGATGATGGAGAAGCCGCTTGCGAAGGAAAGGCTCGTGGCTGACTGGTATGTACTGATTTATTCTGCCATTGCCCGTACATCGATGATTGCACGCAGCACCGATGAAAACCTGTCCAACACTTTCAGCGAGGTGATTTCCGCTAGCGTTAAAAAGGGCAGCGACACGATGAAAGGCATAGAAACGCTGCTCAATACCGAAGAAGAAAAAGCCCTATACAAAGACATTGTGGCTTTGCGCGTTAAATACCAGGCAGGCAAGGACGCGGTAATGAATGCACGCAAGGGCGGCGACGCAGCTGCGGCAGAGCGCGCGTATAACGAGGTTTTCGCGCCGGCTAGTAAAAATTACGAAAGCAAGGTCATGGACCTGCTGTCCATGCAGCGCAAGAACATAGATGCTACGGCTACCGCGATAGACCAGGCCAACGACCGCAGCACCAATCTGATGATACTGCTGAGCGTATTGCTGGTGGCGATAGGCGTAGTTGCTGCCGTCATCATTTCCCGCAGCATTACCACACCGCTGAAACAGGCGATCCACACAGCGTCAATGGTGGCTGCAGGCGACCTGACGACATCCATCGATGTTTCCGGACGTGACGAGATTGGCGAGTTGATGCAGGCGCTGGAATCGATGAGCGAGTCGCTGCGCAAAATCGTCAGCCAGGTCAAGAGCGGCACGTACGCAATTGCCGGCGCTGCGGGTGAAATTTCCACCGGTAACCTGGACCTGTCTGCACGCACCGAACAGCAGGCCAGTTCGCTGGAGGAAACCGCTGCGTCGATGGAAGAGCTGACTTCCACCGTCAAGCAGAATGCGGAAAACGCAGGCCAGGCCAATCAGCTGGCGATGACAGCATCCGATGTCGCGGTAAAAGGTGGCCAGGTAGTATCGCAGGTTGTCGAAACCATGGGTTCCATCAACGAATCCTCACGCAAAATTGTCGACATCATCAGCGTCATTGATGGCATTGCTTTTCAGACCAACATCCTGGCGCTGAATGCTGCGGTGGAAGCCGCGCGGGCCGGCGAGCAGGGCCGCGGTTTTGCGGTGGTGGCGTCTGAAGTACGTAGTCTCGCGCATCGTTCCGCCGATGCCGCGAAAGAAATCAAGATACTGATCGGCGATTCGGTGGAGAAGGTCGGCATCGGCGCCAAGCTCGTGGATTCAGCCGGTGCGACGATGGACGAAGTCGTTGCCAGCGTCAAACGTGTAACCGACATCATGAGTGAGATCACTGCCGCAACCAAGGAGCAGAGCGCCGGTATTGAGCAGGTGAATCTGGCCATTACTGACATGGATAATACAACGCAGCAGAACGCGGCGCTGGTCGAGCAGGCTGCCGCGGCAGCGCAGAGCATGCAGGACCAGGCCGCGGCCTTGGCCAATGTCGTTGATACGTTCAAACTGGATAACCAGACTTATGGAGCGGCGGCAAAACCTGCGCCTGCCAGGCGCGCGCTGATGCCGAAGCCGGCGGTGGCTTTGCGCTAGCTTGCTGGCGCATTGCCCATGCGCTGAAAAAGAAAACGGGGAAGCTTGGCCTTTGGCTAAGTTACCGTTTTTTTAATTCTTGCCGCTTTCAACGTGTGCAGATGCCCATGTTTCGGCAGTCAGTCCAGTCCATCATCGGCCTCACGCCGAAGGCGCGAAGCTTCAACCGATGTTCATCGGTATTTTAATCAAGCCGCCGCGCTGCTGACTTCCATCCGCGAGATCGACGCCATCAGGTCGGCGAAGCGCTGGCCCTGTATCATGATGTGCCCGCGCAGCAGCTCTGCCGTCAGCTCGCCATCGCCGTTGATGATCGCTTGCACGACGCTATCGTGTTCGCTGTAGGAAACCCCCAGGCGGTCGCGCACGCGCAGTTGCAGCCGGCGGTAAGGGCGCAGGCGGCGGTGCAGCTTGGTCGCTTGTTCTGCCAGGAAGCTGTTGTGGCTGCCGGCGTAGATCAGGCCGTGGAACACCTCATTCTTGTAAAAATAATCATCCGGGTCGCTGGCGTCGCGCGCCTCTTTGCACGCCAGGTGGGCTGTCAGCAGTTCTGCATGTTCACCGGCGGACATCCTGCGTGCAGCCATGCGGCCGCACATCGCTTCAAATTCGGCCATCACTTCAAACATTTCTACCAGTTGCTGTGGCCCCAGTTTGGCGACCAGCGCGCCGCGCCGTGGCCGCATTTCCACAATACCCATGGACGCCAGTTGTATCAGCGCCTCCCTGATCGGCGTGCGGGAAACCTCGAATCTTGCCGCCAGTTCCACCTCGTCCAGATGCTGCCCTGGGGCAAGCTGCCCCACGGCGATCATTTCTTCCAGGGTTTCCCTCAGGGTCTCGGAACGGTTTTTCATGTTTTATCTCTTATCTATTTCTCTCGGCTTGGGTTTATTCTAGCACCTGTATACTTTTTTATTGACATAAAATGCAAAGTGGAACATCTTGTATACATAAAAGAAAACTGAGCATACCGGATAACTAATGTATAGCTCTTATAAAAAATACATGGGAAAACTGGGCGGGTCATTAAATAGCAATTAATTGCTTGTAGGATATATTGTTTTTTCTATAGTATGGGCACGGCTGCACATCGTCGGGCGCATACTCATGAATGGTCCGATTAGTGCAAATGTAAATCCATCCAAACCTGTTAGGAGACACGAATGACTAGCTTGAAGAGAAGAACCGTTTTGGGCGCCATGGCTGCCGCACCGCTTGTTTCCCCTTTTTCTGCGTGGGCACAGGCTGCTACCACATTGAAAATCTCTCACCAGTTCCCCGGCGGCACGCTGACCGAAGGCGATTTCCGCGACCGGCTGTGCCGCATGTTTGCCGCGGAAGTGGAAAAGCGCAGCAAGGGTTCGCTGAAGTTTGAAATCTACCCAGGCTCTTCGCTGATGAAGACCAACTCGCAGTTCTCCGCAATGCGCAAAGGCGCGCTGGATCTGTCGCTGGTGCCGTTGTCGTATGCCGGCGGTGAAGTGCCGGAGGTAAATATTGGCCTGATGCCGGGCCTGGTGCCGTCCTACGAAGTGGGCGCTGCATGGAAGACCAATGAAATCGGCAAGGAGCTCAACAAGCTGCTGCTGGACAAAGGCATTGTACTGATCAGCTGGATCTGGCAAGCCGGCGGCGTCGCATCGCGCGCCAAGGCCATGGTCGATCCGGACGACGCCAAGGGTATGAAAATTCGCGGTGGTTCGCGCGAGGTGGACTTGATGCTGAAAGCAGCGGGCGCCGCTGTGGTGACATTGCCGTCTAACGAAATCTATGCCGCGATGCAGACCGGCGCGATGGATGCCGCGATGACGTCATCCACATCGCTGATCTCCTTCCGCCTGGAAGAAGTATCCAAATTCCTGACCAGCGGCCGCGGCCAGAGCTACTGGTATATGTTTGAACCGCTGATGATGTCCAAGGCCATCTTCGACAAACTGAGCAAGGATCAGCAGGCAACCATCATGGCAGTTGGCGCAGAGCTGGAAGCGTTTGCAATCAAGGAGGCCAAGAAGGATGATGTGCTGGTCGCCAGCGTATACGAGAAAAAAGGCGCCAAGGTTGCCGATCTGAGCACGGTATCCGTCAAGAAATGGCAGGCCATCGCTCGCAGCACTGCATGGAAAGACTATGCAGACCGTAGCGAAAACTGCGCCAAGTTCCTGAAGATGGCGGAGAAGCTGATATGAGTCATGGCTTTGAGCTGGAACCCGCCAAGGGCCCGGCCAGGCCCGACAACCCGGCCGTGGCCAGCGTGCAGGGCGTGCTGAACTGGATCAACATGGCGATTGTCAGGGTATCAATGGCGGCAATGCTGCTGACGGCATTGATACTGACGTATTCAGTCGTGGTGCGCTACCTGTTCAAGCTGCCGACGGACTGGCAGGACGAGGCGTCTGTGTTCATGCTGATAGGCGTGACGTTTTTTTCTGCCGCTTATGTGCAGTCTCATCGCGGCCATATCGGCATTGAGGTGCTGTCGTCGGTGCTGCCGGCGGCCGTCAACCGGGCGCGGCTGATCCTGGTGGATGTGCTGAGCTTTGCCTTCTGCACTTTCTTTGCCTGGAAATCATGGACGCTGTTCCATGAAGCCTGGGTTGATGGGCAGACCACGTCTTCCACCTTCGGTCCGCCGCTGTGGATACCGTACTCGATGATGGCGCTGGGCATGAGTCTGCTGTCTCTGCAGATATTGATGCAGGTGCTGGCAGCAGTAACTGCTTCTTCTGCATCCAGGCAAGGGAGCGTCGCATGAATCCGCTAACCCTTGGTTTGCTGTACGGCATTGTCACGCTGATCGTGATGTTTTCCGGTATGCCCATCGCGTATGCGCTGGGCCTGGTGGCCACCGGTTTTATGTATTTCTTCATGCCGGCCGCATCACTGGATACGATCACGCAGAACGTTTATGAAGAAATGGCGTCGATTACCTTGCTGTCGATTCCGCTGTTTATCCTGAAGGGGGCCGCCATCGGCAAGTCACCGGCGGGCCGCGACCTGTATTCGGCGATTCATGCGTGGCTGCACAAGGTGCCCGGCGGCCTGGGCATTGCCAACGTATTCGCCTGCGCGATGTTTGCGGCGATGGCGGGATCTTCGCCAGCAACCTGTTCTGCAATCGGCTCTGCCGGTATTCCGGAAATGCGTCGTCGCGGTTATTCACCCGGCTTTGCGGCGGGCATTATCGCTGCCGGCGGCACACTAGGCATCTTGTTGCCGCCATCGATCACGATGATCCTGTATGCGGTAGCGGCAGAGCAATCGCTGGGACGTTTGTTCCTGGCGGGCATAGGCCCGGGGCTGTTGCTGGTGCTGCTGTTTTCCGGCTACGCGGTATATCGCGCACGCAAGGAATACAAGATGGCTTTCTCTGCGTATGAGCAGGGCGGCGCCAAATCCGCTTATCTGGATGATGAGCATTTCACTTTGCCGCAAAAGGTGGAAATGCTGCCGCGCGTGTTGCCTTTCGTGACGCTGCTGATCGGTGTGATGGTCGCACTCTATGGCGGCTATGCAACGCCTTCCGAAACGGCGGGCTTGGGCGCCTTGCTGGCGATGGTATTGATCGCTATCGTGTATGGCGTTTGGCGTCCGAAGCAACTGGCGCCGTTCATCACGTCAACGATCAAGGAATCGACGATGCTGCTGTTCATCATCGGCATGTCGTTGCTGTATTCGTATGTGATGAGTTATCTGCATATCAGCCAGTCTGCCGCACAGTTCGTGGTGGACATGCATCTGTCACGGTGGATGCTGCTGGCCGTGATCCTGCTGATGGTGATCGTATTCGGTTTCTTTCTGCCGCCGGTGTCCATTATTTTGATGATGTGCCCGATCATCCTGCCGCCGCTGAAAGCTTCTGGTTTCGACCTGATCTGGTTTGGCGTGGTGATGACGATTGTCATGGAGATGGGGCTGATTCATCCGCCGGTGGGGCTAAATATTTTTGTCATCAAGAATATTGCACCAGATATTCCGCTGAAGGACATCGTCTGGGGGGTTATGCCTTTTCTGCTGTTGATGCTGGTGGCAGTGATCCTGCTATGCATCTTCCCGCAGATCGCCACGGCTTTTCCAGATCAATTAATGGGAGTGAAATAACATGAACGCGCCTGCTCGCTGGGATACTTTGCAACAGAACCGTGCGCAGCGGCTGGCGCGGGCGCGGCAGCAACTAGGTGGGCAATTGGCGGGTAAGACAGTGCCGGCTGCACGGATAGGCGATCTGCTGCACGCAGTGCTGGAGCCAGGCGACAGGGTCTGCCTGGAGGGCAATAACCAGAAGCAGGCCGACTTTCTGGCCAAGGCGCTGACGGCACTGGACCCGGCGCGGGTGCATGACCTGCACATCCTGCAATCGGTGCTGGCGCTGCCGGAGCACCTGGATATCTTTGATAAGGGTATCGCTTCCAAATTGGATTTCTCTTTTTCCGGCCCACAGGCCGGCCGGCTGGCGAAGCTGGCCTCTGCCGGTAAGCTCAACATTGGCGCTATCCATACCTACCTGGAACTGTATGCGCGCTATTTCATCGACCTGACGCCGAGGGTTGCGCTGGTGGCTGCGCAGGCGGCGGACAGGCACGGCAACCTGTATACCGGGCCGAATACCGAAGACACACCCACCATCATAGAAGCCACAGCCTTCAAGGCCGGCATCGTCATCGCGCAGGTCAACGAGATTGTCGATGTGCTACCGCGCGTGGACATCCCGGCCGACTGGGTAGACTTTGTCGTCGAAGCGCCGACGCCGCACTACATAGAGCCGTTATTCACGCGTGATCCGGCGCTGATTTCCGAAATTCAGGTGCTGATGGCGATGATGGCCATCAAGGGCATTTATGCCGAATACCAGGTGGAAAGGCTGAATCACGGCATAGGCTTTGACACAGCGGCGATAGAACTGCTGCTGCCGACCTATGCGGCATCGCTGGGCCTGAAGGGAAAGATAGGGCGCTACTGGGCGCTGAATCCGCATCCGGCGCTGATCCCTGCCATCGAAGCCGGTTTTGTCGAATCCATCCATTCCTTCGGCTCAGAGCTGGGCATGGAAGACTATATCCGTGCGCGGCCCGATGTTTTTTTTGTGGGGCCAGACGGGTCCCTGCGCAGCAACCGCGCATTGAGCCAGGCAGCAGGCCACTACGCGTGCGACATGTTCATCGGCTCGACCTTGCAGATAGACCTGCAGGGCAATTCGTCCACTGCAACCTTGGGCCGCATTGCCGGGTTCGGCGGTGCTCCAAATATGGGTGCAGATGCGCGCGGACGGCGGCATGCCAGCCCGGCCTGGCTGAAAGCCGGCCAGCAGGCCCGTGCAGGCAAGAACCAGATTCCGCGCGGCCAGAAGCTGGTCGTGCAGATGGTGGAAACCTTTCGCGAACACATGCAGCCCGCCTTTGTAGAAACCTTGGATGCGTGGCAACTGGCCGAGCAGGCCAACATGGCGATCCCGCCGGTGATGATTTACGGTGACGATGTCACGCATATCCTGACCGAGGAAGGCATCGCCAATCTGCTGCTGTGCCGCAGCGATGAGGAGCGTGAGCAGGCGATCCGCGGCGTTGCCGGCTACACTCCGGTGGGGCTGGCTCGGGACAAGCGCATGGTGGAAAACCTGCGTGACCGCGGCGTGATCCGCCGCGCGGAAGACCTGGGCATAGATAAACGCGAGGCAACGCGTGATTTGCTGGCGGCAAAGAACATGAAAGACCTGGTGCGTGCATCGGGCGGCCTGTATCAGCCGCCGAAACGTTTCAGGAACTGGTAGCGGCACCGGTGGCATTGGTGTCAGCCGCATAAGTATTGGCAGTACAAGGAGCGGGAACATGGAAAGTTTACTATTTCGATTTGAAAACGGACAGCGTAAGGCGGGACAGGCGGCGCAACTGGTTGGCGTGGTCAGTTCCGGCAATCTGGAGGTATTGATCACCTCCGCTGAACTGAACTCTGCATGCGAGATTGCGGTAGAGACCGCCGCGCAGGGTTTTTCTGCCATCTGGCAGGCAGTGATGGAGGATTTTCAGTCACGCTGGCAGTTGGCGGACATCCGTATAGAAATCAACGACATGGGCGCAACGCCGGCTGTGGTCAGCCTGCGGCTGGACCAGGCAGTGGAAGCCTATCTGGAGCACCAGACATGAGCCACTCCCACAGTTATCTGGAAGCCACGGCCAGGCAGCGCATCCATGCGATGCTGGAAAATTTTACCGAGTTCCTGCCTCCGTCAGAAAAAGTGATCAGCCCGCACCTGGCCCAGCTGAACGCCCCCGCATCATTTGATGACGGCGTCGTCATCGGCGAAGGCAGGCTGAACGGCAAGCATGTGTATGCGGCGGCGCAAGAGGGCGGGTTCATGGGCGGCGCGGTTGGCGAAGTGCATGGCGCCAAGCTGGTAGGCCTGATGCGGCGCGCTATCGTGCAAAGGCCGGATGCAGTGCTGCTGCTGGCTGATACTGGCGGTGTGCGTCTGCACGAAGCCAATGCCGGCCTGATTGCCGTCTCTGAAGTCATGCGCGCGTTGCTGGACGTACGCGCGGCGGGTATCCCCGTGATTGTGCTGGTTGGCGGCAGCAACGGCTGCTTCGGCGGCATGGGTATTGTCGCGCGCTGCGCCAATGTGATCATCATGTCGGAAGAAGCCCGGCTGGCAATGTCTGGCCCGGAAGTGATAGAAACGGCCAATGGCGTGGAAGAGTTCGACTCACGCGACCGTGCGCTGGTCTGGCGCACCACCGGCGGCAAGCATCGCTTCCTGCTGGGGGATTGCCAGGTGCTGGTAGCGGATGATATCGGCGCTTTCCGGCAGGCGGCCTTTGCTGCATTGGAAAAACTGGCAGGCGCGCAAACGGCGTTAAGCCTGGAAGAGCTGGAGCAGGAGCAGGTGTTGCTGGTGGACAGACTGCAGGATTTTGGCGGTTTGCGTGACCCCGTGGAAATCTGGGCTGCGATGGGGGTTCCTGCACCGCAGCAGTTGCCTATGCTGGAAGCGGGCGCGTTTGTGTCACTGGCGACGCCTTACAGAAGGGGAGGTGCATGATGGACTGGAATACACTCGCCGGCTCATTGTTCCCGAAGGGTTTTGCGATTACCGAACAGGATCATTTCCTCTCTGGTACCGCTGAGGTCGGCGGCAAGACGGTTGCCGTCATCGGCACCACCGGCCATACGCCGATAGGGATAGAGATTGCACTGGCGCAGGCGCAGGCCGTGCTGCGCACGGTGCGCGAGCATCCACAGCGGCCGATTGTGATCCTGGTGGATACGCAGGGGCAGCGGCTGCGGCACAGGGATGAAATGCTGGGCATCAACAGCTATATGGCGCATCTGGGCAAATGCATACAGCTTGCGCGCAACCGTGGCCACGCTGTCGTTGCACTGGTTTATGATCAGGCGCTGTCGGGCGGTTTCATCACCAGCGGCCTGATGGCCGATGCCTGCTACGCACTGCCGGATGCTACGATCAGGGTAATGGGCTTGCCGGCAATGGCGCGCATCACCAAAGTACCGGAAGAAACGCTGACCGAGCTTGCCAGGGAAAACCCGGTATTTGCGCCCGGCCCGGAAAACTATGAACGTATGGGCGGCCTGCATGCCATCTGGAGCGACGACTATGCAGCCCGGCTGGAGCAGGCGTTGAACGACGCCGGTACCACGGACGAACGCAGCTTGCTGGGGCAGCAGCGCGGTGGCCGCAAGTGGTCGCGCAGAGTGGTGGATGCGATAGTGGGTGGCCATCATGTTTCAGCGGCATGACCTTGTCTATCTTTCGGCTGCCGGCTGGCAGCAGGTAAGGCAGCAACTGTCCAGCGCGGATCTGGAAACGGCTAGCCAGTGGGAGAGTGCCGACTGGCCTGCCATCGTGCGCCGTGGTGAGCTGTCCAGTGCAGCGCCCAGTGTAGCGTCATGTACAGCGGCAGCTGAAACGGTCGAGGCTGCCACGTTAAATGATCAATACTCCGGCAAGCTGCTGAACATAGGCATCGCATTGCCACGGCGACTGGACGGCAGCAAACACCGCGTAGCGTTAAGGATAGCGGCATCACACGTCAGCAGCCTGCAGAAACCGGTAAAGCTGGCAGATGCCGCTGGCAGCGCCCTGGAGCCGTGGCGCCAGGGCTTGCTGGCGCTAGATGCGCAGGCAAAAAAGCTTGGCATCAGCTTGCAGGTATTCGGCTCGCTGGCCATGCAGAATCTGACCGGCCTTTCTTATCTGCATGCCGATTCTGATATCGATATCCTGTTCAGGCCGGCATCTGCGGTGCAACTGCATGCCGGCCTGGCCTTGCTGGCAAACTTTAGCCATGATTTGCCGCTAGACGGCGAAGTGCAGTTTCCGGATGCAAGCGCCGTGGCATGGAAAGAATTGAGCGCGTATTCCGCCAACAGCAGCATGGCTGGCATGCGTGTGCTGACCAAGAGCCTGCACCGCGTGGCCTTGCTGCCGATATCGGCGCTGCTGGCAGGCTTTGAGCAGGCTGCATGACGATGCATGCTGCAGAACTACACTCCACACACGCCGGTATCCACCCGGCGGCAAGCCGAGATGGCGCAGCAGGCCGCGAACGGGCGCTTGCCGCTACTTTGTCCAGACTGGCATTACGCAGCCTGCACGGCGAGCTGGTGCTGTATCCCAAACCCGGCCTGGTATCGCTGATAGACAATGGCAGCCATGACGACATGACGGCGGCCACATTCGTGCGCAGCCTGTTTTCGCTGCGGCATTACTTCAGTGGCATCAGCCTTGCGGGCATGCGCGCGGCGCCGTTCTCAGAACTGAAGCAACTGGGCATACACGCAGAACAGCGCATGTTGCGCGCTACTGGCGGCATCAATACGCACCGCGGCGCCATATTTTCACTAGGTATGCTGGCGGCGGCGGTGGCTTACTGCCATAAGAGAAATATTTTTGCTTCGCCAACCTCGGTAAGGGCTGTTTTGCTGCAGCAGTGGGGGCGTGATCTGGCGTTGCATACTGGCGCGCTTCCTGCGCAGACACATCCGTCTTATCTATCGGTCCAGTCGCATGGTTTGCAGGTTGCGGCGAAGCATGCAGCTGGCGGCGCCAGGGAAGAAGCGGCTACCGGCTTTCCTTCGGTATTTGACGTGGCGCTTCCCAGGCTGCGTGCCGCGCTAGACGCCGGACGTAGCTGGGAAGAGGCGCAAGTAGATGCCTTGTTTGCGCTGATTGCACATATCAGCGACACCAACTTGTACCATCGCGGAGGTGCTGAAGGGGCTGTGCTGGCGAAAACAAGTGCGCAGGCATTTCTGGATGCGGGCGCAAGCGCCAATCCCGGATGGCGGCATATGGCAATGCAGGCGCACAGGCTGTTTGTCCGGCATCGCCTGTCGCCCGGCGGCGCGGCAGACCTGCTGGCAGCTGCATGCATGCTGCACCATTGCACTGAAATGCATGCGGGGTCAGGCTCGTTGGTGCAGCCGATGCCACCGGAGCAGGCATGCCGCGCTTAGCCTTGCTCTGTCCAGGCCAGGGAGCACAGCATGGCCACATGTTCGATCTGGCCTGTCAGGACGAAAACACCCGTGAGCAAATCGCCGCATGGGATTTGCCGCGCTACACCGGTATGCCGCTGCAGCAATTGCTGGATAGCCCGGACCTGCTGTTCCGCAACAAATACGCGCAGGTGCTGATGGTTGCGGGGGCGATGGCTGCCTGGACGGCGCTGCAAAAAATGCTGCCCCGCCCGCATCTAGTGATGGGTTACAGCATAGGGGAGGTATCTGCCTACGGCATTGCCGGCGCATTGACGCCACCGGAAACACTGGCACTGGCAAAGCTGCGCGCGGAGTTGATGGACCAGGCCAGATCTCTCACGCCGCCGCAGAGCATGCTGGCGGTGTCCGGCCTGACGCCTGCCAGCGTAGCAGGGCTGCTGGCGCAGCATGGCCTGTCCGTGGCGATTGCTACGGGTGACGTCAACTTTATCGCCGGAGGGCTGGCAGCGTCGATTGAAGCCGCAATACCGGCGCTTGCTGCAATGGGCGGCGATGTCACCTCCATTCCGGTTGAAATTGCGTCACATACGGCATTGATGCAGACGGCGGTGCAGCCTTTCCGACAGGCGCTGGCAGCCGCGCCTTTTCGCAAGCCTGCAATTCCTGTCATGTCCGGCACCAGAGCCGAGCCTGTAGCTGAAGCGGATATTGCCAGAGAGACTTTGCTTGAGCAGCTTACGCACACGATCCGCTGGTCTGACTGCATGGATGCCTGCGTGGAGCAAGGCGTTGATATTGTGCTGGAGCTTGGGCCGGGGACAGGATTGTCCCGTATGTTTCAAAAGCAACATCCAGATGTTGTGTGCCGTTCGGTGCACGACTTTCGCAGCCTTGCTGGCCTGGAGGATTGGATAGACCGGCATTGCCGCTGAATAGACTGTGCCGGGCTGCAAAACTTGCAATCAGCACTCGTATTACGCCGTTTCCTGCGATACTATAGAAAACATACAGGCATCTGATAGGCATAGCCTATGACCCAGGAAACCGTGACCCCTGATACCCCAAAGCCGGAGCACGCGAGCTTTTCGCGCGGCCTGCAATTGAAGCTCATCGCAGGGATCGTTGTCGTTAATCTGCTGGTCTTCGGGCTGGCAGGCATGTCGCTGTACCAGAGCTGGAACCAGTTCCATCAGCGCGCTGCCGCAGAGGCCAGAGATCACCTGCAAATTCTGGAGCGAGACATCGCCAGTTCGCTGGACAGGGTGGATTTTGCCTTTCTTTCCGTATCCGACCAGTTTGACCAGCAAAATGGGGATGACACCGCTTCCGGACAGGCGGAGCTTGGTAAGGCAATAGCCCGCATATTCGCCCGGCAGCCGGATCTGGAGGCGGTGCGCATCGCCGATGCGCAGGGCAATGTCATCGTAGGAAGTGGCAAGCTGGCGACGCAGACCTTCAGCATTGCGGATCGCGAATATTTCAGGCAGTTGCGCGACGACCCCAAGGCCGGGCTGGTCATCACCAAACCGCTGCAAGGGAAAGTCGGCGGAAAATGGGGCGTGATACTGGCGCGCCGGCTCAACAGGCTGGACGGGAGTTTCGGCGGCGTGGTCTATGTAGGCTTTCTGCTGCAACGTTTCCAGGAAATATCCATGGGCATCGTGCTGAGTCCCCACAGCGCCATCAGCATTTATGACAGCGACCTGGGCCTTATCCTGCGGCGCGCTTCTCAGTCTCAGTCTCAAGCTCAGCAGCAGCCTCAGCAGCAGGCTACGGCTGTGCAAAACGCACCGGACACGCAAAGCACACAAAATACTATAGGCAGCCGCGCGGATGCGCCGGTGCTGGCAGCGCATCTGTCGAGCGAAGCGAAACAGGGCAGTTTTTTCAGCCGTAGTGATGGCGTGGAAAGCTTGAATGCCTACCGCAAGCTGGCCAAATATCCGTTTTATCTAAAATTGGAAACCGCCACCGACGATTATCTGTCCGACTGGCATAGCCAGGCGCGCTGGACGATGACACTCGCGCTGGCATTTTTTGCCATCACCATCTTATTTTGCTGGCTGATTTCCCGCCTGTGGATACAGCGCGAAGACGTGATGCTGGATCTGAGCCAGGCCAAACAGCTGGCGGACAGCTCCAGCCGCGCCAAGAGCGAGTTCGTCGCGAACATGAGCCACGAAATCCGCACGCCGATGAATGCGGTGCTGGGAATGACGCATCTGCTGTCCAACACGGCATTGACCGCCGTGCAGCGTAAATACCTGGACATGATCAGCGCTTCGGGTCAGTCGCTGCTGACGATTCTGAATGATATCCTGGATTTTTCCAAGATAGAAGCGGGCAGGCTGGAGCTGGCGCCCGCCGCCTTTGATCTGGGTGACGTGTTAAACATGCTGGCAACGATCATGACCGTTAATGCCGGTGAAAAAGATCTGGAGCTGGCGATAGGTACCGAGCCCGGTGTGCCACGGATGGTTGTGGGTGATGCGCCGCGGCTGCAGCAGATACTGATCAACCTGGTCGGCAACGCAGTCAAGTTTACGCAGAAAGGTGAGGTATCGCTGCTGGTGCAAAAAGTATCGGAACAGGATGGCGCCGTGGTGCTGCGGTTTTGCGTACGCGATACCGGCATAGGGATGAGCGTGCCGCAGCAGGCCAGGCTGTTTTCCGCGTTTACGCAGGCTGATACGTCGACCACAAGGATTTATGGCGGTACGGGGCTGGGCCTGGCTATTTCCAGGCGGCTGCTGGATCTGATGGGCGGCACGATAGAAGTTCACAGTGAAATCGGACAGGGCAGCGAATTTATTGCGACGATTCCTTTCAGGCAGGCGGTCGAAGAACAGGCACGGCATCAAGCCAGATTCCCCCAGGGTAAATCGGTCTTGCGCCTGCTGGTCGTGGATGATAATGCCACCAGCCGCGATTATCTGTGCAAGACCATCCATTCATGGGGCTGGGAAGTCAGCAGCGCGGCATCTGGTGCGCTGGCGCTGGAAAATATCCGCGAAAGCAGCGCGGCTGGTCAATATTTCGATGTCGTGCTGGCGGACTGGCAGATGCCGGGCATGGACGGGTTGGCTACGATGCGCGAAATAAGGCGAGCGCTGCCGGAAGGGCGCATGCCGGTTATCATCATGGTCAGCGCTTTCGGCCGCGACCGGCTGGTGCAAATTCCCGATACCGCCAATGCCGACGCCGTGCTGATCAAGCCGGTGACCAGTTCCAGCCTATATGACACCGTGCACGAGGTGTTGGCGCATAAGCTGGGCCGCATCCCCGGAACAGGGGCGCCGGCTACCGCAGCATCCAGCGTGGCAGCGCTGGCAGGCGCGCGGCTGCTGCTGGTGGAAGACAATAGCCTGAACCAGATCGTTGCAAAAACCATGCTGGAACAGCAGGGCGCCACCGTTATGGTGCTGGATGATGGCCAGAAAGCGGTCGATCTGTTGCGTACCGAGGCGGCCGCTTTTGATCTCGTGCTGATGGACGTGCAGATGCCGGTACTGGACGGCTTTTCCGCTACGCGGCAAATACGTGAAAATCTCAGATTGAGCCTGCCAATATTGGCAATGACGGCAGGCGTCATGGAAGCTGAAAGAGAGCGCTGTATCGCTTCCGGCATGAATGATTTCATTGCGAAACCGATAGACCCTGAAAGAATGTTTGCCACCATCAGCAAACACCTTCCTGCAAGACCTGCAAATGCCAGTGGTACGGTGGCTGCACCTGCAAAGCACGCGGAGGAAGTCATGGAATCCGAATATCTTGACGAACAACAGCAGCGAGAACAGATTTCTTACCTCGACCAGTTGTACGACATGGTGAAGACGAATCCGGCGCACAGCGCCCAATTACTGGATGTCATGCTGAGGATATCCGAGCACGGGCCCAACTCCATGGACCAGGCTCATGTCGCGTGGCTGGAAGGGCGCCGTGAGGATGTGCTGAGGATTTTTCACGCGATGCGGGGTTCTGTCGGCACGCTAGGCAATTTCCGTTTTGTCGATGCTGCGCTAGACCTGGAAAATGCGATCCGGGCGCAACAGAACGACAGGGTCAATAGCCTGTTTTCGGTGGTGGAAAAAGAACTGGACATGACAATTTCCACCGCCCGCGCGTGGCTGAACGACAATGAGGCGGACAGCTGATAAGCTCCGGGGTGGCTAACGGAGATTTAGTTTATCGTAGATTCATTTAGCTTTGTCCAGTTCCGGATAGTGCCGGAAAATACCGTCTTCGTTAAAAGGGATGCGTCGTTCCGACTGCAGATAGGCAGCGATAGGGGGATGTTCCGCGATGCTGTCGCGCAGCGCCACCAGCCCCTGGTAATCTTTCTCCTGCTTTTGCATTGTGCGCGGAAATGCATAGCGCAAGCCTTCGATAATCTGGAACACCGACAGGTCAACGTACGATAGGCGCGCACCCACCATGTAGCTGCCGCGTTTGGGATTTGTGTTCAACACTTGCTCAAGATAGCCGAGAAACTTGGGAATACGGTTTTTCCGGAAATCGCTTGAACGCTTTACGGCGGCGGCCTTCTGGTCTTCATAATAGAGATTGCTGGCCAGTGGATGGTGCGTATCATGCACCTCAGCCACCAGATCGGCGATCGTTAGCTGCAACTGGTGCGCCCACAGCCTGCCGGCCTCGTCCTTGGGAGCCAGGCCCAGTCGCGGCCCCAGATAATGCAAAATGTTTGCGGTCTGACCTATCAATATTTTTCCATGTTTCAGAAAGGGCGGCGCAAACATCGGCTGTTCGACTTTCTCATCGTCCATGAACGGCATCATCGCGGATACTCCCGTTCCTTTCCCTTTCCCTTTGGGGACGCGTGCTATATCTGTATATTCTGCGCCGGCTTCTTCCAGTGCGAGGCGCACGAACTCGCCACGGCCTTGGATGCCGGGCCAATAATAAAGTTCATAACTCATCGAGTTTTCCTTTCATTTTTTTTCGTGCCTAAAAATACCAAACAAATACCAAACTATTTATATCGGAAGGCTGCTGCATTCGTTCAACCGGTTTATTTCAAACAGGAGTCCGCTACACAAAATAAGCGCAGGTAAAAATTTCCTAAGGCATGTAAGAGAGTGTAATAGCGCAACGCTTGCGCAAGTGCGGACGCTGGTGAATGTTATGTGGCCTGGCGGCTTTTATCTGCTAGATGCCGTACAGAAGCCGGGAAAGTACTCTCAGTCGCTTTTACGGTTTTTGCCTGCGTTTGTTCTTTTTTCGCATGTCTTAGCAAGTCATACAACTGGAAACATCTCTGTACAAATCCACACACCCTCCAAAATTGAGCGGGACTATGATCCACCTCGCTGCATTGCAGACTTGCATCAGAACTTATTTCATACAGCGGTGCGCACACCGTGCCGCTTATGAAATGCGTCCTGGATAAATTTTAGATTTTTGAGAGGTTAATATGATCAATACCAAAGCACTCCTTATACTCGCAGCAGGCGCACTGGCTTCCTCCGCCTACGCTGAAGACCTGTATGTCGTCGGCTCTGTCGGCCAGTCCACGTTCCATGGCGCTAATGAAGCGACTACCGATGCTGCACTTGGCAGCACAGGCGCTACCGTGCAGTCTTCCAGCTTTAAGGATACCGATACCGGCTTCAAGCTATTGGTAGGCCATCAGTTCAGCCCTAACTTTGCCGTGGAAGGCGGCTACGTGGATCTGGGTAAATCCAAATACAGTGCGGCACTGGGTGATGGCGGCGTATCGGCCAACTACAAGAGTTATGGCGGGGTAGTGGATGCGGTCGGGATATTGCCGCTGACTAACGAGTTTTCTCTGTTCGGCAAAGGCGGCTTGTACGTGGGCAAGACTTCGCTGGACGTCTCCAATAGTTCGGCTGCCGCAGCGAGTGCATTTAGCGGGCTGGATGACAGCTGGAAAACCTCGCTGAACTATGGCGCAGGTGTATCCTATGCGTTGAACAAGACAGTCAGCCTGCGTGGCGAGTATGAGCGTTTTGCGCGTGTCGGCGACAATACCGGCACTGGTGGCAAGGCGAATGTGGACTTGCTGAGTGTGGGGATATCGGCCAAGTTCTAATATGCCGCGCCGGCTGCGGCCACGGTCGTGGCTGATGGTGCAGGTGATGGCGCGCGAGCGCCATCACCTTTGTTGCTTCAGTGCCTGAGGCCGGCTATCAGGGTGTGACCAGTTTCCAGTTGCCGTTTTCTATTGTCAGCAGTACGCGGGCGCTATCCTGCAGGCCGAAATGATCTTTCGGCGTGTACTTGATGAAACCCTGCGTAATGGCGACGCCGTTGGTGGATTCCAGCGCTTCTTTCAGTGCCGTGCGGAAGGCCTGGGTGCCAGGTTTGCCTTTTTTTAGCGCTACCGGCACAACGTGTTGCAACAGCAGTTGCGCATCGTAGCCGTGGGCGGCGAACTGGTTGCGCGTGCCTGCGCCGAATTGCTTTTCATAGCGCTCTACAAAGTCCACGGCGATTTTCTTGCTCGGATGGTTATCGGGCAACGCCTCCGGCATGACAGCCAGACCGGCAACGACAAAAGAACCTTCCACATCCTTGCCGCCGAGGCGGATCAGGTCGCGCGACGCGGCGCCGTGAGTCTGGTAGATCTTGCCTTTATAACCGCGCTCTATCAGCGCCTTGTGTGGCATGGCCGCGCCGCTGCCGGACGCGCCTATCAGGATGGCATCCGGTTTTGCCGACACCAGTTTCAGCGCTTGCGCAGTGACGGACGTGTCAGCGCGCGCGAATCTTTCCGTTGCCACTGACTGCAGGCCGGCTTGCTTGGCCAGCGCAGTGAAGTCTTTAAGCCAGGATTCACCATAGGCATCGGAAAAACCGAGATAAGCATAAGTCTTGATGCCGGTTTTTTTCATGTGCTCGATGATGGCGCCCGCCATCAGGCTGGTGGACTGCGCCACGCGAAAAGTCCAGCCACCCCTGCCTTCCGGCAGTTCCACCGGCGACGTGGAAATCTGCACGGTTTGGCCCTCGGCCGCGACATCGGCTATTGCAATGGATGCCGGCGTGGCGGTGGAGCCGACGATCACGTCTACCTTGTCTTCACTGATGAAGCGGTGTGCATTCTTGTTCGATTGTGTCGCGTCGGAAGCGTCATCAAGAATAATGACTTTCAATTTTTCGCCGGCGATACTGTCAGGCCACATACTGACGCCATTTTTTGTCGGGATGCCCAGGCCAGAAGCAGGGCCTGTCAGCGGCAGGCTGACGCCGATAGTAATGTCTGCCATTGCCGGCAGGCTGGCGACGGCACAGGCGAGAGCGGCCAGGCATGTTGCCAGTGCAGGTTTGCTAAAATTTTTCATGATGTCTCCATTTCTGTTTTAGGTGAACAGCGCTGTTTGCCGCGTATTTTTGATTTTTTGGCGGATAATGATTGTTATGCGGCATAACAGTTATTTACTATAATGGTATTGCAGCGGATGCGCAAGGCATGCGTCCTAGCCGCCCGGAGCGGTGCCAAGCTTCCTGAGCAATGCGCGCAATTGCTGCTTCTCCGCAGTTGTCAGATTGCCGGAAATGCGTTCGTCATGCAGTTCGACCATTTTTTTGTACTTCTTCAGCTCCCTGGCGCCGGCCTTGGTCAGTTGCAGGTTGTACGATCTGCGGTCGTCGGCGGCCTGTCTTTCCACCAGCCCATTTTTTTCAAATCCGTCAATGATGGAAACCACGCCGGAGCGGGCGATACCCATGACTTCCGATAATCTGGTCTGGGAAATTCCCGGATTGTTTTCTATGATGACAAGAGAGGAAAACCGTTGCGGAGTAATGTCCTCTGCGGCCAGTGACGCGGCAAAGTCTTCATAGATGCTGAGCTGCGCGCGGCGCACCGCATAGCCTATCAACTGGTCGAGTACGTCGTAGTTGATGCCGTCTATCCGGGCATTGAAGGACATGCCTGACGGTATGGCGCCGCCTGGCAAGGTCTTGTTGCCGGAGGAGGTCTGCTTCTTTGGTTCTGGCATGTTGCGCCCTGTGGTTGAATTTTTTGCCATTGTAGCTTGTTGCTGGCAGTTTGCAGAGGCAGAATGGCTGTATGGGGCGTCTGCTAAGGCTGCGGCTGCTACCGTACTAGCGGTGTGTTGCTCGCCATGTGGGCTGCCAAGATGCCCATTGCAGCACTTGCGATTTTCTGATTTTTGTTACATAGTATAATTGTTGTGGTTCATAACAATATATTCCGGTTGCCCGGTTAATGCAGACCCGCCTGAAGCAGGCAGGGCAGGAGACAAACATGAAAGTAGCAATTGCGGGGGCCGGTATCGGCGGTCTGGTGCTGGGTTTGATGCTGCGTGAGCGCGGCATTGATGTCGATATATTTGAGGCCGTGAGCGAGATCAAACCGCTGGGCGTCGGCATCAATCTGCTGCCGCACGCCAGCCAGCAACTGTGCGAACTGGGTCTTGAAGATTGCCTGTCTCAGCATGCGATTCAGACTTCCAGTCTCAGCTACTTCAATAAATTTGGCCAGCAGATCTGGACGGAACCGCGTGGCCGTGCCGCTGGCTATCCGTCTCCGCAGTTTTCCATTCATCGGGGTGAACTGCAGATGAATTTACTGGACACCGCCCGCGAACGCATAGGCAGCGAACATATCCACCAGGGGCATGTTTTTCAGTCCTTTGTGCAGGATGCCGGCAAGGTCATTTCCACGTGGCTGCGCCGTACAGACAATACGGAAATTACGGTCGAATCGGATGTCCTGATCGGCGCGGACGGCATCCACTCGGCCGTCAGAAAGTTTTTGTATCCGACTGGCGACTTGCCACGCTTTTCCGGCCGCATGCTATGGCGCGGTATTGCCGAAGCACCGCCTTACATGGATGGCCGGAGCATGTTCATGGCCGGCTACCAGGATCAGAAGTTTGTTGCTTATCCGATTTCTGAAACCTTGCGCCGTGAAGGGCGTTCGCTGGTCAACTGGATCGCCGAATTGAAAGTGCCCAACGGTGAACTGCCGAAGACCGACTGGAACAGGCAAGTCGATAAAAGTGTATTCAGCCCGGCTTTTGCCGACTGGAAGTGGGACTGGATCGATATTCCTGCCATCATCGATGCGGCCAAGGAGGTCTACGAATTTCCGCTGGTTGACCGTGATCCGTTGCCGCGTTGGACTTTTGGCCGCGTAAGCATGCTGGGAGACGCCGCGCACCCAATGTACCCGATAGGCTCGAATGGCAGCGCCCAGGCCATCCTGGATGCGCGCTATCTGGCCGATTGCCTGGCGGGCGATCCAGATACGCTGTATGCGCTGCGCGAATACGAAGCGGAAAGGCTGCCGAAGACCACCGGCATCGTGTTACGCAACCGCATGAACGGCCCCGAGCAGGTCATGCAGCTGGCGGAAGAGCGCGCACCGCAAGGCTTCCGTCATGTCAATGACGTCATCCCGCAGGAAAAACTGGAAGAAATTTCGATGAAATACAAGCGGCTGGCCGGCTTTGACAAGGACAGCCTGAAGGCTGCAGCAAAAACTTGAAAGCTGGGCCGCAATAGCAAAACCCAAAACCCAAGACCCAAGACCCAAGACCCAAGACCGGGGATTGGCGGCAGGGTTAAAAAGTCACGGTTACTGTCACAGTATCAGCATAACTGCCGGAAGGCTTGTTTTGCAGTGCCGGTATACGGCCAAACACGGTATACGTGTTACTGAAAAGACCCACCACCGCGACAGCGACATTCGCGGGAAAAACTGAAGTGCCGCTTGTGCCGTCGCCCCAGATCTGCGTGCGGTTCATATCCTGATACAGGTTGTAGGAAATCAGATTGGCGCCGGATTTCAACTGCCGGCCAGCTACGGTGCCATTTGAGGCGCCTATCGAAATCGTATAAGTGAAGGTGCCGACGCCTGCTGCGATACAGCCAAAAGTGATGGTGCCGTTGCTGTCCGTGTCGACAGGGCTCAGCGGATTGTAACTGCCGAATGCGACGCCGGTGGCACTGGCGCCGCACAGGCTGACCGTGATTCCGGCTGCATGCCCGGGCTGGGAAAATATGCATGCTGCCAGCAGCAGGGCGGCTTTGAATAATTTCCTCATTGGCTTATCTTGTTGCAGGTATAGGGGCCCAGCACCGGAAAACCCTCAGGGCTGGGTTTGACGTTGATGGGAATCTCGCATTTGTATTTTGACGTGTCCACATACAGCGTAGCGGGGAAATTCGCTTCCGCAAAAAATATTTTGCCGCGTAAAGCAACCAGCCCGATAGCCGTGGACTGGTTGGATTCGATCAGGGTTGCGAAAGTGCCGGAAGGCAAGGGCTCGCCGGCCTCATCCTGCAGGATGATGGTGGCGCTGACGTTTTCCTTTGCCGCGAACTTCAGCAGTACTCCGGAGCGTGAGCTTGGCGACACGTAACGCTCATCCAGTTCCAGTGTCATTTTTAGCGGTAATGCGTCGCCTTGCAGATAGATTTTGTTGTCTTCATACGGAATCAGGTTCGGAATAAAACCCACGCCGTCCGAGTCGGTGCGGGCTACCCACCGGTTGTTGGCGTAGATATCAACCGGCTCTTTGATCGGCACTTCCACCACGGCAAAGCTGTCGGTGATCCAGCGGGATACCCTCAGGTGCCCGCCCAGAAAGGCTAGGCCGCCGCGGGCCGTCGCTTCGAAATTACTGCTGCTGCCAGTACGGTTGGCATTGAGCGAGGCCTGTCCGTATTGCCCCAGATAGTTGATGCCGGCGTCGGTGGTCTGGTAGTCGAACAGACTTTTCTGCAAACGGTACCCCCAGCCGCCTTCCACCGGTGCTGTTCTCTGGTATAGCGCGCTGATCTGCTTGTTGCCGCTCTGCCTGGTGGCAGAAAGTTGCAGCAAGCGGTAATTTTCCAGCGGAATGACGAACAGCGCGTTGGCGGCAATATCCTTCGTGACGCTAATGGTTTTTATGATGCCGAAGTTGAGAAGGCTGCCATTGTCAAAGTTCAGGTTTAGGCCGGCGTTGATGGTGGTCAGGTTAGGCTGTCCGCGGTTTTTTTGTTTCAGGTAACCGCCCAGGATTGATAGTTTCTTGGTCAGCGTGATGGTGTCCTGAACCTGGACTTCAAGGGAAGGCGCCAGGTCCGTATCTGTTACCGCGGTTTGCCAGTAGGTTTTTCCTGCTTTTTGTACCCGCAGCGAAAAGCTGTTGTTCATGTTCTGTCTGTCGTACTGAATATAGGTCAGCGTGTCGCCGCCGGTCTTTGCCCGGCCGTAACCAAAACCGCCGCTGACCAGGCCTACCTCCTTGATTGCATAGGTCAGCGCCAGCCCCAGCGTCTGCTTTTCGC
>JAYSKH010000014.1:0-4073 GCA_043726505.1 Undibacterium sp. | reverse complement strand
GGGCTGCCGGAAAAGCCGATCAGCGGCACGCGGCCGTTCAGCGTGGTGCGAATCTGCGTTACCGCATCGAATACGTATTGCAGATTGGCCATATCAGGCACCTGCAAGGCCATGACGGCTTTTTCATCTTTCAGCGGGCGTTCAAACTTGGGGCCTTCGCCTTCTTCGAAATACAGGCCCAGGCCCATGGCATCCGGCACGGTCAGGATGTCGGAAAACAGGATCGCGGCATCCAGCGCAAAACGGTCCAGCGGCTGTATCGTCACTTCGGTCGCAAAGTCGGGATTCTTGGCCAGGCTCATGAACGACCCAGCACCCTTGCGCACTTCGCGGTATTCCGGCAGGTAGCGGCCGGCCTGGCGCATCAGCCACAGCGGCGTGTAGTCAGTTTCCTGGCGCATCAGCGCGCGCAGGAAGGTATCGTTTTTCAGAGGTGCGAATTGTGATGACATGGTTGCTTTCGATTTAGCGCATCAGGCTGCGTTTGCGGGCCCTGTGTTTGCATTAGCGCATCGCGATTTTTTGGGTGGACGGCATTGCCGGTGCCCTGTTGGCGGATGCGCTGGATGGCGAAATTGGAATAAACCGACATTATCGCCTATGCGCTGCCGGAAGGCACATGCACACCAGCAATTTCGATTATTTGCGTCCATTTTCCGGCTTCTTGGCCGCATTTATCCACAGGGAGGGGCTCGTTATCAAACTGTGGATAACTTTGTGGACAGATTATTTTATAAAACGTTAAATTATGTGAAGCCCTGGCCTACACTGGGTTACACGTCCTAAATGCTTGATTTCATTGGGATCAGCTGGCAGCGAGATCTTACAATACTAGGCCATCCTCGTATTTCCTCAAAGTACTACTGTGCATAAGTGACGTAAAGTACTATTTTTTTGGGCCCAGCTGCCCAATGCTTAGGCGCATAGCGGCGGCCATATGCTGTGCCCACCTGAGTACGCCTTTTTCAGACGGATGATAACCATCCACGGCCATTAATCCTGACTCGCCGGTATTAAACAGCATGGAAATGTAGTGCACGCCGGAAAGCTCGCGGGCGAGCGTTTCGGTGATCTTGTCCAGCGCCCTGGCTTTCTGGCCGAGCACAAACCGCAATGGCTGCGGCAATGAAGGGAATTCATGCATGGGTGGTACGCCCGACAGGATGATCAACGTTGGCGCCAGCCTGGCTTGCACAGCGGCGACCAGCTGCGCCAGTTCTGTGCGGTAACGGGCGGAAGAATGGAAGCTCGTCGTATCGTTGACGCCGAATGCGATCAGCGCAATATCAACCGCCGGCTCCGGCGATGGCAGGCGCGGCACCAGTTCCCGTAACGCTCGCGCCAGATCGGCGCCGTTCAGGCCCACCGCTTGCCAGTGCACCGGCTTTTCGGCCTGCTGCGCCAGCATGGCGGCCAGCTGCGCGGTAATTGCCTGTGTATGCAGCTCTACCCCTACTCCAGCCACTGGCGACTCGCCTATGGCGACCAGGCGCAGCGCTTGCGGCGGCTGACTCGGTGCCGGACTGCCATCCGGCGGGGTCCAATGCGCTACGCCATGGTCAGGGCCGCCTGCTTCCGGCAGCCGCGGCGTGATGCGGCGCACGTGCTTGCCTTGCAGAGACAATAGTGGGTACAGCGGCAGGGCCAGCAGTTCGGGCAAATATTGACGCATAGAAGTGGCAGATGGCTTGATTGAGCAAACGGACTAGCTGATCTTCAGCTTGGCCAGTTCCGGCTTGGCTGGCGGGTAGGCCAGGTTCAGGCTCGCCAGTTTTTCGGCAACGATGCCGGCGATGGCGAGATTGCGCTGGGTCTTGGAATCGGCCGGGATGATGTACCAGGGCGCGTGGTCAGCATCGGTCGCGGTGATCACTTTTTCATACTGGGTCTGGTAGGCATCCCAGTATTCGCGCTCAACCAGATCTTGCGGATCGAATTTCCAGTGCTTGTCGGGATCGGCAATGCGCTCTTCCAGCCTTTGCTTTTGTTCATCCTTGGAGATGTGCAGGAAAAACTTGAGGATGACAGTGCCTGTCTCGGTCAGCATGCGTTCAAAATCGCGGATCTGCGCGTAGCGCCGCTCGCACTCCTTGTCATCTATCCAGTCGTGCACGCGGGTTATCAGCACGTCTTCGTAGTGGCTGCGGTTGAAGATGACGATCTCGCCGTTGCCAGGCACTTCCTTGTGCACGCGCCACAGGTAGTCATATTCTTTTTCCACGTTGCTGGGGGCCTTGAAGGCAGAGGTGCGGGCGCCCAGCGGATTGATCTGGCCAAAGACGCCGCGTACGGTGCCGTCCTTGCCCGATGTGTCCATGCCCTGCAGCACGATCAGCAGCTTGTATTTTTTTTGCGCGTACAGGATTTCCTGATAGTCGGATATTTGCTGTGCCAGCTTCATCGTGGCCAGCTTGTCGCGGGTCTTGGCCTCGTCCTTTTCTTCCTTGCCCTGCTTTTTGTCTGAACTATCCAGCGGGCGCTTGCCGGCGTCTGCATCCTTGATCTTGAGCTTGCCGCTGAGGCGGAACAGTGGGCTGACGGTGACGGGCATCGGTGGTTTATCCTTTTTGGGCGATATTGAGGCTGATGTGTTCAATCTTGATGCACTTGTCCATGACGACCTGGATGCCGGCGGCTTCTGCCTTGCGCGCGGCTTCATCATGGAAGACTCCCAGCTGCATCCAGATGCATTTGAGGCCCAGGCGTATGACATCGTCGACAATGGCTGGAATCTCTTCGGAGCGCCGGAAACAGTCAACGATATCGATGCTGCGGCCCTGCTGCTGCAAAGCGCGTACAGCATCGTCCAGGCTGGCATAACAATGCTCCCCCAGCAGTGTAGCACCCTCCTCCACAGGATTGACCGGCACGATGCGGTAGCCCTGCTGTTGCAGATAGGCGGCCACGTCGTGGCTGGGCCTGGATGGCTTTGGCGACAGGCCGACTACCGCGATGGTGGCGACGCTGTGCAGCAAGGAGGCAATCTCTTTGTCATTCATCATCGGGGTTCGGGGATAGCGGCATGGGAGATGGGGGACATGTCGGCAGGCGAAAAAAAAGGCAGCCTGAGGCTGCCTTCATTTTACTGCCAGCGGTAAAGCTTTGCCTGAAAGGCAAAATCCGCCATATTGTTTTAATGCTTTTGACGCAATCTCTGGATTGCAGCCAGCTGCGCAATTGCCGCAGCCAGTTCAGCCTGAGCCTGTGCGTAGTCAATCTGGGATTCCTGATTGACCAGGGCTTCTTCTGCCCTTTTCTTCGCTTCGTTTGCCTTGGCTTCATCCAGGTCTTTACCGCGGATCGCAGTATCGGCCAGGACAGTAACCGTATCCGGCTGCACTTCCAGCAAACCGCCGGCGACGAAGACGAACTCTTCTTCGGCCTGGCCGCTTACCTTGATGCGTACCGCACCCGGCTTGATGCGGGTGATCAGTGGCGTATGCTTTGGATAGATACCCAATTCACCAGCCTCACCCGGCAACGCGACGAATTCGGCTTCGCCGGAGAAGATCATCTCTTCTGCGGAAACCACGTCAACGTGAATAGTGTGTGCCATGTTGGACCCTTTTCATTCTTGCTGGATCAAAAAAGCGGAACCGCACAAGCCCGGCGTACCGGACTCATGCGTATCGGGTATTAGCCGATTTTTTTCGCTTTTTCGATGGCTTCTTCGATAGTACCTACCATGTAGAACGCTTGTTCTGGCAGATGATCGAGTTCGCCGGATGCAATCATCTTGAAGCCTTTGATTGTATCTTTCAGCGAAACGTATTTACCTGGGGAACCGGTAAACACTTCAGCAACGTGGAAAGGCTGGGACAGGAAACGCTGCATCTTACGTGCGCGCGATACCAGCAGCTTGTCTTCCGGAGCCAGTTCGTCCATACCCAGAATCGCGATAATACACGCTACTAACTTACGATGTTAATCTAATTGTCAAGAAAAGGTCGTGGTGGAACATCGAATTGACGTACTGGGAGCGTCTGCAGTGGATACGTGAGATCGATGCGCGAGTAGAGGATTATGTCTCCCACCACTCGATATGCAACATCACAGCGATGCATATACGCAAG
>JAYSKH010000013.1:0-2414 GCA_043726505.1 Undibacterium sp. | reverse complement strand
TGCTCCTGTATGCCCTTGATCAGCACGCCATCCACAAAGGCAATCGCAGGCGCGCCTTTTACGTCGAGCTTGATGCCGCGCTCGCGCTGTATGATGCTGATGTCGAAGGTCTTGTAGCGCTCCAGCAGTTCCTTGCCATCGTCCAGGCCGCTGCCCACATTGAGCACCGCCAGCGAACAGTTACGGAAGATATTATATAAACCGCCATGGCTGGTATCCAGAAGTTTGGCGACTTCCGCCTTGGATAACACATCCATACGTCCTTCTGGCGATATCTGGGTATCGATCACTTCATAATTCATAAAACGCAATTTCCTCGCTTAGTCCGTAAAAAAAGCAAAAGGCGACCCTTGATAGCGTCGCCATTGCCAGAAGTCCTTGTCAGCCGCGGTGCGGCGTTCATCCGCAGAGTAAATCCAAAAAACAATAATATCTACTGTCGTACTAAGCAGGCTTGAATACACCAATACACCACGTACCAATACTCCACGCATCAACATACCGATATGTCAGGCTGCCGGCGCCAGCAGTTCCAGCGCACCTGCTATCTCTTGCGGCAACTTGTTGGTGGACAGCCGCAGCTCGTTGTTCAGGATGACTTTTTTAGGGTCCGCCTTCAGCGTGCACAGCAGCAGGTCCGGCCATGCATGCGCTTCGCCGAACAAACCCACCCAGCCGTTGCGGCCCGCATTTTTGACGGTGTACAGCGCAATATCGGCAATATCGACAACATCCTGCCAGTTGATGGCCTTGGGCTGGCTGGTAACAAACGGGTAGCAGGCAAACCCTACTGAACAGGTCTGGTTCAGCTGTGTGTTGTCGTCGATGGAAAACGGCTGTTCCGCCACCACGGCGCAAACGCGCGAAGCAAGCTCGTCTGCCCTCTCTCGTGAAATACCGCGTGCAACGATCAGGAACTCTTCGCCGCCCCAGCGGATCAGGTAATCCGAATCGCGGAACACCTGCTGCAGCCGCTGCCGTATCTGCACCAGAATGGCGTCGCCCGCAGCGTGGCCATGTTTGTCGTTGACCAGTTTGAAGTGGTCCAGATCCACGAGAAACATCAGCAGATCGGCATCCTTGGGGGCAGCGGCGCCGCTTGCCGCGCTATCCTGGTAGCTGCGCACACTGATGGCTACATCGGCCTCGATGTTCTGCGCCAGGAAACGGCGGTTACGCAGGCCCGTCAGCGGGTCAGTCAGGCTGGCATCCTCCAGCTCGCGCAAGGCTTGCTCCAGTTTCTTTTTGGTCTCCTGCAGATCGCGGTGCGCATTGGCATTGTCCAGCGCGATAGCGCCATAGGCGCATAGCGTGCGAAAAATCAGGCGCTGGCGCTCGCCGTAGGCGTCCTGATTGCCGGATTTGATCGACATTGCGCCTAGCACTCTTTCGCCAACAATCAGCGGGCCGAATAGCGCTGTGCGGATCTGGATAGTATCCGTAGAGTTCGCCACATCATCAGATGCGGTGTTGGATCCATCCATTTCCAGCAATACTTCTTGCCACTCAGCAATACAACGCCTGGCGTTATAGGCATCCTTGTATGCAGCAGCGTTATAGTCAGGCACGACCATGCCGTTTTCCACATGGTGGCACAGGTCCAGCGCCTTGCCATCCGGTCCCAGCAGCCAGATCGACAGATGCGAGGCATCCAGCAAGGTGCCAAGGTGGCGATGCAGTGCATTGCAGACGTTTTCGGGGTTTAGGTTGGCCGTCAGCTCCTGCCCTATCTTGCTCAGCAGATCCAGCGTATGTGATGTTTCGGTCAGCGTGGCGGCAAGCTGCTGGTGATGTTCCGCGGCTGCCTTGGCCCTTTCAGTCTCGTGCCGTACGCGCATCAGCGTCGCCCAGTTGCTGGCCTGCTTGTTGCGCTCGCGCTGGTCGGCGGCGATCGCCAGTTTGGCGTATTCAAATGCCTGTTTGCCGTCGCCAGCCTTGGACCAGGCCTCTCCCAGCGCCAGCAGCAGCTTGGAGGGCGCGAGCCAGCCGTCTATCTCTGAACCCGCCCGCAGCGCTTCTTCCAGAAAATGCAGCACTGGGTTAGGCAGGCTCATTTTGGCCGGCAGCGGCAGTTTGTGCCGCGCGTGGATTTCGGCCAGCGCCTCGCGCAGATCAATACCAAGCGCAGCGCAAGCGGGCTCGGTAATCAGCGTGCGCGCTTCGTCAATGGCTGCCAGCGCCTCTGTCGCCCTTTCGGCAGCAGACAGTGCCCTGGCCTGGCAGATCAGGTGTTCGGCCAGGCTGTTGCGGGAACCCGCTTCGCGGTACAGTGCAATGGCAGTGGTGAACATGTCGGCAGCTTCGGCCGGTTTGCCGCGCTCCAGCAGCGTATGCGCAAGCTCGCCATGGGCGACAGCCTTGCTGACGCCGCTCCGGGTATCAGTGAAGCCCTGCAGTGCTTCGGTCAGCACGAC
>JAYSKH010000012.1:0-16350 GCA_043726505.1 Undibacterium sp. | reverse complement strand
TCTTCGCTGTCGGCCTTCGTCAAACTGATAGAAGGCGCACGTTTTGAGACGCAGCAATTGCCGCTGCCTGAAATGGTGCAGATTGTGCTGGAAGTCAGTAGCCTGATTGAGCATTACCAGACTGAAAAAGAAGGCGCCGACCGCATAGAAAACTTGGAACAGCTGGTCAATGCGGCCACGCTGTTTGTCTCCGAAGAAGGCTTCGGCCTGGATGCGCCGGCACTAACCGGCCCGGCATCGCAGGCCACGCCGAATATCGTCACCATCGCCGATGGCGTAGAAATTATCGATGCAGATGCCGCGCTGCCGGCGGTGATGTCGCCGCTGTCGGCTTTCCTGTCGCATGCGTCGCTGGAGGCCGGCGACAACCAGGCGCAGGCTGGCCAGGATGCGCTGCAGCTGATGACCGTGCATTCCGCCAAAGGATTGGAGTTTGACGCCGTATTTATCAGCGGCCTGGAAGAAGGCCTGTTCCCGCACGAGAACAGCGCCAAGGAAGAGGGTGGTGTCGAAGAAGAACGCCGGCTGATGTATGTGGCAATCACGCGGGCCCGCAAGCGGCTGTATATGAGTTTCTCGCAAACCCGCATGCTTCACGGCCAGACCCGCTACAACATGCGCTCGCGCTTTTTTGATGAATTGCCGGAAGACACGCTGAAATGGCTGTCGCCTAAAATCCAGCCGCACTGGTTTGCCAACCCTAAGTCCGCATGGGATGAATCTCCCAGCACAGGCGCCAATACAATCGCGCAGAGCTTCAACAAGAATGCGTGGCGCATAGGCGAATCGGTGTTTCATGCAAAGTTTGGCGAAGGCGTGATCGTGAATATTGAAGGCAGCGGGACCAATGCGCGCGCGCACATCAATTTCGGCCGACACGGCATGAAGCTGCTGGACCTGAGCATCGCCAAGCTGGACAAGATACCCGGTTGAGTCTGAATCCGCCGCCCCCGCATTGCCGGGCGGCAGGTTGATATATGGTTCGGTCAGATTTGTCGACAGCGGCTATAAACTGCCAATAACTTTCAAGGATGAACATGGATAGTGCCCGCCTGATTGAATACGCCGGTGCCGCGATCTTTGCGCTGGCGGTGTTGCACACTTTCTCCACCAAGAAATTTCTGCAACTGGCGCATACCAGCGAACGCCATGCAGGCCTGTGGCATCTGCTGGGCGAAGTGGAAGTCGTGTTTGGCTTCTGGGCCTTCATCTTGGTCGGCTTCATTGCGGTCACGGCCACACCCAAGGCGGCGATAGCCTATCTGGATGCGCAAAATTTTACCGAGCCGCTGTTTGTGTTCGCGATACTGACGATCGCCGGCACACGGCCCATCCTGCATTCGGTGCAGGCGCTGGTCAGCTGGATTGGCAGAGCACTGCCGCTGAACCAGGCGGTCACCTCTTATTTCCTGTGCCTGTCGCTGGTGCCTTTGTTGGGATCTTTCATTACCGAACCGGCTGCGATGACACTGGCTGCGCTGATGCTGCGCGACCGCTTTTACACGCAGGGTATTTCATCCCGGCTTAAATATGCAACGCTGGGCGTGCTGTTCGTGAACATTTCCATCGGCGGCGTACTGACGCCGTTTGCCGCGCCGCCGGTGCTGATGGTGGCTGAAAAATGGGGCTGGGATATTGCCTTCATGTCTGGCGTATTCGGCTGGAAAGCGGCTTGCGCAGTGGTAGTCAATGCGCTGGCAGCCACGCTGCTGTTTCGCAAGGATCTGGCTGGCATCCCGCCGGCACGCAGCGCGGAGCAGGGCGAGGGCATGCCCCTGTCTGTCATCGCCATCCACTACCTGTTTCTTGCGGCAACCGTGGTGTTTGCGCATTATCCCGTCGTATTCATGGGCCTTTTCCTGTTCTTTCTCGGATTCACTGATGCCTACAAGCGCTACCAGGACAAGCTAATGCTGCGTGAAGCGCTGCTGGTCGCGTTTTTCCTGGCGGGGCTGGTGGTCCTGGGAGGCAAGCAGCAATGGTGGCTGCAGCCCATCCTGGCGGGCATGGATTCGACGGTACTGTTCTTTGGTTCCATGGGGCTGACGGCCATTACCGACAATGCGGCGCTGACCTATCTTGGCTCGCTGGTGGAGGGAATGTCGGATGCCGCCAAGTATGCGCTGGTTGCGGGCGCCGTCACCGGCGGCGGCCTGACGGTGATTGCCAATGCCCCCAACCCCGCCGGCTTTGCGATCCTGAAGGATTATTTCGACGGAGAAGGCATCAGCCCACTGGGTTTGCTGCTGGCGGCGCTGTTGCCTACTGCAGTGGCAGCCCTGTGCTTTATGCTGCTGTAAAGCAGCAACTTGGTATGGGCCGGACGGTTCGCTTACTTACTAGCGATTACACGTAATAGGCAGTAGCCGTCATCACCCTGGCCATTGCCTGCATCACGGTGCGCACCGGCGGCGGCAGGCTGCTTGCGCCCAGTGCCGCCGCGGCAGCACCGTGGGCAATTTCATCGGTGCGCATCTTGTCCACGATGGCGCGCGATCTAGCGTCGTCTGCCGGCAGCTTTTCCAGATGGCTTTCCAGATGCGCCTCCACCTGGCGTTCAGTCTCGACGACGAAGCCCAGGCTGGCCTGGTCACCGCAGCGTGCGGCAACCGCGCCGCAGGCGAACGCACCCGCATACCATAGCGGGTTCAGCAGGCTGGGACGCGAGCCCAGCTCCTGCAGCCGTTGTGCAGTCCATGCCAGATGATCTTCTTCCTCAATGCCGGAGTGGGCAAACTGCTGCCTCACTTCTTCGGAATGTGAAAACAGGCCCTGCGCATCGTAGAGCGCCTGTGCACATACTTCCCCTACGTGGTTGATGCGCATCAGCCCGGCGCTAAGCCGTTTATCCTGGTCTGACAGTACATCCTGTGCGATATCGGTAGCAGGGTTGGGGCGGCTTGCGGCGGCCTGGCCAGACACGACGCGCAACGCGCGGTCAAATCCCAGCACCAGGTGATCTAGCTTGAATGGAAGCATGTTGAGTCGGCATGAAGACGAAAACCGTATTGTAAATTAAGGCGCGGCTTCGCCGCTGTAGTCCGTGTGCTTTCCACAGTATGGGAAGGAAAACCATGTTCCGGAATATGTTGAAAAAAATCGAACCGGTGTGCTTTAAATTGCAACGGAGTTAATGAAAGCGGTAAGTTTTTCGATATAAACTTATTAAAAAACTAATGGTAAAACGGCTGTTTGTTGCGATAACACCACATAAAATTCGCCTCATATTGAATGGCAACAAATTCTCTTTGCCCTATTACGCTTAATTTGTTTCAATGGAATCAGCTTCTTGATAGCCGGTACCGGGGTCCTGGCAAGACTGAATGCTGCATAAGTAAATTGATGTAGATGGCATGCAATCAATTGACAATATTATAATTTTGGAGACAATTTCAATGAAGAAATCGCTATTGGCATTTGCAATTCTTGGTGCATACGCTGCTACAGCATCTGCACAGTCCTCAGTCACTATCTACGGTTCCATCGACGCAGGTGTCCGCAATCAGACTAACGTCGACGCGGCTGGCAACAGCAAGCTGTCCATGGGCTCCAACGGTACCTATAACTCCAACCGTCTGGGCTTCAAAGGCATAGAAGATCTGGGTAGCGGTATGAACGCCCACTTCGTGCTGGAATCCGGTTTTAATACTGCTACCGGCTCTTACGATAGCCCGACTGTTGCGTTTAACCGTTCTGCATTTGTTGGTGTGACCGGCGATTTCGGCAATCTTGACCTCGGTCGTCAATATTCGTTGATGTTTAAAATTATCGGTACATACGAACCGTTCAACTACAAATTCCCAGCGATCACTTCGCCTGTTGCTGGCGTAGCTTTGTTCTTCCCGGCAACATTCAGCGGCGGCGGCGCAACACGTTTCAACAACGATGCGCAATACACGGCAGTATTCGGCGGTTTCCGCACCAGCCTGGAATACGCATTGGGTGAAGTTGCAGGCGACACTAACCGCAATGCCGTAAAATCGGTTTCCGCTGGCTACACAGCCGGTCCGTTCAACGTTGGCGGCGGTTACATGAACACCAACATCGCTGGCTTCACAAATAAATACTGGACGCTCGGTGGTGCATACTCGGCGAATGGCCTGCGTATTTCTGGTGGTTATGTAAAAGAAAAACAGGAAACTGCAGTCAATATCGATGCAGAACAAAAATCCTACTGGGGCGGCGTCAGCTACGTAATCACTCCACAAATCGAGTTGACCGGTGCTTATTACGTTACGGATGCACACACATTCGTATCCCCTGCAGCAGGCGTACAGGACAGCAAGCGTAAAAACTTCGTCGTCGCCGGCACTTACGCTCTGTCCAAGCGTACTAACCTGTACCTGGAAGCGGATAACAAGAAAATCACTGGTCCATTGTTCCAACTGGGAACAAAAACTACCCAGACCGGTATTTCTGCAGGTATCACGCACTTGTTCTAAGCTGAGCTTCGCCTGAATCCTCCGGGGTCAGGCGTATGCCTGGAACGGCAAGCCTCGCGTCTGCGGGGCTTGTTTATTGCGGCTTCAATGTTGCATTGTGGAAATTTACTCGATTGTCACAATGAAATATAAAGCAGGACCCGCACGCGCTGTCTTGTGTTGCTTAAATAATACTGTAACTCTTCAATTTCGATTAAATTTCGCGATTTTCTCGCGTATATCCTCCATTGCGACGCAGCAATAATATGTCATATTCTTGTCACAATCATAATTTTACGTTGTGATTTAGAGACATACTCGCCCTCCAAACCCCGCAAAAGGCAAATTAGCTTTGCTGCAAAAGCGTATCTTTGGTCAAATACGTTAACTTCTGTTTAGCAGTCTTGTTCGTTTTGAAGTATGAGCTGGGTTCCGCAACGTATTAAACAAATAAGCTTTTCGCAGAGCCTTCGCTTACTGTAGTTCATGTCAACATGAAAACCTTTGGAGAAATATCAATGAAAAAATCACTACTAGCTCTGTCAGTACTGGCTGCATTCGCAGGCGTTGCTCACGCACAATCTTCCGTAACAATCTACGGTGTTGTGGATATGGCTATCCAGCACGAAAGCGGCGCGAGCAGAAACGGTGCTACAACAGCGCTGGACAGCGGCGAACAATCTGGTTCCCGTCTGGGCTTTAAAGGTACTGAAGATCTGGGCGGCGGTCTGAAAGCCATCTTCGATCTGGAAATGGGTATCAATGCTGATAACGGTACTTCTTCCCAAGGTGGCCTGGCTTTCGGTCGTCAAGCATGGGTAGGTCTGGCTGGTGCATTCGGTTCCGTGACTATGGGTCGTCAATACGCTCCTATCTTTATCGCAACTGACACTATCGATCCATGGGATGCTGGTTTCAACAGCACCGGCGGCGGCCCACAAGCTGGCGTAGGTACATCCACTGGCGGTCTGCTGGGTATGTTCGGTACACCATTCCGTACAAACAACACAATCAACTACACAACTAACGACCTGAGCGGCTTCGTAGGTTCCGCAGCTTACACTTTCGGTGAAGTTGCTGGTGATAACTCTGCTTCCCGTCAAATCGGTTTGTCCGGCATCTACACAGCTGGTCCAGTGGTTGCTACAGTTGCTTACCACAAAGCAAATGATGCATTCGGCAATGCTAAGAAGATCCTGTTCGTCGGTGGTATCTATGACTTCACAGTCGCTAAATTGCACGCTGCTTATGGCAAAACGACAACTGACCTGAACACAGTCGACAACAAAGCATGGATGCTGGGTACTTCAGTTCCTTTCGGCGCAGCGACATTCATCGCAACGTACACACACGTTAAAGATGACACTAAAGCGACTGCAAACAAAGGCGACCAGTATGCAATCGGCGGCACTTATGCTCTGTCCAAGCGTACTAACTTCTACACTAACTACGCTTACACCAAGAACGATGCGAACTCCAACGCAGGCGGCCTGGCTTATGCTAACGGCGTAAATGACAAACTGGTCAACTTCGGTATCCGTCACAAGTTCTAATTGACGGTTCGGATGACGGCAGGCTTGCCTGCCTGAACCAGCTATAAAAAAAAGCACCTTCGGGTGCTTTTTTTTGTTTTACGGGCTTCAAAGTCCGGCCTGTAATTCGAATCTGATGCCAAGTGCTAACGTAGATTCAGGGCCGGCCATTTTTGCACAGCCCTGCAGAGTGGCGAAGGAGGAGTGTCAGTTCAGCAATTCATACTCGCCGCCTTTTTCCAGCGCACGCTGGTAGGCGGGCAACGCATGGATGCGTTTAAGCCAATCCATCAACTGCGGCCGGCTGGCGTCCAGGCCGCCGCGTACGGAGGCAGCTTCCAACGGAAAACTCATCTGGATATCCGCCGCAGAAAATTGGCTGCCGGCGAACCAGCCGGTTTTAGATATTTCGGCCTCCATATAATCCAGCTGGCGCGTGAGCTGGGGCTGGATAAACGCAGCTTTGACCTTTTGCGCGATACCGCGCGCGATCGGACGGATGAAAAAGGGCATGGGCCCGGTTTCTATACGGTCGAAGATCAGCTTCAGCAGCAGCGGCGGCATTGCCGAACCTTCGGCAAAATGCAGCCAGTACGTGTACTTCAGCCTTTCCGGCGTGCCAGCTGCAGGAATCAGGCGGCCCTGGCCGTAGCGTTCCAGCAGGTATTCGACAATGGCGCCGGATTCGGCGACCGTCACATCTCCATCCACGATGACCGGCGATTTGCCCAAAGGATGAACCGCCTTTAGTGAGGCGGGGGCCAGCATGGTCTTGGGATCGCGCTCATGGAACTTGATCTCGTAAGGTACGCCGAGTTCTTCCAGCAGCCACAGTATGCGTTGCGAGCGGGAGTTGTTCAGATGATGGACGATGATCATGCGTAGCCTCGAAGTGGGAAAAACTTAAACAAAAGAGATGTTCAGGCCGGGCAGTGTTACGCCCGAGAATGCGGTAGACCAGGTTTGCCCGGCGGCCACCGGATAGGCATCGGTCCACGTACCGGTCGTGATGATTTCGCCTGCCTGCAATGGAGAAAACTGCGGCTGCGTTCTCAGCAACTGATGCAGATGCCAGATCGCATGCAGCGGGCTTTCCATCACGTTGCTGCCGTAGCCAGCACTCAGCAGCTGGCCGTCGCACGACAGCGAAACGCTGGCATTGGCGACTACGTCGGCCAGATGGTGGCGGGTGGCGTTGGACAGCAAACGCGGCTCGCCTATCAGCAGCGTGCCGTGCAGGCCAAATGCCGCAATGGCGTCGGCGGCTTCAAACTTCCAGTCTGGATAAGGGCAGACGACAATTTCCACACCGTGCGCCATCCATTCCAGGCATTCCGCCAATTCTTCAAAACTGGCGTCGACGGCAGGCGTATGCCCAAGCTTGACGACAACTTCCGGCTCTATCCTGGGGCGCACAGCACCGTCCAGGCTTTGCACGGTAAAGGTCTGATCCAGATAGCGTACAGTGCTGTCAAAGAGCGTAGACCACATGGGTGCCGTGATGGGATCTTTTTCGCCGTACTTCGGCCACAGCTTGCTATTGGTGAAGCCTAGTTTGCGGCCCACCGCGACCTCGCCTTCGGCGGTGCGTATGGTGTCCAGGCTCTTTGCAATGTCGTAAGCATCGGCGATGCTCAGATTGGTTTCGGAGGTAATAAGGTTCAGCGACCGCGAGCGCGCCCTTGCCTCCAGGAACTGATAGGCATAGCGGTCTGCGAGGGAGGACATGAGCATGGCGAAACGCTTAGCTTAGAATTTTAAGTGAATTGCCATTGTCTGCGACGCATGCATAATGTGCAAGCCCAACGCAGGAATGGAAAATGGATCGGTGGTCATTTCTATAAGGCTTTCATTAGAAATTTATCAAGCTGATTGGCGAATGCCTGCCTGTCTGCGTTATTGAACGCTGCCGGCCCGCCGGTTTCCACGCCGCTGCTGCGCAATTCTTCCATAAATTGCCGCATGCTCAAATATTCGCGGATATTGTCTGTCGTATAAAAAGAGCCGCGCGGGTTTAGTGCGTGGCCGCCTTTTTGCAGCACGTCGGAAGCCAGCGGAATATCGCCTGTCACGACAAGATCACCGGCACGCATCCTGCGCACAATCTCGTTATCTGCAACATCAAACCCAGCAGGCACCTGCATCGCCTTGATATAGCGGGACGGCGGCACCGGCAACAAACGGTTCGCCACCAGCGTGACATGGATATGCCAGCGCTCCGCTGCATGGAACAGTATCTGTTTGACGGCATTCGGGCAGGCATCTGCGTCGACCCAGATCTGCATGACATCCGGACTGGTTTCGGGCAAATCAGCGGGCATGGGTTTTCTTTTAGATGCCATTTTTCGCCATCATCGTAGATGACAAAAAAGTGGGGGGCGGTTCAAAAAAATTTCAGGATTGGCAAAAATTATTTGCACAATCCGTTACAAATTTTCAGCGGCGGCGTTGCAATCGCAGAACACTGCGTTCAATGAAAAAGAGCGCTTGCTGCTGCTTCGGTTTAACGGTACCGCGGCGACCTAGCCGCCCCACAGCTCGCCATTGGCGCCGGTTTTTGGTGCTGTAACGCCGAAGTGCTGATACGCGCTAGGGGTGGCAATACGGCCGCGCGGTGTGCGCTGCAGATAGCCTTGCTGTATCAGGTAGGGCTCCAGCACATCTTCTATCGTGTCGCGTTCTTCGCCGATGGCGGCTGCCAGGTTGTCCAGGCCCACTGGCCCGCCGCCGAATTTGAACAGCACCGCTTCCAGCAGTTTCCTGTCCATCAAGTCAAAACCCACCGGGTCTACGTCCAGCATGATTAATGCCGCATCAGCGATAGCCTTGGTGATCTCGCCATTACCTTTGACTTCCGCATAGTCGCGTACGCGGCGCAACAGCCGGTTGGCGATACGCGGCGTGCCGCGTGCCCTTTGTGCGATCTCGCGCGCGCCGTCCGGCTGTATTGGCGCATGCAGCAGCGAAGCGGAACGCGTGACGATCTTGGTTAGTTCGGCTGCCGTATAAAATTCCAGCCGCGCCACGATGCCAAAGCGGTCGCGCAGCGGATTGGTCAGCATGCCGGCGCGCGTGGTGGCGCCCACCAGTGTAAATGGTTGCAGATCCAGCTTGACGGACCGCGCAGCGGGGCCCTCGCCGATCATGATGTCGATCTGGTAGTCTTCCAGCGCTGGATACAGGATCTCTTCCACTACCGGCGACAGGCGATGGATTTCATCAATGAACAAGACGTCGTTGGCTTCCAGATTGGTCAGCAGCGCGGCCAAGTCGCCGGCGCGTTCCAGCACCGGGCCAGAAGTCTGGCGCAGGTTGACGCCCATCTCGCGCGCGATGATATGCGCCAGCGTGGTCTTGCCCAGGCCCGGCGGGCCGAACAACAGCGTATGATCCAGTGCCTCGCGGCGATTGCGCGCAGCGGCGATAAAGATTTCCAGCTGGCCGCGGATCTTTTCCTGGCCCACATACTCTTCCAGCTGCTTGGGGCGCAGCGCGCGCTCTATGGCCTCTTCCTGAGGGGACGAAGGCGTGGCAGCGATGATGCGCTGTTCAGAAAAATTATCGGTCTGGATACTCATCGGCCATTATCCCTTCGACAGAGATTTCAATGCCAGCTTGATGCCCTCGGACACGCCGGCGCCGGCCGGAACCTGCTTGATGGCCATCAGCGCTTCCTTATCCGAATAGCCGAGCGCCAGCAAAGCGTTCAGCACATCAGAACTATGGTCATTGGCAATCGTGCCGCCGCTGGCCGCGCCCAAATCGGCGCCGAGTTTGCCCTTCAGTTCCAGCAGCAGGCGTTCGGCGGTTTTCTTGCCTATGCCGGGCACCCTGGTCAGACGTCCGGCCTCCTGCAAGGTGATCGCCTGCGCCAGATCGGCCACCGACATGCCAGACAGGATGGACAGCGCGGTGCGCGCACCGACGCCGCTGATCTTGATCAGCTGGCGGAATACGCTGCGTTCTTCCGCAGTACCAAAGCCGAACAGGATGTGCGCGTCTTCGCGTATTGTCAGGTGCGTCAGCAGCACCACCTTTTCGCCCAGGCCCGGCAGATTGTAGAAAGTACTCATCGGCACATCAATCTCGTACCCGACGCCCTGGCAATCGACCACCAGCTGGGGGGGATTTTTTTCCAGCAACAGACCTAAGATGCGACCTATCATTGCGAACTCATCCTAAAAATAATGCTTAGAATGATACAGGATAGAAGGCGCTTATTTGCGATACTACTGGAAATTTAATCAGGTTTTCGCCCAATAAAAAGCCCAGGCAACATGGCAAATAACTACTTTTGACAATGCCCTCTGCTTGATGGCTTAATGGCATTCCCCTACAGACCGCACCTGGCCCGGTGCCTGCCGGGCTCCGCCAAACCATATTCCGAGTGAGCCGCATGTCTTTTTTGCCCCTGCACCAAAGAATCGAAGAATCCAGTTTCAGCGCGCTGCCGGCTGCGCAGACGCTGCTGCATGACGGCTGGCTGATCCGCATGGCGGGCGGTGGCCCTAAGCGCGCGAATTCCGTCAATCCGCTGGCGGTATCCACGATGGCCGTGGAACAGAAATTCTCCTACTGTAAAAACTTGTTTGCGCGCCAGCACATCCCGCTTACTTTTAGGCTTACCGGGCATGCTCACAATGCTGCACTGGATATCTTTCTGGAACAGCAGGGGCTGGTGCGCATGGATGACAGCATCGTCATGACGCGCAGTCTGGAGCCGTTGCCTGATGTTCCATCGCCTGCAGCGGCCTTCCGGGAAATTAGCGCGGAGCCGTGGTTTACGCTGATGCACCAACTGGATAGCGCATCGCAGGAAAGGAAGCTGAAGCATGTCGCGTTGCTGAAAATGCTGGCTTTGCCCGCCATCCACGGTTGCGTGGGTGAGGGCGCCGCAATCGGTCTGGGCGTTGTGGATGGTGACTATGCCGGCATTTTTGATATAACGACTGATCCGGCGATGCGCCGGCAGGGCCATGCGCGCGCACTGACCCTGGGTATTTTGCAGGCCGCAAAGCAGCGCGGCGCTACTACTGCTTATTTGCAGGTAGTGGCAAGCAATGCGCCTGCGATAAGTCTGTATGAATCAATGGGATTTACCGCCGCTTACCGCTACTGGTATCGCTGCCGGCCTTAGGGCAGGGACGTCTGGCGGGTCAGCCGATCAGGCGTCCGGCGCGCACGCGCAAACCGCGCTTGGCCAGCTCGGGGGCAATAGCGCCCAATGTCGCCAGTGTATCGCCGCTATGCGCATGGCAGATCGCCACGCCCAGCGCATCGGCCGCATCTGTTCCAGGCAAGCCCGGCAGCGACAGCAGGCGCTGCACCATATCCTGTACCTGCTCCTTTTTCGCCTTGCCGTGCCCGACCACGCCTTGTTTGACCTGCAAGGCAGTGTATTCCGCCACGGAGAGGTCAGCGCTCACTAGCGCGCAGATCGCCGCACCGCGCGCCTGGCCCAGCAGCAGCGTAGATTGAGGATTGACGTTGACGAAGACTTTTTCTATCGCCGAGCAATCGGGATTATAGGTGCGGATGATTTCGGATACGCCTGCCAGGATGGTTTTCAGGCGTTCCGGCAAAGAGGCGTCCTGCGTCTTGATCGTGCCGGAGGCAATATAGCCCAGCTTGCTGCCTTGCTTCTGGATAAGGCCGAAACCTGTAGTACGCAGACCGGGGTCGATGCCAAGGATGATCATTGGTGGAGAGCTTTCAATTCCGTCCCGCTTGTAGTGGGGATACTGGTACGCGGGACGGAGATGAAGAAGGTTTAATGCCTGAAGTGGCGTATGCCAGTGTATACCATGACCACGCCGCGTTCATCGGCCGCGTCGATCACTTCCTGGTCGCGCATCGAGCCACCCGGATGGATTACGCAGGTAGCGCCGGCATCGACGACCACGTCCAGACCGTCACGGAACGGGAAGAAGGCATCAGACGCCACAGCGGAACCCGCCAGGCTCAGGCCGGCATTCTGCGCCTTGATGGATGCAATACGAGCGGAATCGATACGGCTCATCTGGCCTGCACCAACGCCCAGCGTCATGCCATTGCCGCAGAATACGATCGCATTGGATTTGACGAATTTGGCCACGCGCCATGCAAACATCAGGTCTTGCAATTGCTGCGGCGTAGGCTGCAGTTTGGACACGACTTTCAGTTCACCCACTGCGACGTTTTTCGCATCCGGCGCCTGCACCAGCAAGCCGCCGCCAACGCGTTTGAAGTCGTAAGCGTTGACCGAATCACCTAAGCTGATTTCCAGTAGGCGCACGTTCTGTTTGGCAGAAAAAATCTGTTTCGCTTCGGCAGTGAACGAAGGCGCTATCAGCACTTCGACGAATTGCTTGGCCACGATTTCCGCTGCCTTGCCGTCCAGTTCGCGGTTGAATGCGATGATGCCGCCGAAAGCGGAGGTAGGGTCAGTCTGCAAGGCCTTGGAATAGGCTTCAAACGGCGTTTCGCCCAGGGCCACACCGCAAGGGTTCGCATGCTTGACGATGACGCAGGCGGACACGTCGAAAGACTTCACGCATTCCCATGCTGCATCTGCATCGGCGATATTGTTGTACGACAGTTCCTTGCCTTGCAACTGCGTGTAGTTGGCCAGCGCGCCCTTGGCCGGGTTCAGCTCGCGGTAGAACGATGCCGACTGGTGCGGGTTTTCGCCGTAACGCATTTCCTGCACTTTTTCAAAATGCAGGTTCAGGGTTTGCGGATAGCTGCTGCGCGTGGTGTGCGCTTTGTCTTCGCCCAGGCTGGTCAGGTAGTTGGTGATGGCGCCATCGTATTGCGCTGTATGCGCAAATACTTTTTTCGCCAGCGTAAACTTGGTGTCGTAGCTGACCGTGTTCTGGTTTGCCTTCATTTCGTCCAGCACCAGCTGGTAGTCCACTGGGTCGCAGATGACAACCACGTCCTTGTGGTTCTTGGCGGACGAGCGCAGCATTGTCGGGCCGCCGATGTCGATGTTTTCTATCGCATCTTCCAGCGAGCATTCTGCCTTGGCGACGGTTTGCTGGAATGGGTAAAGGTTGACAACCACCATGTCTATCGTTGGGATGCCGTGCTTGTCCAGTGCTGCCACATGCTCAGGGAAATCGCGGCGGGCCAGGATGCCGCCGTGTACTTTCGGGTGCAGCGTTTTCACGCGGCCATCCAGCATTTCCGGGAAACCGGTGTAGTCGGCCACTTCAGTGACTGGCAGGCCGTTGTCGGCCAGCAGTTTGGCGGTGCCGCCGGTGGACAGCAGCTTGACTCCCATGCCGGAAAGCGCGCGCGCAAATTCAAGGACGCCGGTCTTGTCGGATACGGAGATGAGGGCTTGTTTGATCATGGTGGTGAATGACGAGAGTGAAGGATGTTGTGCGGTTGCGTTATGTTCGGCTTGCTTTATTTTCCTGCAGGGCTATCCTGCGCCTCGCGCCGTTCCGGCTTGTCGGATTACCGTTTTACAGTAACCCGTGCTGCTGCAATTTCTTGCGCAAGGTATTGCGGTTGATGCCCAGCATGTCTGCTGCCTGCGACTGGTTGCTTTCAGCGCGCGCCATGACCATTTCCAGCATTGGCTTTTCCACCGCCAGGACAACCATGTCATAGATGTTGGAGGCCTGCTGTTCTCCCAGGTCCCTGAAATATTTTTCCAGGTTCTTATGGACCGCTTCTTGGATACTGTCTTTGCTCATGCTTTTTTTCTATTGTTTGATTCGTGCTAGCGGATATCTGCACCGGGTGCGGCATCCGCGATTATTTTTTTGGCTTCGGGCTAAATTCAGTGCTGTACTATGCCGCCATTTTTTCTTCAGCGGGGCGGTATTGTAACCGCTCACCGGCTTGCGAATCAAAAAACATTTTTACTGCATCCAGTTGCTCTTCGCATGAAGTCAGCAAATTCATCTGTTGCCTGAAAGCTTCGCCACCCACCAGATCCTGCATATACCAGCCTATATGCTTGCGCGCCGTTCGTACGCCGAGGAACTCGCCGTAGAACGCGTAATGCGCTCGCAAATGCTCGTCCATCAGGCGGCTGACTTCAGAGATCAGCGGTGCGGGCAGGTAGGTGCCGGTGCGCAGGAAGTGGTCGATCTCGCGGAATATCCACGGTCGGCCCTGCGCTGCGCGGCCCACCATGATGGCGTCTGCGCCGGTCACCTGCAGCACGTGGCGGGCTTTTTCCGGCGTCGTGATGTCGCCGTTGGCAACCACCGGAATTGACACAGCGGCCTTCACTGCGGCAATCGTTTCGTATTCTGCATCGCCCTTGTAGCCGTCGGCGCGCGTGCGCCCGTGCAAGGTCAGCATTGCAATCCCTGCTGATTCAGCCATGCGGGCGATATTCAGCGCATTCTTGTTGGCCCTGTCCCAGCCGGTACGGAATTTCAGCGTGACAGGCACGTCGACTGCGGACACAACGGCATCCAGTATTTGTCCTACCAGATCTTCATGCTGCAGCAATGCGGAGCCGCACCACGCATTGCAGACCTTCTTGACCGGGCAGCCCATATTGATGTCGATGATCTGCGCGCCCTTGTCCACATTGTGCCTGGCGCAATCGGCCAGCATTTGCGGATCGGCACCGGCAATCTGCACCGCCTTGGGTTCCATCTCACCTTCATGGTTGGTCCGGCGCGCGGACTTTTCGGTGTCCCACAGCTTGCGGTTGGATGCCGCCATTTCAGACACTGCATAGCCTGCGCCGAGCTCCTTGCATAGCTGGCGGAAAGGCCTATCCGTCACGCCTGCCATAGGAGCGACAAAAATATTATTACGCAGCACATGAGGGCCGATTTGCACGATGAGCGGGAAGGAAAATTCGGGGAAGCGCTATTCTACCTGAAAAACTGCCTAATTAATAAGCAAATTGCAGAGGCTTTTCAATACAAAAATTGCAGCGCTATGATATGCAGTATCGTAATAGCCTGATAAATCTGCGAGATAAGATGCTACTCTGTTGGCAACATAACCGAAGTTATATGCATACAACGATTAAATAAAAAATAATGCATGGTGTACCGCTTTTTTAATTATCGGGAGTAATACTTGGACTCACGCAATGGAGAAACACAGCACAGAATTACGATAATCGGCGGCGGCGCCGGCGGCCTGGAACTGGCGGTGCGCCTGGGTAAAAAACTGGGCAAAAAGCATAAGGCCATCATCACGCTGATCGATGCCAGCCGCACCCACCTGTGGAAGCCGCTGCTGCATCAGGTGGCCGCTGGCACGCTGGACAGCCACGCCGACGAGCGCGAGTATTTTGCACTGGCGCGGCTCAACCATTTCAACTTCCGCCTCGGCCGCATGGACGGCCTGGACCGCGACAAGAAAGAAGTCTACCTGGCGCCCGCCTATGACGGCGACGGCAGCGAGCTGCTGCCGCGGCAGACGGTAGGCTACGACACGCTGGTATTGGCGCTGGGTAGCCAGACCAATGACTTCGGCACGCCCGGCGCCAATGAAAACTGCATCATGCTGGATACGCCGGAAGCAGCCGAGCGTTTCCACCAGCGGCTGATCAATTTCTGCCTGAAAGCGCAGGCAGAAGCCCGGGCCAAGGGCGAGGGCCGCTTCACGGTCACCATCATCGGCGGCGGCGCTACCGGCGTGGAGCTGGCGGCGGAGCTGCACATGACCACCAAGATTTTGACCAGCTACGGCCTGATCAACTTCCATCCGGAAAAAGACCTGAAAATCGTCATCGTTGATGCCGCCACGCGGCTGCTGCAGGCGTTGCCGGAGCGTCTGTCCGACGCTGCCGCACAGGAGCTGCGGCAGATCGCGGTGGAAATCCATACCAATGAAAAAGTGGTCGAGGTGTCCAAAGAAGGCGTGCGCATGGCCAGCGGCAAGTTCATCCCCAGCGGCATCGTTGTATGGGCGGCCGGCATCAAGGCGCCGGATTTTCTCAAGGATATTGCCGGCCTTGAGAGCAACCGCATTAACCAGCTGGTAGTGCAGCGGACCATGCAGACCACACGCGACCCGGCCATCTTTGCGATGGGCGATTGCGCCGCCTGTCCGCAGGGCGAAGGCCAGGGCATCGTGCCGCCGCGCGCGCAGTCGGCACATCAGCAGGCCAGCACCTTGTCCAAATCTTTGGTGCGACTGCTGGAAGGCAAAGCCTTGCTGGAATTCACGTACAAGGATTATGGTTCGCTGGTGTCGCTGGGAAATTACACGACAGTCGGCAGCCTGATGGGGGCTTTGGCCAGCGGGTCCATCTTTATTGAGGGCACGATTGCGAAGTGGATGTACTGGTGGCTGCACAAGAACCACCAGATTGCGGTGAACGGTTTGTTTTATACGTGGCTGGCGACGTGGGCCGAAGTGATCGACAGGGTGAGGAACCCGAGGATCAAGCTGCACTAGCAAGTTGAAATAACTTTACAAAGGCGGGC
>JAYSKH010000011.1:0-16999 GCA_043726505.1 Undibacterium sp. | reverse complement strand
AAGGCGGCTGGGGCCTTTCAGGCACGGCTTTTGGTGTAGAAGAGTTTACGGCACTGGCAGCTAAAGCGAAAGCAGCGGCGGGTTAAGCGAGATTGTTTCCGCTCCATGAGTTAGCAGAGCGATAGCGGATAAAGGTGGCGCTTGAAGTAATGCGGCGTCTTTCATGTAAAGCAGCCTTCATGCATTGTTTTAAAAATGCATGAAGGCTGTTTTTTTTGTTGAGGCCTTACGACTATTTCGCCGTCATCTCTTTCACAATATCCTTCGCATCGTAGATCTTGTCCAGCGCTTCCAGTATGCCGTTGCTATGCACGGCAACCGCGCGGTTAAGACGTGGATCAAACCAGAATGCGCCGCCCAGCGAATGGATATTGCCGTCGAAGATCAGGCCGACGATTTCTCCGTTTTTGTTGATCATCGGGCTGCCGGAATTACCGCCGATGATGTCATTGTCCGTCACAAAATTAAGCCGTTGCGACTGGTTCAGCTTGCCCTTGGCGGCATGCCAGCTTGGCGGCAATGCAAACGGATCAGCGCCGGTGTCGCGCGCAAATGCGCCGGCAAAATCGGTGAAAGGCGTGATCTTGCGGCCGGCTTCTTCCCAGCCCTTGACCTGACCATAAGATAGCCGCAGGCTGAAGGTGGCATCGGGATAAGCGCCTGTACCGGATTGCGCAAACAGTGCCTGCGCGATCAGTTCGGTATTTTTCTGCACGACGGATTCTACTTCCTGCTCGTACTGCTTGCGGATGGCCCGTGCCTGCACGTCGATGGAAATGGCCAGCTTGATGAAGGGATCATCCGATTTGGCAATCGCGTCCTTTCCGCCTGTCCATAAAGCCTGGCGAACTGCGGGGTCGTTCAGCTTCGAGTGTTTGATCAGGTCGTCGGCAAGCTGTTCCGGCGATGCTTTGCCGAGTACCTGTTTAACAAAAGCGTCGTCCGGCCCCAGCTTTTCGCGCATCTTGGTCAGCGCAAAGATGAGTTTAACCTTTTCAAATTCAGGATAGACGGGCGCTTTGGATAACACCTGTTCTTCCAGCTCCGGCAGGCGCGCGTCGGCATATTCTGGCAGGCGGCTTGCATCCGGTTTTGCCTTTTCATCCGCAGCGCGTACCAGGTCGCGCGCATTGAAGAAATAATCGGTGAGGAAACCGCGGCCGCCTTCAATATTGCTCATGCGGATATTCAGCGCGCGATATTTTTCCTGTGCCTTTTCTATCGCAGTCCAGGCGCCGCCTATTTTGGATTGCAGTGAGGGTTTGCCAGCGACAAATTTGCGCAAGGCATTTTCTTCATCCAGTTTCTTTTTCATGAAGGCGGGGTCAAGCAGGGTTTGCAACTGGCCATACAGCGCCTTGTAGCTGTTTTCCACGCTGAACAGCAAGCCCTCCGCAGTGCGCGCCGCTTCCGGACTGGACGTGCGGTATTGTTCTACGACGCCGCGCAGTTCAGACAGCCTCAGCAAGCCATCCACCAGCCGGATGTCGCGCAGGCTCAGCAGTTGTGCCAGCGTCAGCTGGCGCTGCGTGGAGCCAGGGTGGCCGGTGACAAAGACCAGCTCATTTTCCTCGGCGCCGTTTTTGCTGAAAGGGAAAAAGTTTTTCATCTGCGCGGGTTTGCCATTTTCATATACGCGCACCAGCGACATGTCCAGGTCGTAGCGGGGGAACATGAAGTTGTCCGGGTCGCCGCCAAAGAAGGCAGCGGCCCTCTCTGGCGCCCATACCAGGCGTACGTCGGCATAACGGTGGTATTTGTAGATGTTGTAGCGCCCGCCGTGGTACAGGTCTACCAGGTCGCAGCGTGTGGCTGATTTATCTCCTCCCACACAGGCTGATGTGAGTTTGGCGCGTACCGCATTCTGTGCGTCCTTGTAGGCATTGCCGTCCAGGCCGGCGGTGGCCTTCTTCACCTGTTCGGTCACGTCCTGTATGTCTTCCAGCCGGTTAACTTCCATGGCCGGGCAAACAACTTCCTCTTCACGGCGCTTGCTGAGGAAACCGTCCTTCATATAATTCTTTTCGGCTGTCGATATCTGCTCTATGCATTCAGACGCACAATGGTGGTTGGTCATCACCAGGCCGTCTTTTGAAACAAAGGAGCCCGAGCAGCCCAGGGCTAGGCGGGCAGAGCTGAGCATCACATTCTTGACCCATTCACCACTGGGTTTGTAACTGTATTGCGCCTGCAGTTTTGCCATGGGCAGGTTGTCCAGCGTCCACATGCCTTCCGCAGCGCTGGCAAAGTTCGGCAGCATCAGCGTGACGGTGAGCAGGGGAAGTGACAAAAAGAGGGCAGCTTTTGAGAACCAGTAGTTTTTCATGTTTTACCTGAGTGTAAAAGTTAAAAACAGCGCGCATCCCCGGCGGGGGATGGTTGATTACAGCGAATAAAGCGAATGGAGCTAATAGGGCTGATGGGGCTGATGCCGGTACAAGTGCGGCAGGCTGCGCAGGTGTTCTTTGTAAAAATGGATTTCCGGCGCAGTGCATTGCAGTGCACGCAGCTCATTGCACGCAGCTATGTATATTACAAGACCATATTAAAAACGCAACTACGAAATACGTAGCATGCGCTGTACTTTGCAGTATGTGCAAACTTGCCACAAATGCCCGCCAAACGTTGTTTAAAAGGTAATCGCTGGGCTGCTTTTTTTGCTTTTTTCAGTGTAAGGAGGCAGGAAACACTGCTAAAATCGCTGATCGTTTAGCAGTGGTAACAGAGTCAACAATAAATTTCTGTTGCTTTTAATTAGTAGTGCTACTAAGTCTTTGATTCTATTGATGATTATTTGGAGGTAAATACGTTTTAACGTCCTCCGGTTTCACCAGAAAATCAAAAAGGCGAACGCGAGTTCGCCTTTTTTCATATTAAGTAGCCTGAGCTTTTCCTATTATAGTGATCGGTCGAACATGTTTGAGTATATCCGTACACACCAGCGCTTGATGCAGTTCCTGTTGCTGCTGATTATTTTCCCGTCTTTCGTGGCCGGTGGCGTATTCAGCTACAAATCCTTCCAGGATGACGGCGGCGTGGCATCGGTCGGTGGTAAATCCATCTCCAGGCAGGAATTTGACAACGCCCAGCGCGAACAGATAGACCGCCTGCGCCAGACGTACGGCCCGCAGTTCGATACCAAGATGCTCAATACGCCGGAAGCGCGTCAAAGCATTCTGGATAACCTGATCGCCCAGCGCGCGCTGAGTGCAGAAGTCGCCAAGAACCACCTGAGCATTCCTGATGCAGTGCTGCAGCAAAATATTCTGTCCACGCCTGGCCTGGTCAAGGCAGACGGCACTTTTGATGCCGAGCGCTACAGGAGCATCCTGGCTGCGCAGGGCATGAGCACGGCCGGTTACGAGCAGCGCCTGCGCCAGGATCTGGTGTACCAGCAGTTGGTCAATTCCGTGCAGGGCAGCGCCTTTGTGCCGAAGACGGTTGCTACGCAACTGTCCGCTCTCAACGAGCAGGAGCGCGATGTGCAGGCAATGGTATTCCGCGCCGCCGACTACACAGCCAAGGTCAAGGTTACCGACGACATGCTGAAGGCTTACTATGACAAGAACCCGGCGATGTTTGAGATCCCTGAATCGATCAAGGCAGAATACGTCGTGCTCAGCAGCGATGCGCTGGCCAGCCAGACCGATGTCAGCGATGCCGACATACAGTCGTTCTATGATCAAAACAAAAAGAACTACACCACGGATGAACTGCGCCGCGCTAGCCATATCCTGATCGGTATCAAGCCGGATGCCAGCGACAAGGACAAGGCCGCTGCCAAAGCAAAGGCCGAAAGCCTGCTGGCAGAAGTGCGTAAAAATCCTGCTTCCTTCGCCAAGCTGGCCAAGGAAAATTCTACCGACACCGGTTCCGCAGAGCGCGGCGGCGATCTGGATTTCTTCGGCAAGGGCGCCATGGTCAAGCCGTTTGAAGATGCCGTCAACAAACTGAAAGCCGGTGAAATCAGTGATGTTGTGCAATCCGAATTCGGCTACCACATCATCCAGCTGACAGCGATCAAACCAGCCGGCATCAAGCCGCTGGAAGACGTGAAACCTGCGATCATCGCGGATATCAAAAAACAGAAAGCCGCCAAGGCCTATGCCGAAGCCGCAGAAACCTTCACCAATACCGTGTATGAACAGTCAGATAGCCTGAAGCCGGTTGCCGACAAGCTGAAGCTGAAAATTGAAACCGTCTCCGGCCTGACTCGCAAACCGAATCCTGCCATTCAGCCGACGGTGCCAACGAATAACCAGAAGTTCCTGACAGCGATTTTCGGCGATTCAGCCACCAAGAAAAAACTGAACACCGATGCGGTGGAAGTGGCTCCTGCGACACTGATCTCCGGCCACGTGGTGGAATACAAAGCTGCATCCAAGCGTCCGTTTGAAGAAGTGAAGGCGATGATTACTGCCGCTGTCACGCAAACTGAAGCACTGGCGATGGCCAAAAAAGAAGGCGAAGCAAAACTGGCAGCCTTGAAAGCAGCCGACAGCACCGCCGGTTTTTCTGAAGCTAAGACCATCTCCCGCTTGAAAACGCAGGAAGTGCCTGGCCCGGTCGCTACCGAGCTGTTCAAGGCGGATGTGCAGAAACTGCCAGCCTTCGTCGGCCTGGATGCGCCGGGTAACGGCTATGCAATTTACCGTATCGGCAAGGTGAGCCCAGGCACGCCGGACGACACCCGCCGCGCGGCTGAACGCACGCAGCTGGATAATGCGCAGGCACAGACTGAAATGTTCTCTTATGTCGAGAACCTGAAGAAAAAAGCCAAGGTTACTATCAACCATGCTGCGGTAGAAGCGCCGCCAGCGAGCGGAGCTGAACAGTAATTTTTTGGTTGCAGCTTAGTTTCAGATGGATAAAAACGGCGCCGGCTTACGGCGCCGTTTTTGTTTGTGCCGCATGCTTTGTGAGGCTGTGACCCGCCTGTATAGACTGTAACCGCCGGCATTTTGTCGGGCGTTCACGCTTTCTATTCCGAACTTTGCGCTTTCTGTCGGATATAGCGGGCGGCAGTTTTTGGCCTGGATTATATTTTCAGCATCGTCAGTAGCCTGACCCTTTCTTCAGCGAGGAACAAAATGCTTGAAATCCGTCATGTGGTCAAAACTTTTGGAAAAAATCAAATAGCAGTTGATGACGTTTCATTGAACTTGTCTGAAGGCGTGGTCGGGCTCATAGGTCACAACGGCGCCGGCAAGACAACGCTGATGCAGATGATCGCCACGCTTGCACGTCCTACCAGCGGGCAGATCATTTTCCAGGGGAAGGATATTGCCAGGGAGCCGGATGCCATCCGGCGGCGGCTTGGATATCTGCCGCAGGATTTCGGTGTTTATCCGAACCTGACTGCGCTGGAGTTCCTGCAGTACTTTGCTGCGCTGAAGAAAGTCCGTGATCCGGCCAGGATACGCCGCCTGCTGGAGATGGTAAATCTGCACGACCATGCCAACCGCCCGGCAGTCGGCTTTTCGGGCGGCATGCGCCGCCGCCTCGGCATCGCGCAGGCGCTGCTGAACGATCCCGATATCCTGATTGTGGATGAACCCACGGCGGGCCTGGACCCGGAAGAGCGGCTGCGTTTCCGCCACCTGCTGTCCGAACTCGGATTCCGCAAACTCGTCATCATGTCCACGCATATCGTCTCGGATATAGAAAGCATGGCCAGCCAGCTTGCTGTCATGCGCAATGGGAAGCTGGTTGCGTTTGAAACGCCGGATGATATCGTCAACAAGGCGCGCGGCAGCATCTGGTCCGCCAGCGTCAGCAATGAACACTATGATGCGTTGCGCGCGAGGGTGCAGGTGCTGCATGCGCAACGGCAGGCCGGCAGCCTCAGTGTACGTATCGCGCACCCGCATTCTCCGTGTGACGGCGCTCAGCTTACCGAGCCCAGCCTGGAAGAAGCGCTGATGGGGCAACGTTATGCGCTGAATCACGCACAGGGTTTGCCGGCATGAGGCCCGCTTTTGTAAGTGCGCTGGTTTTGAATGAGTGGCGGCTCCGGTTGCGCCAGCCAAGCGTCGTGCTGGCCTTTCTGGTCACGGCCATTATTTTCTGGAGCCTTGCTCCTCATCCCGGCAAAGGCGTTCTGACGCTGTTATCGATCAATCATGCGCGCGTGCTGTACACCAGCTCAGCGCTGGCGGTGGCTAGTGCAAAGTTATTCGGGGTGTTGTTTGGCTTGCTCGGATTTTATTTGCTGCGTGGCCGTACGGCGCTGGACATGCGTAGCGGCGTCGGCGCCGTGATCGGTTCCACCGGAATCAGCAATGGCGCGCTGCTGCTGTCACGCTGGCTGGGCGGCGCAGGATTGCTGATGTTGCTGGCGCTGGCCCTGATGATCAATGCGATGGTATTCCAGGGTTTGCGCGGAGATGGCACTATCCAGCCACTGGTCTATCTGCAGACTTATTGTGCATTTCTGCTGCCTGTGATTTTTTTTGCGGCAAGCTGCGCTGTGCTGTTTGACAGTGTGGGCGCGCTGATGGGCAAGGCCGGCGACCTGATTTATCTTGTGTTGTGGACTGCACAGTTTCCTATGCTGGACCATTTTATCGCCGGCGGCAGCAAGGCTTTCGCACCCTGGATGTTTTTTGATATCTCCGGCGCCGGCATGTCGCTGATCATGCTCAGCATGAAACTTGGCTTGCCGGTATCGGCGATCTCCAAGGGCGTTTCCATGTATGAGCCGCAACTGGCGGCTGTGAGCTTGCCGGATGCGCTATGGCCTGCCGCAATGTTCAGCACTCGCCTTGTTTCGGCGGGTCTTGCGATGCTGCTTTTGCTGCCTGCCATCGCCTTATTTCACCGATTTTCTGCTGATGTTGTAAAAGCAGGCAGTACCCGCAGATGGAGTTCTCCGTGGGCCATGCTGAACCGATGGTCACGCCCTTTGTCTCGCCTGATCAGGCCCTGGCCACAACTGGCGGCTGCGCTGCCAGGTATCTTGGGGCTAGCGATTGCCGATGTGGCGTTGACGTTGATCGCGGCTCCTGTTGCGCTCGCTGCGCTGATTATCCTGTTTGTTACTGCAACGGCGGTAGATATCGACAGGCTGCCGATGCTCACCGTGGTCGCCATCGCTTTTTGGGGAATACTGGTCAGCGACGTCAGCGTGCGTGATTTTCAGGCGGATACAGAATTAATGGTGTTGGCACTGCCGGGCGGTAGTCTTCAACGGTATTGGCGACAGATGATTGCGGCCAGCCTGCTGGGCCTGCTATTGGTGCTGCCTATAAGCTTGCGCTGGGCGTTTCAGGAGCCATTGCGCGCTGCTGCACTACTGAGCGGCATACTCAGTTTGAGTGCCATGGCAAGCCTGCTTGGCCGGTGTTCGCATAATGCCCGTTTTTTCCTGGTTGTATTCATGCTGTGGCTGTATGTGGCCAATAATGAGCCGTTTGCGCCAATGCTGGATATCGTCGGATTTAACGGCGTGGCCAACGGCGCATCCATCTTCATGCAGCTAGGCTGTGCAATGTTCGCTGCGTTGGCGGGGTTTGCATATCACCGGCTGGGCCGGCTGAGCGCGCGCTGAACCGCACCCAGATCAATTTCAGGATGGGTCAAGAAACACAAAAAAGCTGGCAAACCAGGTTTGCCAGCTTTTTCTTTTTTGGGACAAACTTACGCTGCTTTGCGGTCCAGCAGTTGCAAGTTTTCTGTGCCGTCGATCAGGATCTTGCGTGGTTTCAGCGCTTCAGGCACTTCACGCACGAGTTCGATATTCAACAAGCCATTGTCGAGCTGGGCTGCGGTCACACGCAGATGGTCTGCCAGCTGGAAGCTATGTTCAAAATCGCGTGCTGCAATGCCACGGTGCAAGAAATTACGCTCGCCTTCTTCTTTCTGTTTGCGGCCGGTAATTTTCAGCGTGCTGCGTTCGGTTTCAATTTCCAGTTCGGAACGGTCAAAGCCGGCGACTGCCATCGTGATGCGATATTTATCTTCGCTGATCAGTTCGATGTTGTAAGGAGGGTAGCTGGGCTGTGCATCGGCACGCTGTGCATCGTTAAACAATTGCGCCAGGCGGTCAAAGCCGATAGCGGAGCGATAGAGTGGGGAAAAGTCGTAAGTACGCATAGTAATATCCTTGTTAATTAAGCGATATGGTTAATGGCAGGCATTGAAATGAATCGCGCGATTCACGCCGTTGCGGGCCTTCTGGCAGACCTCGTTGAGCATCTGCTGGTACGGATATACGATCATCGCGTGGCTTTTCAAGGCTTTTTTTTAAAAGAAATTTGTCATTAAATTTTCATCACAGAACAAGTAAAATGGCGATGTGGCGCAATGGGGGCGAGTCCGGTAAATACAAGCGGTACCGGCCTCTGCGCCAAATAGTTAAATAAAAACAATAGTAAAAATAGTTTGAAGGAAACTGGGTGGCAAAACTTTATTTCAGGTACTCGGCGATGAACGCCGGTAAGTCGACAGCGATGCTGCAGGTTGCGCATAACTACGAAGAGCAGGGGCAGTCTGTCAAGCTGTACACCGCTGCCATTGATAACCGCTACGGCGGCGGCAAGGTCACGTCGCGGCTGGGGCCGCAGCGCGATGCGGAAGTATTTGATGCGTCGTTCAATTTTTTGCAGGAAGTGCCCAAGGTCAGCTGCGTGCTGATTGATGAGGCACAGTTCCTGACATCAGCCCAGGTGAAACAGTTGCACCAGCTGGCGCAGGTCAAGGGCGTGCCTGTTATCTGTTACGGCCTGCGCAGCGATTTCATGGGCGATCCGTTTGAAGGCGCGGCTTACTTGCTGGCGCTGGCGGATGATATCGAAGAACTGAAAAACATCTGCTCCTGCGGCAAGAAGGCGACGATGAATATCCGCGTCAATGCCGAGGGCAGGCGCGTGACCGAGGGTGAGCAGGTCAGCATAGGCGGCAACGACCGCTACAAACATGTATGCGGGCGCTGTTTTTACTCGTTGTGATCTGAATCTCCCTATACTGCCGAACGCTCTCTCTGAATGATGACATGACAAAAAAAATTCTGTTGCTGAGCGTATCGGCAGGCGCCGGGCACATGCGGGCGGCGGAAGCCATACGCGCCAGCGCCGGCAATGCCGATGTGGAAATTACCCATCTGGATGCAATGGAGTTTGTAACGGCAGCTTTTCGCAAGCTGTACACCGATTTTTATATCAAGCTGGTCAACAAGGCGCCCGGCCTGTGGGGCTACCTGTACAACATGACGCATGAAGCGCAGGCCGACAGCACGCTGGAAAGGCTGCGCCGCCAGCTGGAACGCATGAACGCGCGCGCGCTGATGCGGGAGATCAAGGCCTTCCGCCCGGATGCCATCATCTGCACCCATTTTCTGCCCGCGGAAATGCTGTCGCGGCTGATACGCAAGGGCGAGCTGCATTGTCCTGTATGGGTACAGGTGACGGATTTTGATCTGCACAGGATGTGGGTGCATGAGCACATGAGCGGCTATTTCGCCGCCAATGACGAAGTCGCTTTCCGCATGCGCTCGCAAGGCATCGCTGCGGACACCATCCATATCACCGGCATTCCCATCATGCCCGCTTTCGGACAGGTGCCGGACCGCGCGACCTGCGCGCGCGAATATGGACTGGACCCGCAGCGCCGTACCTTTCTGCTGATGGGCGGCGGCACCGGCGTCGGTAGCATGGATACGATTGCCGCACGCCTGCTGGGCATAGAGGGGGATTTTCAGCTGATCGTGCTGACCGGGAAGAACACGGCCTTGCTGGCCGACCTGGAAGCGATGGCAAAGGCATGGCCGGGCAGGCTATTCCCGCAGGGATTTACGCGGCAGGTAGAACGCCTGATGGCTTGCGCCGACCTGATCGTCACCAAGCCCGGCGGGCTGACCAGTTCTGAATGCCTGGCAATGGGTTTGCCGATGATCGTCAATGCGCCTATCCCCGGCCAGGAAGAGCGCAATGCCGATTTTTTGCTGGAGCAGGGCGTTGCGCTGAAGGCCTTTGACGAAGTGACGCTGGAATACCGCATCCGCCACCTGCTGCAGCATCCGGCCAAGCTGGACGACATGGCCGGCAAGGCCAGGCAGCTGGGCCGCGCGCATGCGGCAAAAGATGTACTGAACATTGTGTTGGCAGGACTCGCCGCTTCATCCCATCCACCCGCGCAGCCATATTGACAGGCTGCACCCGCCAGGAAATCCATGAATAAACCAAACCGCCTATTGCCCCTGTTGATGACGCTGGCGTGGGTCATACTGCTGGGACTGTTCTTTGCACAGACGGAAATACAGATAGAAGGCGGATCGGGCTGGGCCACCAGCCTGCCTACATGGCGCATAGAAAAACACTGGCTGCTGGACATGTTCTGGGGCGGCAGGGCGATGACCGGCTACCATGCGTGGGTATTTCCCTTTATTGCGATGTTTTTCCACTTCCCGATGTTCTTCCTGCATCAATGGAGCTGGAAACTGCAGGCGCGTGCGCTGGCCTGCATCATGCTGTTCTGGATTACCGAGGATTTTCTGTGGTTCGTCATGAATCCAGCTTTTGGCCTGGCCCGCTTCAACCCGGTGGATGCCAACTGGCACAAACACTGGATTTTCCATGCGCCGACCGACTACTGGATATTCGCCGTCATCGCAGCGCTGCTGTTCTGGTTTTCTTATCGCGGAAACGATGCAACGTCGGGCCGCAATTTCATGCGCTAACGCTGCTTAATGTCACCCTTAATGTCACTCTTAATGTGACATCAGAATAGGCACCGTCATGCTCTCCATGATGGTGCGCGTAACCCCACCCAGGATCATTTCCCTGAACCGGGAATGCCCATAGCCGCCCATCACGATCAGATCGCTATCCAGATCATGCGCCAGCGACAGCAGCGCATTGCCGACATCGGTGGAAGTTTTGTGCACCGATACCTGTACCTTGATGCCGTGCCTACTCAGAAATAGCGCGATATCGGCACCGGGCTGTTCGCCATGCGAATCGGAAGCTGCCTCCGGATTAAAAACCGCCACCTGCACCAGTTCCGCGCGCTTTAGCAGAGGTATCGCATCGGTGACGGCGCGTGTGGATTCGCGGCTGGCATCCCACGCGACCAGCGGGCGCTTTGCAACAGACGTGAAATCTCCGGTATAAGGAATGATCAGCACCGGCCGGCCCGAATGCATGACCAGGTATTCGGCAAAATCCGGCAGCACCGAAGGCGAGGGTTCGTTACGGCTGGCTTGGCCTACCACCACCAGGTCGCAATAGCGCGCCAGCAAGCCAACTCCACCGCCTGCTTCATCATGCGCGACCATGCCTTCATACGACGGTGCTCCAAGTTCCTGCATACGCTGCGTAAAGCCGCCAACGGCACGTTGTGCCCGTTCGCTTAGCAGCTGCAAGTGCGTAGCCAGATTGGGATCGGCGCTGCTGATATTGCCGTCCTGGTAGATGAAACGGGATACGCCGGTGACGGCAGTGCCTATCAGGTGCGCGCCTGCGTCCCTGGCGATGTCCGCCGCTATCCTGACGCGAAAGTCGGAGCGGCTGGATTCATCCACATGCACGAGTACGGTCTTGTAAGACATGCTGCTCTCCCGGTTTTGAGGTTAACGGCGTGGCGCTGCAAGGCCGGCTATAAGCTTAGGGCTTTAGCTTTGGGTTTTAAGCCATACTCAGGCGGCCGCCTTGACAGCTTCTTTGTGCTCGTTTTTCACACGGTGCACCAGCACCGGAATATGGCAGTTTGACAGCACCTTGGTCGTCACACTGCCCAGCAGGAACTGGCCCAGGCCGCTGCGGCCGTGCGAGCCCATGAAGATCAGATCGCATCCGTATTCGTGCGCGGTGTGGACGATTTCCTTGGCGGGTGTGTCATTGAACTGCACAACCTGCTGGAAACCGACACCTTGCCGCGCCGCCGCATCCTGTATCGGATGCAGGTAGGTGTCACCCAGCACGCGCATGGCGGCCTGGTACTCGTGCTCGGTCGGCGTATTGGGCGGGATGATGTCGACGTAAATCGGATACTGGTAATTGGCCGCGACAAATACGCCGACGACATCGGCATTCAGTTGTTTGGCAAAATCAATGCCGGCCTGCACACAGCTGTTTGACAAGTCGGAGCCATCAGTGGGGATGAGGATACGTTTATACATGATGCTTGCTCCTTCTCAAAAGCGTCAAAGAGGCCGGCCTGCAGGTGCCTGTGTGTGCGTCATTAAGAAAGACGCGCGCTTCCAAGACCGTGGGGCCGGTGCCGCAACGCTGATAGTCTGCCAAGTAATGATAGGAAACATTCGGCAAAATGTCAGGTATTTCTGCGGCAATGAATATGCAACAGCGCAATAAACGGATAAACAGAGTTTGGCTACGCTAGGGACAGCATGCGCCGCAGTGCGTGGATGGTCTGTGCGCTAGCGCGCATTAGTTGCACGGAGGAAGCAAACGGCAAGATAGGGGGAGAATGGATGGGAAGGGCTGCAACTGTACAGTTGCCGCCCCGAGCGCTGCCTAACAGGCAGGATAGTTGACGGTTACCACGTGCACTGCCAGGCCGCCCAGTGAGGTTTCCTTGTATTTGTCCATCATGTCGGCGCCGGTCTGGCGCATGGTTTCTATCACCTGGTCCAGGCTGACATGGTGGGTGCCGTCGCTGCGCAAGGCCAGCGAAGCGGCGGTAATGGCTTTTACCGCGCCCATGCCATTGCGTTCTATGCACGGAATCTGCACCAGGCCGCCTATCGGATCGCAAGTCATGCCCAGATGGTGTTCTATGCCGATTTCAGCGGCGGATTCTATCTGCTCATTGGTGCCGCCCAGCGCTGCCGTCAGGCCGGCGGCAGCCATTGCGCAAGCCACGCCTACCTCACCCTGGCAGCCGATTTCAGCGCCGGAGATCGACGCGTTGCGTTTGCACAGCATGCCGATGGCGGATGCCACCAGCAGAAAATCGCGTATGCCTTTTTCCGGATCACTGGGTTTGCAGTCCTCTGCGTAGTAGCGCAGTACGGCCGGGATGATGCCCGCCGCGCCATTGGTCGGCGCGGTGACGACGCGGCCGCCTGCGGCATTTTCTTCATTGACAGCCATCGCATACAGGCTAACGCGATGCATGCCGTCATGCGGCAACTCGTCCTTGTTTTCATTGGCGGTCTGCCACAGCTTGGCGGCGCGCCGCTTGACGTGTAGGCCACCCGGCAGTTCGCCCGATAGTTGCAGGCCGCGGGCGATGCAGCCTTTCATGACGGCCCAGAGGCGGTCGAGCCCGGCATCAAGCTCGTCATCGGTGCAATGCCTGTTTTCATTGGCGCGCAGCATTTGCGCGATGCTGAGGCCGGTGCGTTGGCCGTGGGCCAGCAGGTCTTCCATCTTGGCGAAAGTGTAGGGTATCTGCACTTGCGGCACATCGGCGCCGGTCCGTGAGGTTTCCAGTTCTTCTTCCGCATAAATGAAGCCGCCGCCGGTGGAGTAGAACACGCGCTCGCAAACGCTGCCGTCATTGCGGGTCAGTGTGAAGCGCATACCGTTCGGATGTCCCGGCAACACTTCCTGCTTATGCCACAGCAGGTCGGCGGCGATATTAAATTTAATGCTGTATTCACCCAGCAGGTGCAGCGTGCCGCTGTTGGCCAGCGTGGCCAGTTTGCCGTCCACGCTGTCGGGTACGAGGTCTTGCGGGGTTTCGCCCATCAGGCCGAGCAGAATAGCTTTGTCGGTGGCATGGCCGTGGCCGGTCAGCGCCAGTGAGCCGTACAGAGCAACCTGCACTTTGTCTGCCTTGAATAGTTCCGGGCATTCAAGCAGGAAACGGCGGGCAGCCAGCATGGGGCCCACCGTATGAGAACTGGAAGGACCTACGCCAATCTTGAATAAATCAAATACCCGCATGTCCATACAGTTCTCGTCTCTCTTTTATTAATATGTCAGGCCGCTCGGCTTATCGCTCCTTGCGCCCCTTGCGCCCCTTGCTCTACCTTGATGTTGGCAAGCATGTCGGTGACCATTTGTTCCAGGCCTATCTGCGCCTGCCATTTCCATTCAGCGCGGGCGACGCTGTCGTCCAGGCTGTCAGGCCAGCTGTCGGCGATATCCTGGCGGCTATCCGGCGTGTAGTGTATGTCAAAGGACGGCAAATTTTGTTTGATTGCAAGCGCCAATTCCCGTGGATTAAAGCTTAATCCGGCGACATTGTAGGCAGAACGCACCGTTAATTCGGCGGCCGGCGCAGCCATCAGTGAGATGGTGGCGCGGATCGCATCCGGCATGTAGATCATCGGCAGCGTGGTCTCCGCGTTCAGGAAGCAGGAGTAGGCTTCACCCCGCAGCGCAGCATGGAAAATCGCGATCGCATAGTCAGTCGTGCCGCCGCCCGGAGGCGATTTGTAGCTGATGATGCCGGGGTAGCGGATGCTGCGTACATCCACGCCGTATTTCTGGAAATAGTATTCGCACAGGCGCTCGCCAGCCAGCTTGCTGATGCCGTAGATGGTATTGGGGTCCATCACCGTCAGTTGCGGCGTTTGCACGGCTGGCGTGCTGGGGCCGAAAGCAGCGATGGAAGACGGCCAGAACACTTGCAGCGGTTTGCCTTCCAGGCCGCGTATCCTTGCCAGTTCCAGGATATTGAGCAGGCCATCCATGTTCAGCGTCCACGCCTTCAGCGGCGCTTGTTCGCCTGTGGCCGACAGCATCGCTGCCAGCTGGTATACCTGGGTGATCTGATATTGCTCGGCGATCTGGGCCAGGCGGCTGTTGTTGAGCACGTCGACCACTTCATAGATCTTCGCACCATACAGGCTGCGCGGGCTGATGTCGGCGGCAACAACGTTGTCCGCGCCGTGTTTTGCGGCCAGTGCATCGACCAGTTCACTACCGATCTGGCCATTGGCGCCTATAACTAAAATACGTTCCATGCTGATTTCCTTATTTCAACAAACCTAATTCGCGGCCGGCCTGCGCAAACGCGGCCAGTGCGGTATTCAATTGTTCTGTCGTATGTGCAGCCGACAGCTGCACGCGCACGCGGGCCTGGCCCATCGGTACGACCGGATAGAAGAAGCCGGTGACCAGCACGCCCAGCTCATACAGGCGGGCGGCAAATTTCTGTGCTACCGGTGCATCAAACAGCATCACCGGCACTACCGGATGCGTGCCCGGCTTGATGGTGAAACCCAGCGCCTCGATCTCACGGCGGAAGTGCGCGGTGTTTGCATGCAGGCGGTCGCGCAATTCTGTCGATGAAGACAGGCGCTGCAACACCGACAGCGAAGCGCCGGCAATGGAGGGCGCCAGCGTATTGGAGAACAGGTAAGGGCGGGATTTCTGGCGCAGCGTGTCGATGACTTCCTTGCGCGCTGCAGTAAAGCCGCCCATTGCGCCGCCCAATGCCTTGCCCAGCGTGCCGGTAATGATGTCGATGCGGCCCATCACGTGATGGTGTTCGTGCGTGCCGCGGCCGGTGGCGCCCATGAAGCCGGATGCATGGCATTCGTCTATCATCACCAGTGCACCATACTTGTCGGCCAGGTCGCAGATCTTGTCTAGCTGGGCAATCGTGCCGTCCATCGAGAACACCCCATCGGTGACGATCACTTTATGGCGCTTGCCTGCGGCTGCCTGCAGTTGTACTTCCAGGTCTGCCATATCGTTGTGTGCGTAGCGGTAGCGTGCAGCCTTGCACAGGCGGATGCCGTCGATGATGGATGCATGGTTCAGTGCGTCGGAGATGATGGCATCCTGCTCGTCGAACAGCGGTTCAAAAACGCCGCCGTTGGCGTCAAACGCCGCTGCATACAGGATGGTGTCTTCAGTGCCGAGGAATTCGGAGATCGCTTTTTCCAGCTGCTTGTGCACGGTTTGCGTACCGCAGATAAAGCGCACTGATGACAGGCCGTAGCCGAATTCTTCGGTCGCTTTAATGGATGCCTGCACCATCGATTCATCGCCGGACAGGCCGAGGTAATTATTGGCGCACATATTAATCAGCTGGCGGCCGTCGTCGCAGGTCACTTCTGCGCCCTGGCGCGACGCAATGACGCGCTCTGCCTTGTACAGACCCTGCTCGCGCAGATTGTCGAGATTGCCGGCCAGGCCGGAGAAAAATGCCTGCTTGGAATTAGTTGCGCTCATTGCTGGTTTCTCCAAAGATGATTTGTGCAAATCCACTCAGACATGCTACAACAATCTGGTAACATGGATTTTTTTACAAATCATTGAATAATTCGATATTGAGAACTAAAGTTCAATATATCGAATTTTATCTATGCTTATTAAACTATGCAAGGAAATTTATGAAGAAAGCGGTTGCCAATACCCCGCCTGAAGTTGGGGCAACCTTGCAGAGGATGCGGCTGGAGCGCGGCCTGACGCTGGAAGACCTTTCGCGCACGGCGGGCGTGTCCAAATCCATGCTGTCGCAGATAGAGAGGGAAAAAGCCAATCCCACTATTGCGGTCACATGGCGGCTGGCCAATGCGCTGGGTGTCAATATTGCCGAGTTGCTTTCATCGGAAGTGCGCAAGGTGGATGCGATACGCATGCTGGAACCGCATGAAACGCCTACCTTGCCGGGCGGCCACTCGGGTTATGTGTTGCGGATACTTGGTCCGATGGAGCTTGCCGGCAAGTATGAATGGTATGAACTGACGCTGTCGCCAAACGGCGAACTGGTATCCAGCCCGCATGATCCAGGGGCCACCGAGCATTTGACGCTGCTGCATGGCGCGATGGAAGTGGAGGTGGACGGTGTCAAAAAGAAACTGAAGGTCGGTGGCACCGCCCGTTATGAGGCTGACAAGAACCATGCGATACGTAATACCGGCAAGACCGAGGCCCGTGCGCTGATGGTGGTGATCCACCGCTGACCTGTTTATTGTCCCGCCTGTCAATTCTGTCAGTTTCCAAAACAAGGCCTTGCCCACCAATCGCGGGTAAGGCCTTGTTTTTTATACGAGTCATTTTTGAAATTTGTTGCAAAATCTTAATCAGTATAAATACTTATTGCGTTTTAAATAACGCAAAGAAATGTTGCCGTACGTGAA
>JAYSKH010000010.1:0-17361 GCA_043726505.1 Undibacterium sp. | reverse complement strand
GCATTGCCGTTTCAACGCCAGTGCCTCCGGGAAGATGGAAGACGGGTCCACCGGGTCGATCAGGTAGATCACCGCATCCACTGCCCGCTGCGGATCGCTGTCCACCACGCGCGATACCAGCTTCATCAGCCCGCCTTCGCGGCCATACGGAAAACGCTCCATCGCCGGGTAGCCGTTGACCAGATCGTGCGAGATCAGCGCATCCAGCGTCCTGCCGACGACGATCAGCTCCGGCTGCAATACATTGATGGCCTCCCGTGCTCCGCGAAATAGCTGTACCAGCGCAGAATTGGGAGCATCCTGATGGGAGCGGTTGGCAATCAGGCCTATGCGCAGGCGGCGTGGGGACGTTGTCATCAGGTTCGGCACCGGGTTGGTCAAGATGGCTATAGTTTACTGCAAGAGACCATCAACATAGTATTTTATCCATAGGACGGCGTTTCAGTGAGCAGATGTGAGACGAGATAAAGGTGCCGAGGCAGAATGCCCGCAAATTCAGGCATAATCCTGCCTATTCCAGTCCTTTAGCCCTTGCCTGCCTTGTTACCGGCCGCACCGCAATGCCTCTGCTGATGTCCCCTTCCCCTTGCCAGTTGATTGAAGATGCCTCCGTGCTGGGCCGACAGGTGTGGGTCAAGCGCGATGATCTGCTGCATGCGAAAGTATCCGGCAATAAATTCCGTAAGCTCAAGTACCCGCTGATGCAGCTGCAAGGCCGCAAGGTAACAATCGTGACAATGGGCGGCCCCTGGTCCAACCACCTGCATGCGGTCGCGCACGCTGCGGCGCTACTGGGCCATGCGTCGGTGGCGCTGGTGCGCGGCCCGCATGCGACCGACAGCGCAACGCTGGACGATTGTCGGCGGCTGGGTATGCGCATACAGTTTGTGCCGCGCGAAGAATATCGCTTGCTACGTGATGACGCGATGTGCTGGCGCGCGTTGGTCGATACCGGCGATAGCGGCGAGGATTTTGTCTGGTTGCCGGAAGGCGGCAGTACCCCGCAGGCGCTGCACGGCGTTGCGGAACTGGTTGGCGAACTGCCTTTCGTTCCGGACACGATGCTGGTTGCCTGTGGCACTGGCGCGACGCTGGCGGGGCTGCTGGCCGGCCTGAAGGGGCAAGGCCGCGTGCTGGGCATCGCGGTACTGAAGAATGCGGATTACCTGCGTGCCGAAATTGCATTGCTGCTGCAACAGGCCGGCTACCCGGCATACGATAATTATGAACTGCTGACCGGATATCACCATGGCGGCTACGCGAAGACGACGCCGGAGCTGTTGGAATTCTGTGCCAGTTTTACGGCGCGGACCGCCATTCCCGTCGAACCTGTGTACACCGGAAAAATGTTCCATGCGCTGAAGCTGCTGGCTGCCGCCGGCAAGTTCGGCGCCGACGAAAAGGTGGTCGCTGTGCACACAGGCGGTTTGCAGGGCGCGCGCGGATTTGCGCCGCATGCAGGAGGACCGCGATGAGCAACGTAATCGGCAAGGTATTGATCATAGGCTATGTGTGGCCTGAGCCACGTTCTTCCGCCGCCGGCAGCCGCATGATGGAATTCATCGAACTGTTTATCGCACAAAATTGGCAGGTCACTTTCGCCAGCGCCGCCGCGCTGTCGGACCACCGCGCCGATCTGCCTGCATTGGGCGTGGCCGAAGTCCGTATCGCTATCAATTGCGACAGCTTCAATGATGTGGCCGCCGCGCTGCAACCGGATCTGGTGTTGTTTGACCGTTTTTTCACCGAAGAACAGTTTGGCTGGCGCGTTGAACAGGTGTGCCCGCAGGCATTGCGTGTGCTGGATACGGTAGATCTGCATAGCTTGCGGAATGTCCGTCAACGCCTGCTGAAGCAGTCCCAGCAGGGAATTGCCAGCGAGCCGCAAAAACAGAGCGTAGGCCCGGTGCTGGCCGTGCCCGAGCAGCTGTATGCAGCAATGGCAGACGACGATATGGCGCAGCGCGAAATTGCGGCGATCTACCGTTCCGACCTGAGCCTGCTGATCTCGGATGCGGAGATGGATTTTTTGCAGCAGCAGTTCGCCATCCCGGCGGCGCTGCTGCATCATTGCGCGCTGATGTCGTCGGCCTCTGCGCATTCCGGCGCGGACCCGGCGTTTGAACAGCGCCGCCACTTCATCAGCATAGGCAATTTCCGCCATGCGCCCAACTGGGATACGGTGTTGTGGCTGAAACACGCGCTGTGGCCAGCCATACGGCGGCAATTGCCGCAGGCGGAACTGCATGTCTACGGTTCCTACCCTCCGCCCAAGGCCATGGCCTTGCACCAGCCGGCGCAAGGTTTCCATATGCTGGGCTGGGCAGAAGATGCGCATACGGTCATGGCGCATAGCCGCGTATGCCTGGCGCCGCTCCGCTTCGGCGCCGGTATCAAGGGTAAGCTCGCCGATGCGATGCTGTGCGGCACGCCCAGTGTGACAACCGCCATCGGCGCGGAGGGCATGAGTGGAGGTTTGCCATGGGCGGGTGCGGTAGCCGATGATGGCGAAGAATTTGCCGCTGCTGCGGTGGCCCTGTATCGGGACCAGGCGCTGTGGCAGCAGGCACGCCAGCATGGTAATGACATCCTGCGGGAGATGTTTGCGAAAGCAGATATGGGGCGGGACCTGTTGACCCGGCTGAATGATGCCAGATTAAACCAGGCAGCGTACCGGCAGCGCAATTTCACCGGCGCGATGCTGCGCCATCATCTGCACAAAAGCACGCAGTACATGTCGCAATGGATAGCGGCCAAGAACAAGGCGGCCGGGCAATAAAAAACGGCTCCAGAAAAAGCCTGGAGCCGTTCGTTGCCAGTTAAAGATGCGTCAGGATTTGTTCTTGGCTGGATACTTGATCGTCATTTCCTGCAGCACGTTATCGGCGTGATCCACTTCCTGCATGACCCACAGCATGTAGCGGATATCCACATGGATGGCGCGTGTGATTGCAGGGTCGAAATACCAGTCCTTGGTCACCGACTCATAGGTGGAATCAAAATTCAGGCCCACCAGTTCGCCGCGTTTGTTCATCACCGCCGAGCCGGAATTGCCGCCAGTGGTATCGGTACTGGTCAGGAAATTCACCGGCACAGTGCCCAGTACCGCATCGCGGTAGGCACCGTAGCGTTTGGCATTCACTGCATCCACCAGCCCCTTTGGTGACTCAAACGGTTCCTTGCCGGTAGTTTTTTCCAGCACGCCTTCGACGGTCGTAAACGGGCCTTTGCTGATGCCGTCGCGCGGTGAATACGGCGCTACCGTACCGTAGGTCACGCGCAGCGTGGAATTGGCATCCGGATACACCGGTTTGCCCTGCGATTTTTTCCATGCGATGACGGCCTGCATGTATTGCGGCACGGCGCGTTCCAGGTTGCCGTCCACGTCCTTGCGGCGGTTTTCCAGTGCCAGGGCAACGTCATTGAGTTTTATTGCCAGTTGCAGCATGGGGTCGTCGGAATGGGTGACGCTCTTTACATCCTTGTCCAGCCAGGCCAGCCGCGTGGCGGTATCGGCCAGACCGGTCTGCGCATACATGGCCGTCAGTGCTTCCGGGGAGGGTAGCAGTGCATCCAGTCCCTGCGGATGTTCGCTTGCTGTGCGTTTGCCGTAGCGTTGCAGCGCGGCTGCCCAGCGTGCCCTGTCCACGTCGCTGACGAAGGATTGTTCCAGTCGCGCCAGGCGCGCCTTGATGAAAGGCAGATCGCGCTCCTGATAGCCGGCTTCCCGTTTTGCATCGGGCTTCTGCTTTTCCAGCGCCAGACGGTAGATAGTCCGCGCGCTGCGCAGCAGTTCGCTGGAAGTCGCCACCGCATAGGCAGATTGTTCTTCGCTGAGCGCCATGTCGGCGGCGATCGCCGCATTCAGCTCCGCCAGCATCGCATTGTTCTTGCCTGCATCGGCCTGTTGCGACAGCCACAGTCGGAATTCCGCATCCTGCGCATCTTTGATGGCGGCGATGTCCTTACGTGCAAAGCCATCCAGCAGCCCCTGGGTTTTCTTCAGGCTGTTGTTGATGCTTTTGACCACGTTTGCATAACGCACATCCCACTCCGCATTGCCTTGTGTGGTTTGGGCGATGGTGTCCAGGTCGGCGGTGGCTTCGGCCACATATTTGGGGTAGCTGGAATCACGCGCAAAGCGGATCTCTACCGGCAGCTTATAGCGGCTGGTGCGCCCCGGATACCCGGCCAGCAGCACCGGGTCGCCTGCGGCCACGCCGGCTGCAGACACCGTCAGGAAATCGCGCGAATGGTAGGGTACATTATCCGGCGAAGGATCGGCAGGCTTGCCATCTCTGCCGACATAAGCGCGCAGGAAAGAAAAATCGCCGGTATGGCGCGGCCATTCAAAATTGTCGACGTCGCCGCCAAAGTTGCCTATGCTTTCCGCCGGTGCATACACCAGCCGCACGTCGCGTATCATCAGCTGGCGTATGCGGTAGTATTCCAGGCCGCGATGGAAAGCGGGCACTGAGCAGCGGTAGTTCCTGTCCTGCTCGCACTCCTGCACCAGCTTCTTGATGCGGTCTTCCACCTGCTCGCTGCGTTGTCGTCCAGATAGCCTTGGGCTCAAACCCGTCAGCACGCGTGCCGTGACATTTTCCACCTTGTCCGTCACATAGATCAGCTGGTTTGATCCGGCAGGCAATTCTTCAGCCCGTGTTTTTGCCAGGAAGCCGTTGGCGATGTAGTTATGCGCGGCCGTGGAATTGCGCTGTATCGCGCCATAACCGCAATGATGGTTGGTCACTACCAGCCCGCTGTCGGACACAAACGATGCCGAGCAGCCGCCCAGCGATACGATGGTGTTCATCGGGTGCTTGGTGATGTCGGCCAGTTTTTCAGCAGGAATAGTGATGCCTATGCGTTGCAATTCCGACTTCAGTTGCGGCAGCTGGTAGGGCTGCCATTGCCCTTCGTCGGCCAATGCTGGCAGGTTTGTTGCCAGCAGCGCGAACGGCAGCAGGATCCTGGTTAACGATGTGTTGGACAAAGTGGTCTCTTTATACATGTGAGATGGCGAACCGGCGAGTCGAGCGTGATTGTCGAATTGTCCGGCCTAATCCACCAGTATATAAGGCGGAAGATTACGTCGTCAAATGACGATATGGCATCGCTTTTGACGTGTTCTTTGTGTCTTGCTAGCCGTGCTGCTAGCGTGGTTTGATGCTGCCCGCGAGTGCGTCGGCCGGGTAGTAGCGCTGGAAGGCGTTCCATACCATGCCTGATTTGGCGGAGCGTTCCAGTAATTCACGCAGCGCTGTGCGGTCTGCTTCGCTTAGCGCCCGCGAGATATAGGCGCCGCTGTCGCTCCACGGCAGTTCGTCTATCGGTTCAAAGCGCAGTTTTTCCAGCAGGCCGGGCGTGCGCGGTTCATCCTGAATGGCGCCCGCCATGATGGACGGCGCCATGATGGTTACGTCGGCAATGCCGGACTGCAGCAGCCTGGCGACGGAAACGGTATCCGTATCGAGGAACACCCTGCCCTGCCGCGTCAGTTCCTTTACCAGTTTCTGGTAGCCTTCGCCGAAGTCGAAACCGCGCACCAGCGCCACCTTCAATTCGCGCCGGTCCAGCAAATCCTGCGCGCTGCGGACGGGCGGGCGGCTGGACGTGACAGTGATGACGGTGGCGCGGCCGAAGATCATCGGCACAAAAATACCCTGCGCATCTCTGCGCGCGGATTTGGATGCGGGGATCAGCAGATCCGCCTTGCCGGACTCAAACATCGCATCCAGTCTGGCCCGGGGCACGACGGAAAACTCAAAACTGCAGCCATCCTTGCTGCTGGCGGCACGCAGTACGTCCGGATAGACGCCGCTGACGGCATCGCCGTTGACGACCACGCTCAGGCCTATCGGAGAAATTGGGACATTGATCGTACGGGAGCAGGCCGCCTGTGCGTACACAGGCGCAAGTGCAAGCCAGCATGATGCAGCTGTGGCGCAGGCAAGGCTGGCAAAATAAGCTAATCGGGCGAGGAAGCCTTTTCTCATTTTTGGTCGAACATCGATGTGCGAAGGAACGCAGGGGTGCGGGAATGCGGGAACTCGGCCAGTATGCCACAGCCCAGGGGCATGATACCACTTGCGGGAAGGCTTCTTAGTATCGGTGCTCGTCGACCAGATGCTTGTTAAAACTATATTTTGTTCCGCCCTGCAGTACATCGGTCAGCCGCTTGGGGTTGCCCGCCGAGATGAAGATATCGGCTACGCCGTCCTTCACACGGAATTTGGTCGCGGGGCTCAGGATATTATTGGCCTTGATCATCAGGTGGCGGATGATCTTGGATTTTTCGCTGCAGATCAGGAAATGGTTTTCCTTGCGGAAGTTGGCCAGCGGTATATTCAGCCACCAGCCTTCATCGCTGGCATAGCGCACGACCTGGGAAAATTGCGTGTTGCCGTCATTCAGCACATTGGCTTGCAGCGACTCATTGGCGATCTGTATCGCTTCGGACTTGTTCATGATGGCCTTTTAATCAATTCGGGCCGGGGAATGTCCGTGACATCCCCGGCAGCCGCTATTGTAAGCCCCGTCCGGTAAAAATCCTAAAACCGGCTCAGCGCACCCTGCGCATCGAAGACAGCTGGTTGGCCAGTCCGCCCAAGTTGCCGTAGCGGCCCGGTCCAAACACGCTGCAATGGCCGCGGAAATCGCCGTCCGTGCAGAACTCCCACTGGCCTTCGTGGATGACGATGGACTGTATCCTGTCATTGAAACCGCCGTTGCGGAAGCTGGACAGATCCTGCGCCACTTCAAAGCGGTCGCCACCGAAGTTGCCGCCGCTGAACAGCTCAACGCTGGCGCGTTGCGGCGGGTAGTTATTGGCCGGTGGCGGCGGAGGCGGCAGATCCTGGCGCGGGCGATCCCAGCCGCCCGGCACCACGCGTGCTGAAGAAATGGCGCGCGACATGCCAGCCAGGTCAGGATAACGCCCCGGGCCGTAGATGCGGCACTCGCCACCGTAGTTGGCATCACGGCATAGCGACCAGCTGCCTTCCAGCACCACGATGCTCATTGTGCTGTCGTTAAAGCCCTGCTCGCGCAGATTGTTGGCGTCTTCAGTGATGCTGATCGACTGGCCGCCGAAGTTGGGGCCGGAATACATATTGATGACTGGCCGCCTGCCCGGTCCGCGCGGCGCTTCCACCGGGCCGCCGGTGTTGCCGTAATAGCCGTCATTGTCGCCGCCGGGGCGTCCGCCATAGTTTTCGCCATTGCGGCGAATTTCCCGTACAGAAGAAATGCGGTTGTTCAGGCGCGGGTCCAGTTCCGGGTATTCGCCGCGTTCAAGCTGTGCGCAGCTGCCACGGTAGCCCTCGTCACTGCACACTTCCCAGCGGCCCGAACGCACAACAATGCTGGAGGCACGGTCGTTAAAACCGAAATCGCGCAGGCTGGGAACGCTATCGCGCACCTCCACCTGCCGGCCGCCGAAGCCGCTGTGTTCAAACAGTGTGATGTCGCCCGCATGCGCAACGCCGCACGCCGCCGCCAGTGCCATCAGGCCGGCGCGGAACGATTTTTTCAGAATGGGGCTGTGCGTCCAGTATTTCATATTCTTCCTTTTTATTTTGGGATTTGGCGGGCAAGTTTTTTATAGTTGTGCTTGCCCGTGTTTCCACAACGCTCGCAGCAGCGCGCCGTTGACTATTTTTGTATTACAAGACGTAACACGGCTTTCGCTTTGTACGTTAGCACACAGAGCAACGCACATTGCGCCGATAGACTGTTTCATTCAGCAATCGGGCATCGATCTGTGGTGAGGCCGCAGAGCAGAAGCTTAACAAATTTGCTTACAAAATAATTAAAAATCTTTGCCTTGCCGGACGCCTGAGCGTGTAGGCTGGCCGTCCTGCTACCGCCCGTAAGCACCCTTTATGGAAGGCAGCCGCATTATCCCTATACAACATGCTCGCCAATCTCTCTTTCCGCCAGTTGTTGCTTGCCGGCTTCCTGTTTATCGCCGTGCTGCTGAGCGGCATCTCGGTACACGCGCTGCTGACGCTGGAACGGCTGACCAAGCAGAGCCGCGTTGTCGCGCACCAGGCAGTCAAACTGACGGAGGAATCGCAGAAGCTGGCCGAAAGGACAGTGGCGATGGAACGCAGCGCGCGCCAGTATCTGGTGCTGGATGATGCCGCCTTCCGCGATATTTTCTACGACGCATGGCGCGAAGCGCAGGCATCGCTGCAAGCGCTGGCGCAGGCCATTCCCGATCTGCCGCCGCAGCAGGTGCAGGAATGGAACAGCCAGGGCGAGCTGGCCTGGCAAGTGTTGCAGCAAGGCCGCCAGCTGAACAAGAACAGCATGCACAAGAATCAGCAGACGCTGTACCAGACCTTTATCCGCCTGCCGGAAATCAATGACCAGCTGGCGCTAGCCGGCAAACGTGAAATAGAACGCCGCAACGACCAGGCGCTGGCCGAACTGGAACGTCAGCGCCGTCTTCTGATGGGCCTGGTGTCAGGTGCGACGGTCAGCGCCATCCTGCTGGCGCTGTCGTTCGGCATGTGGCTGTCGCGTCCGCTGGCGCGGGTAGAAGTAGCGATAGAACGGCTGGGTGAAAACAAGTATGACCAGCCTATCAACATCAGCGGCCCGCGCGACCTGCGCCGGCTGGGCCGGCAGCTGGACTGGTTACGGCAGCGGCTGGCCGATCTGGAGGCCGACAAGGCGCGCTTTTTGCGCCATATCTCGCACGAACTGAAAACTCCGCTGGCAGCCTTGCGAGAAGGTGTTGCGCTGCTGGAAGACGGTGTCGCGGGCGCACTGTCCGACAAGCAGCGCGAGATTGCCCGCATCCTGCGCCACAATACGGTGTCGCTGCAAACCCAGATAGAAGACCTGCTGCGCTACAATGCCGCCGCGTTCGACGCGCAGCACATGCAGCGTACGCCGGTGGACCTGGCGCAATTGCTGCAGACGGTAATCGACGGCCAGCGCCTGCAATGGCAAGCGCGCGGACTGCAGGTACAGGTGCAGCAGCAGCCCGGCGCACCAGACAATATCAGCGCCGATGCTGAAAAACTCGGCGTCGCTGTCGCCAATTTGTTGTCTAACGCGGTGCGTTTCAGCCCTCAAGGCGGCCTGATTCGCTTTGTCGTTACCGGTGTAGATGGCCGGCTCTGCATAGACTGCATCGATGAAGGTGCGGGCGTTGCGGCGGCAGACGCAGAACGTATTTTCGAACCCTTTTACCAGGGTGCGCGCCAGCCGCCCGGCGCCCGTAGCGGCAATGGCATAGGCTTGTCCATCGTCCGTGAATATATCGCCGCCCACGGCGGCAAGGTGCAACTGATGCCTGCTGCAACGGGCTCCCACTTTAGGATAGATCTACCGTATGAAAGCTAAATTTTCTTCCCGCCTGCTTGCATGGTGCTGTGGTGCCAGTTTTGTGCTGGCAGGCTGCAACACACAGCCGCGCGTGGCCGAACCGGCTTTGCCGCCTATCGTTGTTCAGCCTGCGGCTGCCGTAGCGCCGTCTAACGTGTCCAGTGAAACCGAAGATCTGCTCGCATATTTTCAGAGAACCCGGCTGCTGCCTGCAGCGGAACTGCCGCGTCTGATGGCCGATCTGAACGTTCTGGCCAGGACGCCGCACCGCGAGGTGCAGCGAGCGATCCTGTTCGGCTTCATGCGCGGCAGCGGCGATCTGGCACGCGCGATGACGGCGCTGGATGGCGTCGTCAAATCCAGCGATGCGGAAGCGGAGCGCATCAAGCCGCTCGCCTACTTCCTGTATGCCAACTACAGCGAATGGCGGCGGCTGGATGAAGCAACCGACAAACAGAACCAGCAGTTGAAAGATGCGCAGCGGCGCGCTGACCTGCTGAGCCAGAAACTGGAAGACCTGAAGGCAATAGAACGGCAACTACCGACCCGTCCCCGGGCTCCCGCCGCAGCGGGCACTGCATCGACTGCGCCACCTGCTGAGGGAAAACAATGACGATGACAACAGATAAAACCCGATAGGGGATAGTGATGAAAACCCGTAATGAACAAGCCCACCTGTTGCTGGTGGATGATGACCCCGACCTGCTGACGCTGATTTCGATGCGGCTGTCTGCCGCTGGCTACCGCGTCACTGCCGTCGGCAGTGCGGAAGCGGCACTGGCGCGGCTGGCAGTGGAAATGCCGGCACTGGTCATTACCGACGTGCGGCTGCCGGGGCGGGATGGGCTGGCGCTGTTTGACGATATCCGCAGCCAGCATGCCGCCCTACCGGTGATACTGCTGACCGCGCACGGCACGATACCGGATGCGGTAGCGGCCACCGCACACGGCGCTTATGCTTATCTTACCAAGCCTTTTGACGGCAATGTACTGCTGGAAAAGGTTGCCCATGCGCTGAGCCTGACCAGCCCTACCTCCGGCCCCGCCGGCAAGGACGAAGCGTGGCGCGCGGAACTGATCAGCCGCAGCCAGCGCATGGCTGAATTGCTGGCCGAGGCCAGGCTGGTAGCCGGTACGGATGCCAGCGTGCTGATCCAGGGAGAGAGCGGCAGCGGCAAGGAATTGCTGGCGCGCGCGATACACCGCGCCAGCCCGCGTGCCAAGGCGCCTTTCATCGCCGTTAACTGCGGTGCGATACCGGAACAATTACTGGAGTCGGAACTATTCGGCCACGTCAAGGGCTCGTTCACAGGCGCCGTCGCGCACCGCAATGGCCTGTTCCAGGCCGCGCACGGCGGCACGCTGTTCCTGGATGAAATCGGCGACATGCCCCTGCCGCTGCAAGTGAAGCTGCTACGGGTGCTGCAGGAGCGTACAGTGCGCCAGGTGGGCTCCGACCAGGCTGTCAATGTGGACGTACGCGTGCTGTCCGCTACGCACCGCGATCTGGATGTGGCAATGAAGGAGGGGCAGTTCCGCGAAGATCTGTATTACCGCCTCAATGTGGTCACGCTAGTTTTGCCGTCGCTGGCGGAAAGGCGTGAAGACATTGCGTTGCTGGCTAACCATTTCCGCCAGGCGCTGGCCGACAAATACGACAAGCGCATCAACGGCTTTGCGCCCGATGCGCTGGCGGCGCTGATGGCAGCGCCGTGGCCAGGCAACGTGCGGCAACTGCACAACGTCGTTGAACAGGTCTGCGCGCTGGCCACCACGCCGCTGGTGCCGCTGTCGCTGGTACAGCGCGCATTGCGTGTGCCTTCGCTGGAAGTACTCAGCTACACCGAAGCGCGCCAGCGCTTTGAACGTGACTACCTGATACAACTGCTGAAACTGACGGATGGCAACGTTTCCGACGCCGCCAGACTTGCCGACCGCAACCGTACCGAGTTCTACCGCTTGCTGCAAAAACACGAGCTGACGCCCAGCCTGTTCAGGGCAGAAGGCGAGACTGTCGCCGATGAACGACAGGAATAAAGTGATTAAAATCAAAGGCTTGCGATTTTGCCTTTTTTACATGTCGTCAAAACCCGACACAAAAGACGCAAAAAACAAGGTTTTGCGGGCAGTTTTTGCATGTGGTGTGAGCTAAGCTGTTGAATTAATTGACACTTTTCAGTGCTGGCACGGCACGTGCTGTATGGCTAGGGAGTGGCGCTGCAATCCAACATTGATGCAGCGTTGCCTTCAACCCGAAACTGAAAGGATTTACCATGCAAAACCGTAAACTGATCGCTCCAATTTTCGCCGCTGCTCTGTTGTCTCTGGGTGCATCCTCCTTTGCTGCTGACGCTGTAACAGCGCAGGCCGATAAACCTACCACCACGCAGAAAGCTGCCGTCGCTGTGGATGATTCTGTGATCACTGCCAAGGTGAAGAGCGCGCTGGTTTCGGACAAGGAAGTGTCCGCATTGAAAATCAATGTCACCACCAAGCAGGGCGTTGTGATCCTGACTGGCGCAGTGCCTAGCGCTGAAGCTGGCGACCGCGTCATTAAAATGATCGCCGGTATCGAAGGTGTGAAAGATATCCAGAACCAGCTGCAAGTTAAAACCAGCTAATTCGCTGCCCTAGCTGAAAAAGGTTTGCCGCCTTAGAGCAGGCCTCCCTTCATGGAGAGCCGCTGCTCGGACCGGGACTGTCGCAAGACAGTCCCGGTTTTTTTTTTGTGGAAGGTCGATGCGGATAAGCAGGCGGTGATTATTCGTCTTCGTTATCGTCTTCGGTTTTTTTCATCACCGGCGCTGGTGGTGGGGCAGTCTTGTCCAGCGGCGCCGGGCGTTTGCCCAGCAGATAATAATCAAGCGCCTTTTTGACGATAGGCGCGGCGGCTTCCGCGCCCTTGCCGCCGTTTTCCACGATGACGGCGATGGCGATACGCGGATGGTCGGCCGGTGCAAATGCCGTGTACCACGCGTGATCGTGCAGACGTTCCGCCAGCCGGCTGGCGTTGTACTTTTCATTGCTCTTCACGGTGAATACTTGCGCGGTGCCGGTCTTGCCGCCGGATACGTATTCGGCGTTGGCAAACACGCCCCTGGACGTGCCTTCGCGCGTCACACCCACCATCGCCTGCTTGATGGTGTCGATATTTTCCTGCTTCAGCGGTATGCGTGCGCTTTCCTTGTTCACCGTCAGTGTTCTGGCGTGGGTTTGCGGATCTTCCAGCATTTTTACCAGATGCGGTTTCATCACCACACCATTGTTGACCAGCGTTGCCACCGCATGCGCCATCTGCAAAGGGGTGAAGGTGTTGTAACCCTGGCCGTTGCCCAGCGAGATGGTGTCGCCGGCATTCCACTTTTGCTGTGCGATGTTTTTGGCGAAGCGGCGCTTCCATTCGGTAGACGGCAGCAGGCCGGATTTTTCATTGTCCAGATCGATGCCGGTCTTCTGGCCGAAGCCGAAAGGCTGCATGAAATCATGGATCGCATTGACGCCCAGATCATTGGCCAGCATGAAGTAATAGGTATTGCACGACACCACGATGGATTTATACAGATCCACCGTACCATGCCCGCCAACCTTATCGTCCCTGAAGCGATGATTGCCGAGGTCGAAATAACCAGCATCATAGATGGACATCTGCGGCGTGCGCTTACCCAGTTCCAGCCCTGCCAGCGCCATGAAGGGCTTGTAGGTAGAGCCCGGCGGGTAAGCGCCGCTCAGCGGCCGGTTCAGCAGCGGCCGGTCCGGCGAGGTATTTAGCTCATTCCAGCTCTGCTGTTCTATGCCTTCAACGAACAGGTTGGGGTCATAGGTTGGTTTGGACACAAAGGCCAGCACGTCGCCAGTTTCCGGTTCTATCGCCACCAGCGCGCCACGGCGGTCGCCAAAGGCTTCTTCTATGATCTTTTGCAGCTCTATATCCACCGACAAAATCAGATTGGTGCCGGACGCGGGTGCATTGCGCGACAGCAGGCGCACTGCGCGGCCGGATGCCGTGGTTTCCACTTTCTCAAAGCCGGTAGTGCCGTGCAGCAGCTGCTCATAGCTTTTTTCCAACCCTTCCTTGCCGATGTAATTGGTGCCCTTGTAGTTGGCACCGTCATCGGAGTCGGCAATATTCTCGGCGTCTTTATGGCTGATGCGGCCTATGTAGCCGAGCACATGCGATGCCGTCTCGCCCAGCGGGTAGCGGCGGAACACGCGCGCCTGTATTTCCACGCCGGGAAAGCGGAAGCGTTGCGCGGTAAAGCGCGCGATTTCTTCATCGGTGAGGCGAGTGCGGATAGGCACGCTCTCAAAATTCTTGGATTCTTCCAGCAGCTTGATGAACTGCTTGCGGTTCTTCGGCTGTATATCCACCAGCATGCCCAGCTTGTCCAGCAGCGTGTCCATGTTTTCGGCAATCTTGGATGGCGTGATCTCCAGCGTATAAGCGGAATAATTCTGCGCCAGCACCGCGCCGTTCCTGTCCATGATCAGTCCGCGGTTGGGCACCACCGGCACCGTCAGGATGCGGTTTTCATCAGACTGCGCCGCATACTGGTCATGCTTGATGATCTGCAGCCAGGCAAAGCGCGTGATCAGTGCGAGGAAACAGAAAAATATCAGGATACCGGCAAATACCAGGCGCATCCTGAATAGATGGAGCTCGCGCTCGGTGTTGCGAAGTTCGGTCATGTGGACAGGGGAGTGCTGCGGATTTGCGGCATCTTGCGCGGGCGGTGAAAGGGAATTGGGCAGTACGAATTTGGGCTGCCGCAAGTATAGCGACAGCCGCATCGTTTGTGCCTATGTTTGCCCGGCACGGCGCATATTTATTTGGCGCGCAGCAGCCCGCCTGGTGCGGCTGGCGGCTGCGCGCTTGCAGCGATGGCGATGGTGCGGGGATTTATGCTGCCGCGGATGTTGCTGTAGTTGCTAACGGCACCGGCAATGGCGGCATGGCTTCAAAGCCCGGCAGCGCTTCCACGCGCGCCAGCCATGCGCGCACGTGCGGATACGCTTCCAGCGGAATCCGTCCTTCCGGCGCATGCGCGATATATGAATAACAGGCCAGGTCGGCCAGCGTGGCATGGTCAGTTGCCAGATACAGCCTGCCGTCCAGATAGCCATCCATGAAGCTCAACAGCTTGTGGGCTATGTCCGTGGCAATGACGGCGTCATCCGGGTTACCCCATTGCAGTGCGATGCGCGCGGTGCAGGGCCCATATTTGAGCTCGCCCGCAGAGACTGAAAGCCAGCGCTGTATCTGCGCCGCGATGACAGGATCTTGCGACAGCCAGTTGCTGGCCGGTGCGTAGCGCTGGACCAGATACGTCATGATCGCATTACTGTCGCTGAGCACCAGTTCGCCATCTTGCAGCACCGGTATCTGGCCCAACGGGTTCAGCCGCAGGAACTGTTCTGTTTTACGCTGCGGCGCGCCCGCTTCGACAAGGCGGTGGGGTAAGTCCAGCATGCTCAGCAGTAATCTCACACGGTGGCAATGGCCGGAATACAGCGTGCCATGCAAGGTGATATCGGCTTGTGCAGCGGTGGCGGCATGGTTCATCAAAGGCTCCTTTAGTTCAATACGCGAGAGTAACCCTTCCTATTGGTAACGTAAATAATGCTATAGTGGAAATCAGCTTTCCACAAACAGGAAGAATAAGGAGTATATGGACCGCCTGGACGAACTCACGGTATTTCTTGCCATACTGGAAACCGCCAGCCTCAGCGGCGCGGGCCGCAAGCTGCGCCGTTCGCCGCCGGCAATCACGCGCACGCTGGCCGCGCTGGAAGAGCGCGTCGGCACGCGGCTGATGGAGCGCACCACGCGCCGGCTGGCGCCGACTGAAGCGGGCCTGCGCCTGGCCGAGCTGGCCAGGCAGGTGCTGGCGGATTATGAAGAAGCGGTGCGTGAAGACGTCGATGCTCCCTTGCGCGGCACGCTGAAAATTACCGCGCCGCAGGTGTTCGGCCGCCGCCATGTCACGCCGATCGTCATCAATTTCATGGACAAGTATCCGGCAGTGCAGATGGAACTGATGCTGAGCGACCGTAACCAGGACCTGATAGAAGAGGGCCTGGATCTGGCCGTGCGCATAGGCCACCTGGCGGATGCCGGTATTGTCGCGCGCAAGGTCGGTGAGGTACGCCGGCTGCTGGTGGCCAGCCCCGATTATCTTGCCAGGCGCGGCGCGCCCGAAACGCCGGAGGATCTCGCCGGCCACGACCTGATCCATCCCACCAGCCTGCGCTCGGCACCGGAATGGCGTTTCCGCCATGCCGGCCGCGACCATCCGGTGCGGATTGCACCACGGTTGCTGGTCAATGATGTGGATGCAATGCTGTATGCGGTGCGCGCCGGCCGCGGCCTGTGCCGTCCTCTGAGTTATCAGGTGGCGGACGACCTGGCCCGCGGCAGCCTGGTGAGACTGATGTCGGATTGGGAACCCGAAGCGTTGCCGGTGAGTCTGGTTGTTTCCAGCGCCCGCTACATGGCGCCGAAACTACGTGCTTTCCTTGAGCATGCGGCGGAAGAGCTGGGCAAGCTGGAGGTGCTGAAAAGTTTGAAAAAGGCTTGAAAAAGGCTTGAAAAAGAGCGCCAGCATCCGGATCGTGATCGGCTGCGAATCTGCGTTGCAAGCGCTCAAGTCACTACTGCGCACCCAGCAAAAATACTTTGCTCATGCCGCGTGCCGCGCCCTGTGTCTGTAACATTACTTCCAGTCCTGCCGGCGTAGCGCCGCTCGCAGGAGTCACATCGATGCCGGGCTGGCGCCATCCGGCACCGTCATTGAGCCATACGCGCACTGCCATGGTGGCGACGCCGGTCTGAAGCACGACATCGCGGTTATTCTTGATATCGGCGGCTTCCGCTTGCCATAAAGTGTCCAGCATCGCCAGGTCGCGTGTCGCTGCAGATTCGCGGCGCGACAAGACGCCGTCGCGCAAATGGTAGGCCACTACCTGCACGCGGGAAGGCTGATTGTCTGTAAACACATTGCGTACCAGCACCAGCCGGTTCTGCGCCACCACCAGCGGCGCGCGGTTGGGCAGTGTGGAATAACTGATCAGGTGCTCACAATCGCTTTCCATCTGCGCAAATGCCAACTGGATACCATGCGCCTTTTCCAGTTCAGAGGTGAGGCTGTCGCGTGAACGGATGATGACATCCAGCCCACGCCAGCCCAGTACGGCGATGATCGCCAACACCGAAACCGCCACCAGCAGCTCCACCAGCGTAAATCCGTATTTTCGCTTCATCGGCTTCATGTATGCCTGCGTTCCTTGTAAAAACGGATACTCCGTAGCCGGGGCTACGGAGTATCCGCCGCCACTGCCCCGCCGGTGTGATGGCGGATCACATGGCACGGCTGCACGCCCGAGCTACGGGCAATTGCCGATGACGTAGTACCCGGCCGAGGTCTGCGCCAGCGTGGCGGTATAGAACAGGTTGTCCAGTCCCATGTTCTGGTTGGAGCCGTTGGCCAGTGCGTAGCCGCCGCTGTCATGCGCGCGCCCGGCCTGCACGTGTGCGTAGTTGCTGGCATTGGTCGTGGTACACGTGAACGCCGCTTTGGTAGTGGCCGATACGACACCCGACAATGCACTTTCCACCGAGCCGGAACCGACTGAAGACGCCTGGAAGCTGTAGGTTGTGCTGGCTGCCAGCCCGGTGCTGGTGTATGACGTCGTGGTCAGCGGAGTAGCGGTTACTTTGACGCCGTTGCGGTAGATGTTGTAACCGGCGGCGCCGCTGACGGCATTCCATGTCAAAGGCACGGTGCTGGCGGTAGTGGTGCCTGCAGCCAGGCCGGCGGGCGGCAAAATCGCTGGAGGCGGGCCGACCAGGAACTGCGGAATGCTGCATGCAGCGGAAGTGAGGCCGGTGCCGTTGTCGCTTGCTGTAACGCTGCCAGTATAAGTGCCGTTGGCAAGCGCATAGCCCTTGCTGAAGCTGGCGCCGCTGCCGGCCGGCGAATCATTGATGGCAGTGGGGCCGCTCAGCTGCACGCGATAGCTGCC
>JAYSKH010000009.1:0-7399 GCA_043726505.1 Undibacterium sp. | reverse complement strand
CAGTTTTTCGCGCGACAGCAGATCCCATTCACGCCATGGCGCAATGATCTTGACGCCTGGCATCAGCGCATACGCGCCCAGCTCAAAACGCACCTGGTCGTTGCCCTTGCCGGTAGCGCCGTGAGAAATGGCGTCGGCGCCGGTTTCCCTGGCGATTTCGATCAGGCGCTTGGCGATCAGCGGGCGGGCAATCGATGTGCCCAGCAGGTATTCGCCTTCATAGATGGTGTTGGCGCGGAACATAGGGAAGACGAAATCGCGGACGAATTCTTCGCGTACATCGTCGATATAGATGTTCTCAGGCTTGATGCCGAATTTGATCGCTTTGGCGCGTGCCGGGTCCAGCTCTTCGCCCTGGCCGAGGTCGGCGGTGAAGGTGACGATTTCGCACTGATAATTGTCCTGCAGCCATTTCAGGATGACTGAAGTGTCCAGACCGCCCGAGTAGGCGAGTACTACCTTTTTAATGTCGCTCATGATTTGCTTTCCGATATTGCAGTGGGTATTAATTTTTACACATGCTGCGCAGTGTCTTCATGCGCTGCATTTACTTGCTTCTTCATTGCCGCTTTTATTTCTCGTCTATCTTGCCAACGACCAGGTATTCCAGCAGTGCTTTCTGGATATGCAGGCGGTTTTCTGCCTCATCCCAGACCACCGATTGCGGGCCGTCGATGACGCCGGCAGATACTTCCTCGCCACGGTGCGCGGGCAGGCAGTGCATGAACAGCGCATCCGGTTTTGCTCTTGCCATCTTGGCTTCATCAACGATCCAGCCGTCGAAGGCTTTCAGGCGCGCCTGATTCTCTTCTTCATAACCCATGCTGGTCCACACGTCGGTATTGACCAGGTCAACGCCTGCACAGGCGTCCGATGGGCTGTCGAATAAGGTGTAGTTCTTGTTGGCCGGGTCCACCAGCTTGGCATCCAGATCATAGCCTTTAGGCGTGGACACGTTCAGGTGGAAGCCGAATACCTGTGCCGCCTGCAGCCATGAATACAGCATGTTATTGGCGTCGCCTATCCAGGCAACCGTCTTTCCGGTGATGGAGCCGCGGTGTTCCACATAAGTGAAGACATCGGCAAATACTTGGCAAGGATGGTGTTCATTGGTCAGGCCGTTGATGACGGGCACGCGCGAGTTGGCGGCGAAGCGCTCGATGATGTCCTGGCCGAAGGTACGGATCATGATGATGTCGCACATGCGCGACATGACCTGGCCGGCATCTTCCACAGGTTCGCCGCGGCCCAGCTGGCTGTCGCGGGTATTCAGGTAGATGGCGGCGCCGCCGAGCTGGTGCATGCCGGCCTCGAAAGACAAGCGGGTGCGGGTCGAATTTTTTTCAAAAATCATGACCAGCGTACGGTCCAGCAAAGGATGATAGATGTCGTAATTCTTGAATTTGCGCTTGATGACGCGCGCACGTTCCATTACATACTCGAACTCGTCCAGCGTGAAGTCGGAAAACTGCAGAAAATGTTTGATAGCCATAAAAGGAATCGGCAGCAAGAGTAAATTTGCTGCCGCTTGATTATAACTGCTTCATTATAAGGGATTTATTGACGTTTTCCGACATAAATTAAGAATCATGGCGCTGAACAAAAAACGGGCCATGCGGATTTAGGCAAATTTTCTTGGCTTGCGGCAGCCATTTTCTGCCCGTCGCATCGCATTAATTTGCCAGCCCGTGCCCGTTCTTTTTTAGCGCAGGTAGCCCATGGTCTGCGCCGCCTCATGCACCAGTTGTTCAAACAGATCATGCCGCATTTCTGCGATGTCACCGCTCTTTACCGCTGCCAGTATGGCGCAGCCGGGTTCGGCATGGTGGTGGCAGTTGTAGAACTTGCAATGTCCTAGGTGCGGCAAAAATTCTGGAAAGGCGCGTTCCAGCATGCCTTCGCTGAGATGGTGCAAGCCAAACTCCTGAAACCCCGGTGAATCGATGACAGCCGATTGCGCATCCATCTGATACAGGCGGGTGAACGTGGTCGTGTGCTTGCCGGTATCCAGCGCCGCAGAAATCTCACGCGTGGCGATCTCGGCGTCCGGGATCAGCAGGTTGATCAGCGAAGATTTCCCCATGCCTGACTGGCCGATCAAAATCGTGCTTTGTCCTTCCAGCAAGGCCAGCAGCGTGGTGCGTGTGGAGTCGGGCGCGGCAGTGACGGACACCTCATGCACCGGGTAGCCCAATCCCGCATACAGCGCAACTCTTTCCCTGGCCCGCGGCAACAGTGCAGTGACGTCGGTCTTGTTCAGGATGATGTGCGGTTTGATGCCGGAAGATTCAGACGCCACCAGCGCGCGCGATACCAGGTCGTCTGCAAAGCTGGGCTCGGTCGCTACGACAATGAATAGCTGCGTCAGGTTGGCGGCCAGCATCTTGGATTTGTACTGGTCGGAGCGGTACAGCAGGGTAGTACGCGGCGTGATCGCCTCGATGACGCCCTGGTTCTTTGATGTCAGCTGATATTCGACGATATCGCCAACGGCGACATCGCTCTTCTTGCCACGGGTGACGCAATGCAGCTTGATGTCGCCAGCCTGCACCAGGTAGTGGCGGCCATGCGCGGCGATGACGGTGCCGGTTGCCTTGGGGGCCTGTTTCAGGCGCTGACTCTGATTCTGGCTCTGAGTCCGATTCTGAGCTGCAGCCATCAGCAGAAGGTCTGCTGGTGCACGGTATCCACCTTGGCGGCGCAGATAAAGTCGTTTTCGGAGATGCCGCCTTTGCCGCCGTTGACGGTGTGCGTATCAAACTTCACCACGCAGCGGTTATAAGTGACGACCAGTTCCGGATGGTGGTCTTCGACGTGGATCACATAGGCAATCGCATTGACGAAAGCCAGCGTCTCATAATAGTTCTTGAATTCATAGGTCTTGACGATGCGCGGACCCTGCTGCTGCCAGCCCGGCGTTGCGGCCAGGTAGATGGGCAGGCTGGCGTCGTCCAGCGCGGTTTCTGTGTGCTGGCATTTTTTTGCCAGCAGGTCTGAAGTTTTGATCATGATGTCTGTCTTGTAAATAGTATGTAAACCCGGTAAATCAGCCGCTATCAAGCGGCGGTCAATTTGTGGATGCGCACCGATGCGGGCGGGTGCGAATCGTAAAAAGCGGAATGCAGCGGGTCCGGCGTCAGCGTGGAGGCGTTGTCCTCATACAGTTTGACCAGTGCGGCAACCAGATCGCCGGCATTGGTGTATTTGGCGGCAAACGCATCGGCCTCGAACTCATGCTTGCGTGAACTGATGGACGTCAGCGGAGACAGCAGGAAGGTAAATACCGGCAGGCTCAGCATGAACAGGATCAGCGACATTGCATCGTTCCTTGCCAGCAGCATCGGTTCCACTCCCAGGCCGGTAAAGAACCATAGCTGCTGCTTCAGAAAACCCAGCAAGGCCAGAAAGCCGAGCGACACGATAAACATAACAACGATGCGCTTGACGATGTGCTTGAGCTTGAAGTGGCCCAGCTCATGTGCCAGTACGGCTTCAATTTCCTGCGGAGCAAGGCGTGCCAGCAAGGTATCGAAGAAGACGATACGCTTGGCGCCGCCGAAGCCTGAGAAGTAGGCATTGCCGTGGGCACTGCGCTTGGAGCCGTCCATGACGAACAGGCCCTTGGAGGCAAAGCCCACGCGCTGCATCAGGTCCTCAATGCGGCTGCGCAGCGCGTCATCCGACAGCGGCGTAAATTTGTTGAACAGCGGGGCGATGACGGTAGGGAAGATGACCATCATCAGCAGCTGGAAGGCGCTCCACACTATCCACGCATACAGCCACCACAGGTCGCCTGATTTTTCCATCAGCGTCAGCACGACCCAGATCAGCGGCAAGCCGATTGCTGCGCCCAAACCTGCGCTCTTCAGCATATCCCCGAAAAACAGGCCGAGCGACATCTTGTTGAAACCAAATTTTTCTTCCAGCACAAACTGGCTATAGTAATCAAACGGCAACTCCAGCAGACTGCTGATGATGGCAAACGCTGCCAGCAGGCTGATCTGGTAACCCATGCCGGGTCCGGTGAGGTGGACGATTTCCACGCTGAGCCACTGCAGGCCGCCGAACAGCGTGAAGCCGATCAGCACTGCGGCATTAAACACCATGGCCAGCATGCCGAACTTGGTTTTGGCAACGGTGTAGTCCGCCGCCTTCTGGTGCGCTGCCAGCGGGATTTTTTCCGCAAACTCTGCCGGCACTGCCTGCCTGTGCCGCAGAATGTGCTTGATATGGCGGGAGCTCAGCCAAAAACGCACTGCCAGTGTCAGCAGCAGGAAAACAATGAATAAAACAGAAAATGCCAGTGAATACATGCGATGCCTGTGAGAAAATGCGATATCGGAAGCTGTTCGGCTATTATGCGCCACGCTATCCGGTCCTGCACAAGGGCCAAATAAGCGATGGACTAGCCTGAAAAGCTGCCATTTTTTAGAATAAGGGAAGAATTATGTCACAAGCTGCGGATGATCAAGCAATTGCGCCGGTAACTAATACGCCGCCGGCCAAACCGAACGAATTTAACCTGGTGTGGCTGGACATGGAAATGACCGGCCTGGACCCGGATAACGACCGCATCATTGAAGTTGCCGTCGTGGTGACAGACTCCCAGTTGAATATCCTTGGCGAAGGCCCGGTATTTGCGATCCACCAGTCGGACGAAACGCTGGACAAGATGGATGCATGGAACAAGGGCACGCATGGCCGTTCCGGCCTGATCGACAAAGTCAAGGCATCCACGGTAAGCGAAGCCGATGCTGAAGTGGCGTTGATTGAATTTTTGAAAAAATACGTTCCTGCGGGCAAGTCTCCAATGTGCGGCAATACCATCTGCCAGGACAGGCGCTTCATGGCGCGTGGTATGCCGAAACTGGAAGCGTTCTTCCATTACCGCAACCTGGATGTTTCCACATTGAAAGAATTGTGCAAGCGCTGGAAGCCGGAACTGGCCAGTGGTTTCAAGAAACACCAGAAACACACGGCGCTGGCTGACATCATTGAATCAATCGAAGAACTGAAATACTACCGCGAGCATTTCATCAAGGAATGATTGTTGTAAGGTAATGCAGATAAACAAAAGGCTCCGGAATCCGGAGCCTTTTTACTTTGCACGTTTGTGGGTGACGGTATTACACGCCCAGCAATTCCACTTCAAAAATCAGTGTTGCATTGCCAGGAATAACACCACCTGCACCACGGGCGCCATAGCCTAGGTCGGAAGGGATGGTCAGCAGGCGGGTGCCGCCGATTTTCATGCCTTGCACGCCTTCATCCCAGCCCTTGATCACGTGGCCTGCGCCCAGTGGGAAAGAGAAAGGATCATTACGGTCCTTGCTTGAATCAAACTTCTTGCCAGCGCTGCCGTCAGGGTTTTGCAGCCAGCCTGTGTAGTGCACGACGACGTGGTCGCCTGCTTTGGCTTCATCGCCGGCGCCGACTGTGACGTCTTCGTATTGCAGGCCGGACGGAGTAGTAATTGTAGACATTCTTATTTCCTCAATGTGATCTGAAACTGGCGCAATTGTAGTATAGAACGCATTTCCTCAATAGCAGTAAGCCCTAAAAAACCAGTGCCGTCTGCCGTAATGCCGCCGTTTACACAGGGGCCACTGTTAAATTATTTGATATTTCGCAAAAGAAGGTAAAAAAAGTGAGAAATTGTTCTCAAAATTAAATTTGGCGCAACATGCGGGGTAAAATACTATCAGTCATCAATTTAAAGCGGTATTTATTCATGCGTAGTCGTTTCCTCTGGTTGTCGGTTGTCTTGTCGCTCTGCAGTTCCCTAGTTGGCGCCCATGCGGCGAGTAATTCGAATGTGGTGGTAGTCCTGAATTCGCGCGATGCGACCGTCAGCCTGCTGGACCAGACTACCTACAAGGAACTCAGCACCTTTGCCGTCGGCAAAGAGCCGCATCACCTGATGGCTACACCAGACAATAAATCGCTGATCGTTGCCAATGCGGTTGGCGATGAACTCGTTTTCCTTGATCCCAAAACCGGACAGATCCAAAGGCGTGTCAAGGATATCGCCGATCCTTACCAGATCGGTTTTTCACCAGACCAGAAATGGTTTGTATCGAATTCGCTGCGGCTCGACAGGGTGGACGTGTACCACTATGACGGCAAGGAACTGACGCTGGCCAAGCGTGTGCCGCTGGCAAAGCTGCCTAGCCATATGGCGTTTGACGCTGCCAGCACCACGGTTTTCATTACCCAGCAGGGCAGCGACCAGATTTCCGCCATTGACCTGGCCAGCCAGAAAGTTAAATGGACGATGCCGGTGGGCAAGGTGCCTGCAGGTATCGCGATGACGCCGGACGACAAATACCTGCTGGTCGGCATCATGGGCAGCGATTACGTCGAAGTCATCGACTGGCGCACGCAAAAAACCGTCAAACGCATTAAGGCCGGCGCTGGTGCGCATAATTTCCGCGCCTTTGGCGACAAGCGCTATACGTTTGTATCCAACCGCATTTCCAATACGATCAACATCATTGACCAGAACACGCTGGAAAATGTGGGAACTATTCCTGTACCCGGCGGTCCAGACTGTATGGAACTGACAGACGACGGCAAGACCCTGTGGGTCACGCTGCGCTGGATCAAAAAAGTGGCAGTGATCGATGTGGCGAGCAAAAAGGTCATCAAGCTGATCCCGGTCGGACGTTCCCCGCATGGCGTGTTTTTCCTGAATAGCGCCCCCCGCATTTAACGAGTAGTTTCAACACAGACGATCAATGAAAGCTTTCCTTGCAGCCTGCGTGACCGCAGGCCTGATGCAGCCGGCCTTTGCACTGGCTGGCGCCGAATGCAAGGGAACGATCTACCTGACTTTTGATACAGGCAGCCAGTCGCAGGCGGAATTTATTGCCAAGACTTTGCGCGAGCAGCACATCAAGGCCACTTTTTTCATGGCCAACGAAAAAACCATCAACGGCGATTACTCGCTTGATACTAGCTGGGCGCCTTACTGGCGCGGCCTGGTGGCGGATGGCCATGCATTTGGCACCCATACTTTCGACCATGTGTACGCTGTGCGCGACCTGCCCAATGGGCACATCCAGGTCAAGCCGCAATTCGGTGCGCAGGCAGGCAAGCTGCTGGACTGGAGTCCGCAGCAGTACTGTGAAGAGATGAAACGCGTTGACCAGCGCTTCCAGCAACTGACCGGCACACACATAGACCATTACTGGCGTGCGCCAGGCGGCAAGCTGACACCCAACCTGCAAAAGGCAGGCGAGGCCTGCGGCTATGCGCATGTGGCATGGCCAGCGGCCGGTTTTTCCGGCAACGAATTGCCTAGCGAAAAGTGGAGCAATCCGCTGCTGCTGAAACGTGCGCTGGATCACCTGAAGGATGGCGACATCTTCATGGCCCACCTGGGCATCTGGTCGCGCAA
>JAYSKH010000008.1:0-2912 GCA_043726505.1 Undibacterium sp. | reverse complement strand
AACGACAGCGCCTTGCTCCAGTACCGCCAGCGTTCCAGCGGCCAGTTCCTGGCCATCCACGGTGGCGGAGCCTATTGCCACATACACCGCACGTTCAACATAGTCTGCTGGAACCTGTAGCGTGCCGCCGCTTTGCAGCGTGATGGCGGCGTACAGCGTGGGGCTATGCGCCTTTACCGGTGACGTGTAGCCAAAAGCCGTACCCGCCAGCAGATGTACCTTGGCGCTGCCGACATCGAATGACGGCAAATCCGCTGCAGGGTAATGCCAGAAGCCGGGATTCATTTCTTCGTCTTTTTGCGGCAGCGCAACCCACATCTGCAAACCCTGCACCACAGCGCCCTGCGCGCGAATTTCTTCGGGAATGCGTTCCGAATGCACGATGCCGCAACCGGAAGACATCCAGTTGACGTCGCCCGGCGTGATCAACTGCACGCTGCCCAGGCTGTCCCTGTGCATCATCGCGCCGGAGAACAGATAGGTCACGGTTGCCAGGCCGATATGCGGATGCGGCCGCACATCGCCTTCGGTGGTGCCGCTGTCGAAAGACACCGGGCCCATGTGGTCAAAGAATACGAAGGGCCCTACGGTCCTGGCTTCCATCGAGGGAAGCAGGCGCTTCACCGGAAAACCGATGTCGCGGGTATGTCCCTGGATAAGGTGGCTGATGCTGCTCATGAATTCCTCCGGTGGATAAACCAGTATGACTGGCAGGGAAATAAGCTGACAGCGCACATTATCGCGCAAATACACCGCATTGCGCGAATTGCAATACCAGAGAATTTCGTATGAAGAGGGAACTGAGAGAGCGGGAATAAAACACGCATGCTGAAACCGGCAAACCGGTTTCAGCATGGGGACTGGCTGTGTCGGCTAAAGCTTGAGTTTAATCCAGCTTGGCTGCGTGTTCACGCGTCGCATGGAATACGACCTGCGGCCAGCGCTCCTGCGTCAGTCGCAGGTTGACGCCTGACGTCGCCAGGTAGGCCAGATTGCCTGCTGCATCATGCGACAGGTTGTGGCCGGCACTGGACCTCTCGAAATCAGCCAGCATCTTCTTGTCTTCGCAGGTTACCCAGCGGGCGCTGCTGATGCTGGTGCCTTCAAATACCGCATCAACGCCGTATTCATTTTTCAGGCGGCTGGCAACCACTTCAAACTGCAGCACGCCAACCGCGCCCAACACCAGATCGCCGCTATTGACCGGCTTGAAGACCTGCACTGCACCCTCTTCACCCAGCTGCTGCAAGCCTTTTTGCAACTGCTTGGTCTTCATCGGATTCAGGATACGCGCGGTACGGAAGAAGTCCGGCGCAAAATACGGGATGCCTGTAAATTGCAGCAGTTCGCCTTCGGAAAAACTGTCGCCGATCTGCATGTTGCCGTGGTTGGGCAAGCCGATGATGTCGCCCGCATACGCCTCTTCCACCTGCTCGCGGCTGGACGCCATGAAGGTGACGACGCTGGATACCTTGATGTCGCGGTTCAGCCGCAGATGCTTGAGTTTCATGCCGCGCTCAAAGCGGCCCGAACACACGCGCAGGAAGGCAATGCGGTCGCGGTGCGCAGGATCCATATTGGCCTGGATCTTGAACACGAAGCCGGAGAACGGCACTTCCACCGGCTCCACCGCGCGCACTGTCGCATCGCGCAGGCGCGGCGCAGGCGCCCAGTCCAGCAGCGCATTCAGGATTTCGCGCACGCCGAAGTTATTGATCGCTGAACCGAAGAAAACCGGTGTCTGCGTACCCGACAGGAAAGCATCCAGATCGAAAGGATTCGACGCGCCGTGCACCAGCTCCACTTCCATTTTCAGCTGTTCTATCTCCAGCGGGAACATCTCCGCCAGCCTTGGATTATCGATGCCCTTCAGCACTTCAAACTGCTGGTCAGCGCGGTCGCTGCCGGCGGCAAACAGCATGATCTCGTCGCGCAGGATGTGGTACACACCGCGGAAAGTCTTGCCCATGCCGATAGGCCAGGTCACGGGCGCGCACTGTATCTTCAGCACCGACTCCAGCTCGTCCAGCAGTTCCAGCGGATCACGTGTTTCGCGGTCCATCTTGTTGACAAAAGTGATGATGGGCGTGTTGCGCATGCGGCACACGTTCAGCAGCTTGATCGTCTGTTCTTCCACACCCTTGGCCGCATCAATCACCATCAACGCAGAGTCAACCGCTGTTAGCACGCGGTAGGTATCTTCGGAGAAGTCCTGGTGGCCCGGCGTGTCGAGCAGGTTGACGACGTGGTCGCGGTATTCAAACTGCATGACCGAGCTCGCGACGGAAATGCCGCGCTGCTTTTCAATCTCCATCCAGTCCGACGTTGCATGGCGGCCGCTTTTGCGCGCCTTGACGGTGCCTGCCAGCTGGATCGCACCGGAAAACATCAGCAGTTTCTCGGTCAGCGTGGTTTTACCGGCATCCGGGTGAGAAATAATGCCGAAAGTACGGCGACGCGCGACTTCGCGGATGATAAGATCGCTGGAAACATGCCTGTTTTCTGCTGTCTCCAGGATTTCTGCGGTTTCTGCGGTTTCGGTGCGGGGAGTGATGTCAGACACGGTATGAATGCTTTATGCGAAAGGGTGCCAGTTTAGCGGTTCTTGGAGCGTAAGTCGAATTCGCCGGGCCTTTCTTGAGGGAAAACAGGCCTCTCATATGATTATGTTAAGCTGATACCCTGACACTACGCCAATTGCTATCCAAGATGACAACCTGTCCGGCAAAGCTCTGGAACTTCAATACTGCATCTATCTGGCCGAGGCCGCTCCGCACTACTGCCCGATTAGCTCTTCTGGGCTCCCTGATTGCTTCTGTTGCGCCTTTGATATTGCCGCTGACGGCGCAGGGGGCGCCTGTAGAGCAGCAACGCCTGCAGTTTGTCACGCTGGTTGACCCCGCAGAACGCCC
>JAYSKH010000007.1:0-7075 GCA_043726505.1 Undibacterium sp. | reverse complement strand
GATATTGCCTTCCTGGATCAGGTCTGCATGCGGCAGGCCATAGCCCAGGTAGCCGCGGGCGATAGACACCACCAGGCGCAGATGCGACAGAACCAGCTGCTGCGCAGCATTCAAATCATTGTTTTGGCTGAGTTTTTTAGCCAGATCAATCTCTTGCTCATGGGTCAACATAGGCAGGCGATTGACAGCGGAAATATAGGCATCGATATTACCGAGCGTCCCAGTAAAACCAAGTGCCAGCGCTGTGTTGTCCGAAGATTGCATCACGGGGTGTGTTGCTGAATTAGTCATTCTTCCTCCTCATTGCCGCCGGTGAAAAACAGTTTAGTTTAATTACTAAACCGTAACCGACCATTTCTAACCACTATATTAGCACTCTCTCGGTTTGAGTGCTAATACTCCAAATTCATATGCTAACAATAGATAAATTGCTATCAGTTTCCAGCAGCCAATTTGGATTCGCTATACAACTTAGAGTGAAGAAATGGCGGAAAGTTGCATCTACGGGTGAATATTAAGGCGAAATTGTAGGACGCGCGGTGCGCTACGCCACGCACAGACCGATATTGGGTTCGTGCGCATTAATATCAATAGTCAGGCGGACATGAGCCGTGGATACGGCAGAGGTGCTGGATATGGCCGGTATGCGCGGGGATGCGCAAATCTGCTAATTCGCGCGAGACAACTGGCGGCGTACGGAAAGGAAGGCGCCGCACAGGCCCAGCACCGTGCTCACCGCCAGCAGGGCCACGCTGGGCAGCGCGCCCAGTGGCACCAGGTGAAATTCAGACGCATACAGCTTGGCGAACTCGGCAATGGCCTGATTCAGCGGCTGCAGTGATACGGCGATCAGCCCCAGCGCGGCCGCGCCGGCCAGCAGGCCCAGCAGTGCACCGGTATAGTAATAAGGGCGATGGATAAAGCTATTGGTCGCGCCCAGCATCTTGGCCACGGTGATTTCCGCCTGATGCGAGATCACCTGCAGCCGCGTGGCATTAAACACCACAACGATAACGACCACCGCCAGAGTTGCCGCCAGGAACAATAATGAAAGCTGTAATACCTGCACCAGTGCCGCCAGCCGCTTGACCCAGGCCGAATCCACCTGCACCACGTCCACGTCGGGCAGTGTCTTCAGTTGCTGCGCCAGCGCATCCACCTTGGCCGCATCGGCATTGGCCAGCGACACGACATACGCATCCGGCAACGGGTTGCCGCCCAAGGTGGACAGCACTTCGGCCAGGCTGGAGGTTTCTTCTATCGCCGCCAGCGCCTTGTCCTTGGTGACAAAGTTCACGCGCGCGCTGACGTTGGCATCCTTCAGTATTTTTTTCAGCGGTACCGACAGCGCGGTCGCCGTGGCGCGCGGCGTGGCCGGCAGCATGAAAATGCTGATCTCGGGTTCTATCGATAGCTGCGATGACACCGGGCGCACGTTCTCTATCAAGGTAAGTCCGGCAATAGGCAATGCCAGCGCAATCGCCACCACCAGCACATTGAACAGGAAGTTGCCTGGGCTCACCCGCAGGTGCGACCACGCGCTTTTCAATGCAAAACTGTGCTGACGGAACCAGACTCTCATCGTTTCAACCCCATATCGATTTTATTATGTGCAGCGCAAAAGGCAGGCTCAGGCGGCCACGGCAGAGTGCCAGGAATCGGTGACTACACCGTCGCTGAGGTAGATCACGCGGCTGGCCTTGTCCAGAAACTGCTCGTCATGGCTGGAAATGATGCAGGTTACGCCGGCGCTCTGGAAAGCCTTCAATGCGCTCAGTACCTTGTTGGCGTTGTCGCGGTCCAGATAGGCGGTCGGCTCATCAGCCAGGATGATCTGCGGCCGGTTAACGATGGCGCGGGCAATCGCCACGCGCTGCTGTTCGCCGCCGGACAGCGCCTGCGGCAATGCATATGCCTTGTCGCCCAGGCTGACTTTTTCCAGCGCGGCGCGCGCGCGGCTTTCTGCCTCGCTGGCGGAAGCGCCGGTGACCACCAGCGGCAGCATCACATTGGCCAGCACGCTGCGGTCCAGCAGCAGCTTCTGTTCCTGCAAGATCAACCCCAGCTTGCGGCGCAGGTAGGGCAGGCTGCCGCTTTTAAGTTTGCCTATGTCTTGCCCGTTGACGCTGACGGTGCCGCTGCTGGGTTTTTCCACACCGGCGATCATTTTCAGCAGTGTCGATTTACCCGCGCCCGAAGGGCCGGCCAGGAAGATCAGCTCGCCTGCCGCGATGGACAGTGATACATCGCGCAATGCAAACACATCACGCGAATATTCCTTGGACACATTACGGAATTCGATCATAGGCTAGTGGAGTCCGTTCAGCTAAGTTCAGTTCAATTTAAGAGAGCGTCGACAAATTCCTGCGCATTAAACGGCTGCAGATCTTCTATCTGTTCGCCGATGCCGATGAAATATACCGGCACCGGGCGGGTTTTGGCAATCGCCGCCAGCACGCCGCCCTTGGCAGTGCCGTCCAGCTTGGTGATGACCAGGCCGGTCAGGCCCAGCGCATCATCAAAGGCCTTGACCTGCGCCAAAGCGTTCTGGCCGGTGTTGCCGTCTATGATCAGTAATATTTCATGCGGTGCGCTGTCCATGCCCTTGGCGATGACGCGCTTGATCTTTTTCAGTTCTTCCATCAGGTGCAGCTGCGTCGGCAGCCTGCCTGCGGTATCGATCATCACTACATCGGTGCCGCGCGCCTTGGCAGATGCCACCGCATCAAAGGCCACCGCTGCCGGGTCGCCGGATTCCTGCGCGATTACCGTCACGTTGTTGCGCTCGCCCCAGATCGTCAGCTGCTCACGGGCGGCGGCACGGAAGGTGTCGCCGGCTGCCAGCACCACAGACTGGTTATGGGTTTGCAGATGCTTGGCTAGCTTGCCTATGGTTGTAGTCTTGCCGGCGCCGTTGACGCCGGTAATCATCGTCACCAGCGGCTGGTAGCGGCCCAGTTCCAGCGGTTTTTGCAAAGGCGTCAGCAGGTCCAGCAGCAGCGTCTTCAGTGCAGCCTTGACCTGTTCGCCTTCAGTCAGTTTGTCTTCCTTGACCTTTTTCTTCAGCGCATCCAGCAGGTACTGCGTCGCTTCCACACCGGCATCGGACACCAGCAGCGCCGTTTCCAGTTCTTCATACAGATCATCATCAATGCGCGCGCCAACAAACAGCGTTGTCAGTGTGGATGAAGTCTTGGACAGGCCGGCCTTCAGCCGTGACAGCCACGAGCGTTTCTGTTCGGGTGCCGCGGCTGTCGGTGCAGATGCAGGCTCCGGCACAACGACGGCAGCAGGGGCGGCAGGGATAACCGGGGCGACAGGCGCAACAGGCGCAACAGGCGCGGAAGCAGCAGGTTGCGGTGCTACGTGCTGGGGCGCTGCTGCGGGGGATACCTGGGGTTGCACCGGCGGCACAGGTGCCGGGGCCGGTTCTTCTTTGGGTTTTTTCTTGAAAAAGCTAAACATCGAATAGGGGAGCGATTGCGGTTGGTGGGCAGTTTTTGCCTGCATCAATGACGGCAAAAAGCTACAATGCCTAGCATTCTAACAGAGCGTGATGATCCCCCAAACCGCATGCAGGGGTTTGGTGATAATTTTGCATCATCCGCCTAACACCTCCACTACCTTATTCCATACATGAAAGCAGCACCCAAAAAACAGCAGCCCCGGCCAACCACGCGCGCGCCTCAGCAGGTACGTATTATCGGCGGACAATGGAAGCGCACGCCGCTGGCCGTGGTGGAGGCAGAGGGCCTGCGCCCCACTCCAGACCGTGTACGTGAAACCGTGTTCAACTGGCTGGGCCATTTGATGGACGGCTCCTGGGCGCAGCTGAACGCGCTGGATCTGTTTGCCGGCAGCGGCGCGCTCGGTTTTGAAGCGGCCAGCCGCGGCATGGGCAGCGTGACCATGGTGGAGTACCACACGCCGGCCTTCCGCCAGCTGGATGCCGTCAAGCAGAAACTGCAGGCCGTGCAGGTAACGCTGCTGCGCGCCGATGCGCTGACGGTAGTGCAGTCCATGGCAGGGCGCGCGCAGAAATTTGACCTGATCTTCCTGGACCCGCCGTACAAGCTGGGCCTGCTGCCCAAGATACTGCCGTACTGCGCCGAATTGCTGGGTCCGAAGGGCATTGTCTACGTGGAATCAGAGGTGCCGATGGATGGCGAAGAGGTGGATGAGGATACGATAGCCATGCTGGACGGCTGGAGCGTGCTGCGCGCCGATCACGCAGGTAGCGTATATTTCCATATACTGCAGCGCAATAATTAGCGCGGTGCGCTGCCTGAAATTCAGGCATAATGCCCGGATATATATTGGTGCATCGTGGTTTATGGCGTCTTAATTCATCATTTTGGTGCAAAAAAGACGGCGATAATTGAGCTGATCAGATCATCAGGAATATGGGCAAGGGAGCTTGCCTGCTGTATGTTCTTGCTGACGCTGACCTGCTTTCATTGCCTGTTCTGCTACAAAGCGGTGAACCGGCATGCATGATGCGCACATCATGACAATAAGAGGGAGAGAAGATGGTCACAGCCGTTTACCCGGGTACATTTGATCCACTGACGCGTGGGCACGAAGACCTGGTGCGCCGCGCATCCGGTTTGTTTGATACGCTGGTGGTGGGCGTTGCCGACAGCAAGAACAAAAAGCCTTTCTTTTCCCTGGAAGAGCGCCTGACAATTGCCAATGAAGTGCTGGGCCATTATCCGAACGTGCGCGTGGAAAGCTTTTCCGGCCTGCTGAAGGATTTTGTCCGCAAGAACGACGCCCGCGTCATCGTGCGCGGCCTGCGCGCGGTATCCGATTTTGAATACGAGTTCCAGATGGCCGGCATGAACCGCTATCTGCTGCCGGATGTCGAAACCCTGTTCCTGACGCCTTCCGACCAGTACCAGTTTATCTCCGGCACCATCGTGCGCGAGATCGCGATGCTGGGCGGCGATGTCTCCAAGTTTGTGTTCCCGTCCGTGGACAAATGGCTGCAGCAAAAAGTGCTGGCGGCCACCGAAGGCAAATAATGCCGGGTCCGCAAGACGGATTTTAAAAGTAAGAGTTTGTATGGCACTGCTGATTACCGACGACTGCATCAACTGCGATGTATGCGAGCCCGAATGCCCCAATGAAGCAATTTACATGGGGCAGGAGATCTACGAGATAGACCCCAACAAATGCACCGAATGCGTGGGGCATTTCAATGAACCGCAGTGCCAGCAGGTATGCCCTGTGGCCTGCATTCCATTCAACCCGGCCTGGCGCGAAACGCCGGAACAGTTGATGGCAAAGTATGAGCGCCTGCAAGCCGAGGCAACGGCCAAGGCTAAATAATATTAGCTAGGGCTGCATGGTAGCGTGCAATAAGCGTAGCGCATTGCACCGCTTTCCTCGCACACGTCCACACACGTCCACACACGCCCGCATTCGCGCAAAGCCGATGCTCCGGCATCTACGCGACAAATTACACCCTCATCAATCCCCACCCGCCGACTCCGCCATCGCCGCAATCTGCGCCCTGGTTTCATTAATGATCTCGTCCGACAGCGCGGCATCATCCACCACCCTCGCCATCAGCATCGCACCCACCATCGCCGACCAGCTGGCGATAGCAACGCGGCGCTTTTCAGCATCGCTGCTACCGGGTGAGTTACGCGCAAAACCTTCTATGCGCGAGCGTATCGTGTCCGTCATCGCGGCCCGTGCCGGCGGCGGCTGGCGCACGGTTTCAGTACCGAGCCCGGCAATATTGCAGCCGCCGGCAAGGTCTGCGCGGTGGCGCGCTGTCAGGTAGGTTTCTGCAAAAGCGACTGGGGTGATCTCGGCCTTGGGCTTGCTGTTGCGGAAGGCCAGCGCCTGCGCGATCAGGTCATCCTTGGATTTGAAGTGCCCATAGAAACCGCCATGCGTGAGCCCGGCTGCTTTCATCACTTCAGCCAGCGTCACTGCATCATAACCATGCTCGCGGAAGAGCTTGCCGGCTGCTTCCAGGATACGCTGCTGGTTGGCTTCATATTGTTCGCGGCTGACCTTCATCGGGTTCTCCTTGCCTAAAACTGTAATTTACCTGCTTCTTCACTCCAGATCAATGATGATATTAAACATGTTTATTAGCCCTCTATAGCAGCATCTCTATCAAAAACTCTTTTTTAAATTTTGTTCATCATCTCGTTGACAAGCGTCTTTTCCTTGCCTATAGTCTTAATAATGTTGATCAACATGATTATATTGAAGGCTTAAAACGCCGGCTGGGTTTTGCATCAGAGCCATGCATTGTTGGCTTGGCTCTTGAGCTCTTTGGCTTTTTCTTTGGATGTGCTTTTTAATAAGAGGTGTGGAATGAAGCGTCGCGATATATTGAAACTGGCGTCACTCGCCATGGTCCCGCTGTTTTCGGGAGTGGGAGCAACGAGGGCAGCAATGGCAGCAAGCCTTGGGGGCAAGCCCACACCGCTGCGCTACAAGGTGTTTACCGCCACCCGCCCCGGCCTGAGCCGTGATCTGCCGCCCGGCAAAGAGTCGCTGATGTGGGTCGCCAATTCTTCCACGCTGGTGTATGGAGAAAGAGATGCCGTGCTGGTGGACACTTTTCTCACCGTGGCGCAATGCAATACACTGGCAGACCAGATCGCCGCTACGGGCAAAAACCTGAAAGCCATCTACGTCACGCATGCGCATGGCGACCACTTCTTCGGCCTGAAGGTGCTGCAAGACCGCTTCCCGAATGCGAAGGCGCTGGCCACGCCAGAGGTAGTGGCAACAATGAAATTGCAAAGCACGCCAGAGAAGCTGGATGCGCGCTGGCGCAAGCTGTTTCCCAATCAGCTGTCTGATGTAATTTCTGTCGCGGAACCGATGCAAGGCAATGAGATAGACCTGGAAGGCAACAAGCTGGTAGTCGTCAATGTCGGCCATACTGATACCGACAATTCCACCGTGTTGCACGTGCCGTCCATCGGCCTGGTGCTGGCGGGCGATGCCGTCTATAACGGCATCCACCCCTTCCTGATCGAGTCCAACCGGCAGACGCGGCTGGAATGGATAGGCGCGCTGGACAAGATAGAAGCACTAAAGCCGC
>JAYSKH010000006.1:0-18251 GCA_043726505.1 Undibacterium sp. | reverse complement strand
ACACAGGCTTTGGAACCGCTGATGTAGAGCCAGCGCATTAGAATGCACTCATGAAAAGGCGTTGACTAAAAAACCGTTCAAAAGCAGTGTTTTGACAGTATATATAAACCGATAAAATTAGCAAAAATATATTTATCGGTGTTGCAGAAGTGGCGTTCGCCCGCAGTGGCGGCCTGCTTTACTCCACAGGCAGCTCGAAGAAGAATTGTGAACCCAGCCCGGCTGTAGAACGGAAGCCGATGGTCCCATGCATGTGTTCGATGATGGTTTTACAGATATTCAGGCCTAGCCCGGTGCCGCCTTTTTTCTTGGTATTGGAGCCGTCTACCTGCGTAAATTTTTTGAAGATCTTATCGTGGAAATCGGCCGGAATGCCGCTGCCGTAATCCGCCACGGTCACCTTGACGGTCTTGCCCTTGTTTTCCACCAGCACATCAACGTCGCCGCCGGTTTCAGAAAATTTAATGGCATTGGACAGCAGATTGGTCAGTACCTGCGCAAAGCGGTCGCGGTCCACCCTGACGCTTAAGCCGCCTAAGTCGCCTAAGTCTTCGCTGGTATCGCGAAAATTGACGCGCACGCCGTACTGGCTTGCAAAGCCTTCGCTGGAGGTGACTGCATCCCGTATCAGCAGGTTCAGCTGGCTGGATTTCAGGTCAAACTCCATATTGCCCGACTCTATTTTTTCTATATCCAGAATATCGTTGATCAGCCTTACCAGCCGGTCTGCATTACGCAGCGCCACGGTCAGCAGCTCCCGGGCCTTGGGCGCTACTTCGCCGGCAACGCCGCCGACGATCAGCTTCAGTGCGCCGTTGATCGATGTCAGCGGCGTGCGCAGTTCATGGCTGACAGTGGAGACGAATTCATTTTTCATCGCCTCTACCCGCTTGCGGTCGGTGATGTCGAAGGTCATTGCATAAAAACCTTCTACATTGCCCTTGCTGTCTTTGGCGGGGATGTAGTTGAACTGGTAGTTGCGCTGGCTGCCGCCTAGGCCCTCCATCTCGAAAGACACGTTTTCTCCGCGCAGCGCCGCTTCTATATGCGGTAGCAGCACGGCATAAATTTTGTCGCCGCTGATTTCCTTCAGCGTCTTGCCCAGCATGCGGTCCGGCATCACGCCGAATACGCTGGTGGCATGCGCATTGACGAACACATAGCGCTGCTCTGCATCTATATAGGTGATGACGGAAGGAAGATTGTCCGTAATCGCTTGCAGCCGCAGTTGCGTGCTTTGCTGCTGTTCCAGTACTATTTCCAGCTCCCTGGCCTTGTTTTCGATCTCACGGGTGCGCTCGGCAACGGTGGATTCCAGGTTTTCATTCAGCGCGCGCAACGTCTGCACATGCTGCTCTTCACTGGAGACCATCTGGGTCAGTGCCATCGACAGCACGTGCGCCTCATGGAAGGTATTGACGACGGGAATCTGCTGGTCTGCCTGCCCGCTGCTGCGTTTTTCTATCGCCGCGCTGAGCTGGTTCAGCGGCTCTGCCAGGCGGCGCGCCAGCAAGGCGGCAATGCCGGCCAGCAGCACACCCAGGCCCCCACCCAGCAGAAGGATATTCAGGCGCAGCTGGCGTGATGCGGCCAGCGCCACGGCTTCCGGCTGGCGCACCAGGATGCTCCATTTGAGGCCGGGGCGGTCCTTGGCCTGGCCTGTCTGCGAGTAGCCGGTCAGGTAGTCGTTGCCGTCAGGCCAGCTCTCTGCTACTGCGCCGGTCTGGCCGTTGCGCGATAGTTCCATGCTGTGCGACATCACCTTTTTTTCTTCCAGCGACTTGGGGCCGAGGATAACGGTATTGTCTTCGCGTACTACCATGATCTCCACCGCATACTGGCTGTCGGTCGGCGCCAGCAGATTTTTGGCCAGCTCGCGTGCCCAGCCCCAGCTCAGGTGCACGCCCATGATGCCGCGTTTGGCGCCGTCCGTGCGGTAGATGGGAATGGCGACATCGACAAAACGCCAAGGGTCTGCGCTGTATGGTAGTTTCTTTTCCAGCAGCAGCGCCGGATGGTAGTCGCCCGCATACAGACCCAGCTTGCCGCTCTTGAACCATGGGCGCTCGCTGACATCCTGGCCTTCCAGCAAGGCCTGCGTGGAGGCGAACACCTTGCCGTCCGGGTTGGCCAAGCCTATCCACGCATACGAAGGGAAGGTTTTTTGCAGGCTGTCGAGGATGCTGCCTACTTCTTTGGGGTCCTTGGCGTCCTTGATCTGGCTCAGTTGCGCCAGCAACTGCACGTCGCCAACAGCCTTTTGCAAAACGAGGTCCAGCGAATCGCGCATCTGCCACGACAGCTGCTGTAGCCGTTGCCGCGCTTCTTTTTGTGCATAGTCAACCGCGAAGTGGTCCACCATGAACAGCAAAGCCAGCACGATAACGACCACCGTCGAGCAGATGCTGATGGTCAGCAGCGTGGTGAGGCGGGGCAGCAGGGAAGGATTTTGAGAAGGCATAGGTGGTGTTGGGCGTCAATCAATGGAGGAAGCTGATGTTTCCAATACCGCTCTTTATCTGCAATATAGCCAAGTATGTTTCTCAAGGCTATCACTAATTTCTGCAAGGATAGTGCAGTTTGCCGCCTCTGCCCATTGTTAACTATAGGAAATTAAAAATATTTTGTAAATCTTCATCACACCGTGTCGATTTCATGTTGCCTGTTTCGTCGTACCTGTAGATGCTTCGGAAATGCTGCTGAATGCTCAGCAAATCCAATTGATGCTTGCGCCATTATTTTTTTGCCACAGCCGACTTTTTTATCGTACCGTGTCGATTTTGGCTCGCATCGTTCGTCGTAGCAAAGAGCAGGTAAAAATCTGCTGTTCTGTATCTGCCGTTTTAACAGGCCGGCATCCGTGGGCTTCCCGCGATCCACCCGGCCCCTTTATTCACGTCAAGGAGATAGACCATGAGTAATCCACAAGTCAAACCGATTCCCGAAGGCATGCATTCACTGACGCCGCACCTGGTATGCGCTGGCGCTTCCGATGCGATCGAGTTTTATAAAAAAGCGTTCAATGCGGTGGAAGTTGCCCGCATTCCGGCGCCCGAAGGCAAGCTGATGCACGCCGCTGTAAAGATAGGCGATTCAGTGATGATGCTGGTGGATGAATTCCCGCAATGGAATTCCTTCAGCCCGCTGCACCTGAAAGGCTCGCCCGTCACCGTGCACCTGTATGTGGAAGACGTGGATGCCACCTTTGCGCAGGCAGTTGCCGCCGGTGCCACCGTCAGGATGCCGGTTGCCGACATGTTCTGGGGCGACCGCTTCGGCGCGCTGACTGATCCGTTTGGCCATCAATGGTCGGTGGCAACGCATACGCGCGACATGACGCCGGAACAGATGCAGCAAGAGATGGCTAAACAAACGCCAGGTTCGGGCTGCGCCTGAGCAAGCCGTCAGCCATTTTTATAAAAGAAAACCAAAAGGAAACCGCCATGCGATTCATGATCATCATCAAGGCCGACAAAAATACTGAAGCCGGCGTCATGCCGGATGAAAAACTTCTGGCCGACATGGGCAACTACAACGAAGAACTGGTCAAGGCCGGCATCATGCTGGCTGGCGAGGGCTTGCATCCCAGCTCAAAAGGCGCACGGGTCAAGTTCTCCGGCAGCAAGCGCGAGGTCATGGATGGGCCCTTTACCGAAACCAAGGAGCTGATCGCCGGCTTCTGGCTGTGGCAGGTAAAGTCCAGGGAAGAAGCCATAGAATGGGTCAAGCGTTGCCCCAATCCTACCGGCGCAGAAAGCGAAATAGAAATCCGCCAGGTATTTGAAGCGGAGGATTTCGGCGAACAGTTCACGCCAGAACTGCGGGAGCAGGAAGAGCGCCTGCGCAGCCAGATAACGGCACAGCAGCAATAAGCGGCTGTTAGCGGTAGCCAGTTTAGAAGTGTCCATCAAAGGCGCCCGTTAGAAGCGCACACTAAAGCTCTTATTGGAGAACAGCAGATGCTGAAAAAAATTGCCTTTGCAGTCGTCATATTGCTGGCGGCCGTCCTGCTCGTGGCGGCCAACCGGCCGGATACCTTCCGCGTGCAGCGCAGCATTGCCATCAAGGCGCCGCCGGAAAAAATCTTCGCGCTGGTCAATGACTTTCACAGCTGGGCCGTCTGGTCGCCGTATGAAAAGCTGGACCCGGCGATGAAGCGTACTTTCGGCGGCCCCGCCAGCGGGCAGGGCAGCGCCTATGCGTGGGACGGTTCAGGGGATGCAGGCGCAGGCCGCATGGAAATTACAGAATCATCGCCCGCGTCCAAAATCATCATCAAGCTGGATTTCAGCAAGCCGATCGAAGGGCATAATGTCGCCGATTTCCTGTTTGACCCCAAGGCCGCGGCGACCGAGGTGACGTGGGCAATGCACGGCCCTAGTCCGTTCATCGCCAAGCTGGCTGGCCTGTTCTTCGATATGGACAAGATGATAGGCAAGGACTTTGAGGCTGGCCTCGCCAACCTGAAGGCGGCGGCAGAGAAATAGGCTGGGCCGGGATGCTACACTGCGCTGTAGCATCCCGCCGGATGCACTGAGCCTATCCTCCTGAGCCCATCTTCCCGAGCCTATTCTGATTGTGACCAGCGAAACCTCTTCCATACACCGCAGCATTGAAGCCGTGTGGCGCATCGAGTCCGCACGCATTATTGCGTCGCTGGCGCGCATGCTGCGCGACGTCGGTGCGGCGGAAGAGCTGGCGCAGGATGCGCTGGTGACGGCGCTGGAGCAATGGCCCCGCACCGGCGTGCCGGACAACCCGGCGGCGTGGCTGATGACAGCAGCAAAACATCGTGCGCTGGACAGGCTGCGGCGCAGCCAGATGCTGGAGCGCAAGCATGAAGAGTTGGGCCATGAACTGGAGTTGCAACAGCAGATGGCGCTGACCGAGCCTGAAATGCGTTTACGTGACGATCTGGTTGACAATATTGATGATGATCTGCTGCGGCTGGTATTCATCGCCTGCCATCCCGTGCTGTCGCCTGACGCGCGGGTGGCGCTAACGCTGCGCCTGCTGGGCGGCCTGACCACGGATGAAATTGCCCGCGCCTTCCTGGTGCCGGAAGCCACGGTAGCGCAGCGCATCGTGCGCGCCAAGCGCACACTGACCGAGGCGCGCGTGCCGTTTGAAGTGCCGCGCGGGCAGGAGCTTGCCGACCGCATCGCGTCGGTGCTGGGCGTGATCTATCTGGTCTTTAACGAGGGTTACTCCGCCACCGCTGGCGACGACTGGATGCGGCCCTCGCTGTGTGACGAGGCCTTACGGCTGGGCCGTATACTGGCGGAGCTGGCTCCACAGCAGGCGGAAGTGCATGGGCTGGTGGCGCTGATGGAAATCCAGGCGTCGCGCTCGCGCGCCCGCACCGGCCCGAAAGGTGAGCCAATCTTATTGCTGGAACAAAACCGCGCCCGCTGGGACCGGCTGCTGATACGGCGCGGCTTTGCCGCATTGCAGCGCGCGCAGGAGCTGGGTGGTGCGCTGGGCCCTTATGCGCTGCAGGCTGCTATTGCTGCCTGCCATGCGCGCGCACTGACTGCAGAAGCAACAGACTGGGAGCGCATCGTTGCGCTGTATGATGCGCTGGCCCAGCTCGCCCCATCGCCGGTGGTGGAGCTGAACCGGGCCGTGGCGCTGTCCATGGCCTTTGGCCCGGCCGCCGGGCTGGAGCTTGCGGACCAGTTGCTGTCCGAGCCTGCGCTTAAAAATTATCATCTGCTGCCCAGCGTGCGCGCAGACCTGCTGGCCAAGCTTGGCCGCACCGCAGAAGCCAGAGCAGAGTTTGAGCGCGCTGCATCGCTGACGCGCAATATCCGGGAGCGCGAACTGCTGCTAAGCAGGGCGCAAGCTTGCCTGACTTAGCCAGCCTGCTTTCGCGCATCTGCTGAACTGTAGCGCAACGCTGCGCCTCCGTAGTCCTTCCCTCTTTTTTGCATTGCACAAAACCCACACAATTCTACAGTTGCGGCCTTCACTCGGGCCGATAACGTAGATATTTCACATGGGCATTGCTATGCAAACTTTTCCATGGCAGCATAGATGCTGTAACGAAACAGTCACATTCGGAAGCGTGCACCAGCAAGGATCGCCGCCATGCCCGGATGGGAGAATCAGGCCGCAAGATGCACCGTTAAAGCGCATCTTGCGGCCTTGTATATGGTGGCGAGAGGTGGCGAGAGGTAGCGAAGGATAGCAAGTTCACAAAGCGTAACGAGGTAAATGGTATCGGGTGTGGCTTTTTAAAAGGGTCGATATGAAGAAGGTAGTGCAAAACGAAATGAGAAAATTTTGTGTCCTGCTGTTCAGTTCATTAGGCGCAGCCATGCTGATAAGCGGTTGCCAGAAAAAGCCGCCAGAAGATCCCGCCGCCGCTGTTGATGCCGCACCCGCGTCGCAGGTAGAGGCTTCCAGGCCCACCGGGCTAGTGAAGAATGCAGTTCGCCATACCGACCAGACAGCCGATGTTACTAAATGGATGGATCAGGCATCCGCCAAAACTCCGGCCCAGCTAGCGGCGGAAGAAAAGCAGGCAAAAGAGGCCAAAGCCGCGCAAGATGCCAAACTGGCGCAGGAGGCAAAGGCGTCCAAATCCACGGCGGGTCAGGCACCTGCGGCAGCTTTGGCACATGAGCCTGCCAAGCCAGCAGTTGCAGTTGCGCCGCCACCCCAGGTCGTCACACCCAAAGTGGTGGAGGTAGCTGCCTCGCCTGCTCCACAGCCTGCAGCGGCCGCGCCGAAGGCTGCAGCGGCTCCGGTTGCGGCTGCCGCAGCTGCACCAGCCGAGCAGAATGTGCTGAAGCTGCTGTCCAGCAACCAGCCCGCCTTCCCTGGCCTTGCCGCACGCGCCGGCCTGACGGAAGGCGTGGTCAGTGCCCGCCTGCACATTGAGACCAGCGGCAATGTCTCGCATGTGGACATCCTCAAGGCCGTTCCTGCCAAATACTTCGACAAGGAAGTGATTGCCACCGCTTCGGCATGGAAATATGCGCCCATTTCCAGCCCGCAAACCAAGGTGCTGGAGTTTCACTTCAAGCTTGATAATTGATAATTAAGAGCTTAGTCGCTTAGTCGCTTAGTCGCTTAGCACTTTCTTTCTTTGGATAGATTCGATACATGAGTAACTCCGGCCTTTCTCCGTCCGATGTCGTGCAGGGCCAGCTTGATGCCTACAACGCGCGCGACATCGACACTTTCATGTCCTTCTGGGCAGATGATGCGCAGTATTACGAACACCCTTCCACGCTGCTGGCGAGCAATGCCGGGCAGATCCGCGAACGCCATATTGTCCGCTTCCGCGAGGCCAATCTGCACGGCAAGCTGGTGCAACGGATGGCCGTCGGCAATATGGTGGTCGATCAGGAAAAGGTAACCCGCACTTATCCCGAGGGGCCGGGGCAAGTCGATGTCATCGCCATCTATGAAGTGCTCAACGGCAAAATTACCAGTGCCTGGTTCAAGATAGGCGAGCGCAGCCTTGGCTGATCCTCAGCTTGACCTGCCGTAATGCCGGCGCCGTCATCCCTATTGATATAAAGAATTTCACCGCCGCCTGGGCAAAACCGGGACTTTTGATTCATACTTATGCCCATTATGAATTGATAGGATCGCGTCATGGCAATCTCCGATGAAACGATGGCAAAGCTGGACCCTAAAGCGCTGCAAGACTTTGTAGATGGCAAATGGGACAGGGAAATTGTTCCCAACCTCACCAGTTATATAGAAATTCCCGCGAAAAGCCCGATGTTCGATGCGGCCTGGGAGCAAAACGGCTATATCGACAAGGTTGTACGCGATGCCGCGGACTGGATACGCGGGCAAAAAGTACGCGGCCTGACGCTGGAACTGATACGTCTGCCGGGCCGCACGCCGGTGCTGTTTTTTGAAGTGCCTGCCAATGGCCCCGCCGGAGCGGATACCGTCTTCATGTACGGCCATCTGGACAAGCAGCCTGAGTTCAGCGGCTGGCGCAACGGCTTCGGCCCATGGACACCCAAATATGTGGACGGCAAACTCTATGGCCGCGGCGGCGCCGATGACGGCTACGCCGTCTATGCAGCGCTGACCGCGATCCAGGCGCTGGATGCGCAAGACCTGCCGCGTCCGCGCTGTGTCGGCCTGATAGAGACCTGCGAAGAGTCCGGCAGCTACGATCTGCTGCCCTACATCGACGCGCTGAAACCGCGTCTGGGTGACGTGTCACTGGTGGTCTGCCTTGATTCCGGCGCCGGCAACTATGATCAGCTGTGGCTCAGTACTTCGCTGCGCGGCGCCATCAGCGGCTCGCTGGAAGTACAGGTGCTGGAAGAGGGCGTACACTCCGGCGAATCCAGTGGCGTTATTCCCTCCACCTTCCGCATCATGCGCCAACTGATCGACAGGCTGGAAGACAGCAAGACCGGCCGCCTGCTGCCGTCCAGCTTCCATTGTGAAGTGCCACCGGAGCGCCTGAAGCAGGCGCAGCAAACCGCTGCCATCCTTGGGGATGAAGTATGGAAGAACTATCCATGGTCATGCGGCGCAGATGGCAATTCGGTTCTGCCGATGGTGGATGATCCGCTGAAGGCGCTGATCAACCGCACATGGAACCCGACGCTATCCGTCACCGGTGCAGAAGGCCTGCCGCCATTGGCGGATGCTGGCAATGTGCTGCGCCCGCGCACTGCATTCAAGCTGTCGATACGCCTGCCGCCTTTGGTGGAGGCCGTGCCTGCTGTGGAAGAGCTGAAAAACCTGCTGGAAGTGGACCCGCCTTACAATGCCAAGGTTATCTTCAAGCCTAGCCAGGGTTCCGCCACCGGCTGGAATGCGCCGATTACGCAGCCATGGCTGTCGCGCGCGCTGGACGATGCCTCCAACCAGTATTTTGGCGCGCCTTGCGGCTATATCGGCCAGGGTGGCACGATACCGCTGATGAACATGCTGGAAAAAGGCTTTCCTAAAGCGCAGTTCATGGTCTGCGGCGTATTAGGCCCCAAATCCAATGCACACGGCCCGAATGAATTCCTGCACGTCCCATTCGGTAAGAAGCTGACGGCGGCCGTGGCGCAGGTTATCTCTTCTGCGGCTTTGAAAGAATAAAACTGAAATACGGCTGATCTTAGCGGCGGCACAGGTAAACACCTGTGCCGCTTCGGCTTTCTGCCTGCGTTTTTTTTGTTTTTACCCTTCTGTACACGTGCTCTGTTCATGGCCTGACAGCGCACATTTCTCCCCCTGACGTTTTTCTGCATCTAACCTTCGCTTATGACGGTTAGTGTCCACTCTCCTCATTCACCGCATCAATTAAAGCGCGCTGTACAAACAGTCAATTCACCTATACGTGCGCGTATAGATTTGCGAATAAATTATCCAAATATGCATTGAATATCAATTCATTCGTGGATAAAATGGATTCATGGGTCGCGCAATTTTGATGCTCCCATTAACCCTTCAGCGAGCAATGATGAGCGAATCCGAATACACCAAACCCCTGCATGACAGCCACAAAGCCGTACTCAGTGCGATTCTGGCCTACACCGAAAAATACCGCATTGCCCCCGCTGTAAGGGACATCGCCGACACCGTCCACAAGGCGCCCAATGCAGTCGTGGAAAGCATTCTGGCGTTGGAGAGAGCAGGGCATATCACTTGCCTGTGCCGCGGTGGAAGGCGCATTTCGCGCGGGATTTTGATTAACCCCAGCGCCAGGGCAGCTGCTTAAGCGAAGGCTGAGTGTTGGGCTAAAGCCCAAGCTACGAATATTGAACATTGCGCAGCCCGGCTGCGCTTAAACAGACAGAACAGAGGAACATCATGCAAAGAGCAAACCAACCGACATTAAGCGAGCAGCGCACCGCGCAGGAGCAGCAGGCAGAACAGACTGAAATCGTCCACCACTGGCTCACCCAGTGGGCGCACTGGATGCGCAACAACGCGGCGGAGATCAAGCGCGACGTCGGTTACGGCAATGCCACGGTGGAGGGCAAGCAGATGATCACCAATTACTCCACCGCCGAAGATGACGGCACGCTGATCTGGGATCTGCGCCGTGAAAAAACTGTACTGGATGTTGATGCATTGCTGGGTGACCTGAAGATGCAGATGCCCTGGACCTGGTGGGCGTTCTGCCACCAGCATGGGTTGGCGACGGTATGGAAATTTCCACGCCTGGACCCGGAAGAAGCGTACTGGAACGCCGTGGAAGAGCTGGCCTTGCTGGCGGAGGAGAGAGGGCTGGTGCTGTGACCGCGCAGATAAGCACTGCACCGATTTTCTTTAATGCAGGGGCGAAAAAAAACCGGGTTGAAACCCGGTTTTTTCATTCAAACAGCATGCAGACAGCATACAAACAATTCAGCCCATCAATCCTGCTTCTGGTCCGCTGCGAACACTGCGCCTGGCAGCACGCGTGCGGCCAGCTTGTGGTTGGTTTTCAGCAGATCGACTTCATCGCCCAGTACATTGGCGGCTTCGTTCAATATCACGTCCTTGGCATCCTTGCGCGCTTTTTCGGCGGCCAGGTCTGCTGTCAGGTTGCGTTCATTAGCTTGCAGGCCGTCATCCTGGTCGGATTTGTCCTTGCCGCCATTGGCCTTGTCACGCAGCTTGGTCTTGGCTTCCTGCGTATCGCGCTCCTTGCGGCGGTCTGCCTCATTCAGCGAGATCAGGTTTTTCTTGCGCAGCGCAGTCGCTTCCTTGAGGTCTTCCAGCAGGTACTGGAAGTCTTTTTCCTTGGAGATGCGCGCTTCGTAACGCATTTGCAGCAGCGGCAGCATGTCGGTCAGGTCACCGGTAGGCTTGTAGTCTGCCGGTTTGATCTGCACCCATGCCAGCGCATTGTCATAGCTGGATTCGCCAAAGCTTTCCGTATCGGATATCACCGGGAAATTGATGTCCGGTGATACCCCGCGCAACTGGGTAGTGCCGCCGTTGATGCGGAAGAACTGGGCTACCGTCATTTTCAGTTCGCCAAACTTGGGTTTGTCGCTCTGCGCAATCTGGTCCAGATCTACCATTGTCTGCACGGTGCCTTTGCCGAAGCTCGGTTCACCGATGATCAGGCCACGGCCATAATCCTGGATTGCTGCCGCAAAGATTTCCGATGCCGAGGCTGAGCCGCGGTTGATCAACACGCCCAGTGGGCCATTCCACACCACGCCTGCGCTGCTGTCGCTTTCCACGCTGACCTTGCCTTGCGAATTACGCTGCTGCACGACAGGGCCCTTGCCGATGAACAGGCTGGTCAGTTCCACCGCCTCGTTCAACGAACCGCCGCCGTTGTTGCGCAGATCGATCAGCACGGTATCGACCTTGTCTTTTTTCATTTCTTCCAGCAGGCGTGCAACGTCGCGGGTGGCGCTCTTGAAGTCTTTGTCACCTTTGCGGCGCGCGTCAAAATCCTGATAGAAGGTCGGCAGTGAAATGACGCCAACCTGGCGTGTGGTCGCGCCAGTCTTTACCTTCATGATCGACTTTTTGGCCGACTGCTGTTCCAGCGTGATCTTGTCGCGCACCAGCACAACGGTCTTGTGCTTGCCGTCCGGGCCGGCATCTGCCGGCAGCACGTCCAGCTGTACCTTGGAAGCCTTGTCGCCGCGGATCAGTTTGACCACATCGTCTATGCGCCAGCCCATGACATCGGTCGGCGTACCTTTTTCACCCTGGGCTACGCCCACGATGCGGTCGCCCACTGCCAGCTTGCCGGAAGAGGCAGCAGGGCCGCCTGGCACCAGCTCGCGGATAGTCGTGTATTCATCACGCTCTTGCAACACCGCGCCTATGCCCACCAGCGACAGCTTCATTGCAATATCAAAATCTTCCGAAGCCTTGGGGCCCAGGTAATTGGTATGCGGCTCTATCGACATCGCATACGCATTCATGAAGACCTGGAACACATCATCGCTCTTCATCTTGTAGACGCGAGAGATGGACGTGTCGTAGCGCTTGTCTAGCGTATCGCGGATGGCCTTGTCATCCTTGCCGGCCAGTTTCAGGCGCAGCCAGTCGTTCTTGACGCGCTTGCGCCACAGGTCGTTGATTTCCGCTTCCGATTTTGGCCACGGTTCTTTTTCGCGGGTGATCTCGTAGCTTTCCTGCGCGTCGAAAGTGAAACCCTGCTTCAGCAGGCTGCGCGCATAGGTCAGGCGCTCCACCGTGCGTTTTTCGTACAGGTTGAACATCAGGAAGGGGATATTCAGGTCTTCGCTGTAGATCGCGTCATCCAGTTTGGTACGGGCAGCGGCAAACTGGTCTACATCTGCCTGTGTGAAGAATAATTTTTCCGGGTCCAGCGACTTCAGGTAGCGGTCAAAAATCTTGGCCGACATTGCATCATCCAGCGGCATCGGCTTGTAATGGAAGCGCGTCAGGAAATTTGCCGACAGGTTGGCGGCCTGGGATTGTTGCTGCAACGGCATCAGTAGCGGCGGCGCGGCGGGTTCCAGAGCAAACGCCTGAGTACCCATGGCAAGTGCCAGCGCGATCCATAACAGTTTCTTCTTCATGCACAATCTCCAAAAATGTTCAGCCAAGTATATATATTAGCTGCGCAGAAGCCAATTCAAGTTCAACAGAATATTTTGTTTCAATGATTTACAAAAGTGCGGCTTTTGTGAAGCTTAACGTGAAGCTTTTGTAATGACGCCCGCCACGATTGATGAAACAAGTTCTATCCCATTTAACCATGCATCCGCTTTGCAGGTATTTGGACAGGTAAAACGCCGGGTTAGTTCAGTCGATTTTGCCGCAAATAGCGAGCGCGCCAGAGTCTTCCTTTTATCCGCTGGGCGACATTAGATGGTTTATTGATTAAATAGTATGCAGCGAGGGTGCAGACCCATCGCGGTGCTATTTCTACAAAACCCCAAATTGAGCGAGAATCCGGCGCCAGGCTTTGCCTTTACTGGGCGTGCTCATCACCGCCAAACTGCGCAGGCGGATAGTGTAGAATGCCTGTCCCTGATCGCCTCGATCCGGCACTCGCCAGTAATAAAAACAGCAAAAAGCGGCTCTGTGTCTAGGCAGGCTCCAAGTTTAAGCATGAAAGAAGAGTATGAACATCGTTATCAATGAAGATCTGCGCGCGTATATAGACCCGCTGACCCTGAATGAATATGCGGCGCTGGAGCGCAGCATCCTGGCCGAAGGCTGCCGCGATGCGCTGGTGCTGTGGGGCGAGATGCTGATAGACGGGCACAACCGTTATGCGATCTGCCGCAAGCACGGCGTGGAATTCAATACCGTGCAGAATACCAAGTTCGGCAGTATCGAGGATGTGCAGCTGTGGATGATCGATAATCATCTGGCGCGCCGCAGCGTCACCGATTTCCAGCGTGGCGCGCTGGCCTTGCGCAAGAAGGAAATCATTGCCGCCCGCAACGCTGCCCAGCTGGAAGCGCAGCCCGAAGCAGGCGGTAGCATGGCCAGCGATGCAGCTGCGGAAGCAGATGCAGGTGCAGGCACTGCGGTCACCGGCCGCAGTACGCGTGAAGATCTGGCCCGCGCAGCCGGCATCAGCAGCAATACCATAGGCCAGATAGAAAAAATCCAGAAAACTGCGGCGCCGGAGCTGGTGGCCGCTGTCAGGGCAGGCACCATCTCCATCAATGCGGCGGCAGCGGTTGCTTCGCTGCCGGTGCAGGAACAGGCAGCAGCGGTGGCAGGCGGGCGGAAAGAACTGCAGCAGGCGGCCAAACAGGTGCGTGAAATGAAGGCGGCCAGCAAGCCTCCGAAGGCGCCGGCAGAGACTGCTGCAGACGAAACTTCTGCCCCTTGGGCGGCTGGCAGCCCCAGTAACACCGGCGCCGACGCTGGCAACCATGGTAGCGACAGTGGTCACAGCAGCCACGTGGAGCAGCTGAACCGGAAGATAGGCGAGTTGAGCGCAGAAAATGCGGCGCTGAGAGAAAAAGTGGAGATGCTGACAACGGCTCTGGAAGAAGCACGCAGAGTAGGCTGACCCGGCGCACAGGTTTTGTCTTACGGCAACAGATGAATGGCAGGGAATTAATGAAATGTCATCATCTCGTCATGTGAGCTATTTAGCATGATTCCAGTTTTCTCAACCCTGGAGTCTTAAATTATGCTGAATAAAAAGAATGTGCCGTCTCGCTCGTTGAGTATCCTGATGGCAGTTGGCGGCGGTTTGCTGGTAACTGCCTGCGGCGGCAGCGGCAACCCCGTACCTTTCGGCACGCTGAATGCACAGCAGCCTTTGATCATCGGCCATCGCGGCCTGCCTGGCTTGTTTCCTGAAGAAACCCAGCCATCGTATGAAGGCGCGGCTGATGCCGGCGCCGATTCGCTGGAAACAGATTTGCACCTGACCAAGGATTGCAAACTGGTTGCCCGCCATAACCCATGGTTGAGCGACAACACCAACGTGGCCGACGTAGCCAAAACCAATGCCGACGTCGCCTCTCGCAAGCGTACCGTGCCTGGCGTACTGGTCAATGTTAAATATACAGTCAACGCAGATAGCGGCCCTGCGCAATACCTGAGTGACCTGACAGACCCTAGCAATCCAAAATCGGTATTGAAATCGCTGATCGTTGACGGCGAAGACCATACCAATGACTGGTCTATCACAGACTTCACGCTGGCTGAGCTGAAACAATGGTTCGGCGGCACAACTTACGATGCTCGCGACCAGCGCCCAACCGCGCTCAACGGCAAGTATCCTATGCTGAGCTTTCAGGAAATCATCGACATCGCCCAAGCCAAGAGCAAAGCCACTGGCCGCACCTTGTCTGTTTACCCTGAAGCCAAGAACCCGATCTGGAATAATGCACAGGCTATCGCCAACGGTTGCGGCGCGCCAGGCAGCCACCCGCTGGAAGATGCAATGCTGAAGGCGCTGAATGACAATGGCCTCAACACCAAGGATGCTCCTGTATTCATACAGAGTTTTGATCCTGCCAGCCTGAAGTATTTCCGCTCAGCCGGCCTCAAAACCAAGGTTGTGCAACTGGTTGACGGCAATGACGTCAATTACAAAACCGGCGAAATGATCTACAAGACCAACGACGTGTATACCTTCGTTGATGGCCGTCCTTATAGCTGGACGCTGGCCGGCGATGCGCGTTATTTCGGTGTGATGCTGACGCCTGCAGGTCTGGCGGAAGTGAAAACCTATGCAGACGGCATCGGCCCATGGAAACCACAGGTCATGTCCTGGAAGGTAGTTCCGTTCAAGGACAAAAACGCCGACGGCACGCCTTACACAGGCTCGCTGGCAGACGTGAACAGCGTAACACCGACAACGCTGATCGCCGATGCACACAAGGCCGGCCTGTTCGTGCACAGCTATACTTTCCGTAATGAAGCCAAGTACCTGCCAGGCATCTACAAGGGTGACCCTACGCCGGAATACCTGGACTTCTTCCGCGCCGGTATCGACGGCGTGTTCACGGACTTCAGCAATACCGGTTTCGCCGCAAGGACTGCATACCTGCGTGAAACAGGCCGCTGATAGCCTGGTGGCGTGATGCGTTAGCGGACCAGTTCACTCGGCCGCACGGCGTAGCACGTACATGGCAAGGGAGGCTTCGGCCTCCCTTTTTTCATGCGCAACACCCATTGGACTCGTTGGACTCATTGCACGCACATCACACTATGCGCGTCTCGCTGCTCATGATATCCACTCCCGCGGTGGCAAAGTTGGCCAGGTCGGCAGCAGTTGCCTTGCCCTGCGGCGACGCCATTGCGGCGGCAATTGCTTCCATTGAATCAAAACCCAGGATGGCGACCAGGTAAACAGCGTGCTTGCCTCCGCCTCCCATCACGTCGCCGCTGCTGACTTCGTAGCTGCGCAGGCCGGGAATTGTCTTGGCCAGAGGGATGTGATTGTTGAAGTAATAATCATCGAACTTGTCCTTGTCTGCCGGTTGCTGGTAAATCGCAAATAATTTAGCCATGGCTGCTGTCTCCTGGTTGTTTTTTCGTTTGTTTGCGATGCTTGCTTTGCGCATGCGTCGCCCGGTTCTCTCATTGCAGCACCTATTCTACGCCTGCATGCCCGCACACTTGCTGTACCTGCCAGTGTCCATGTTATGCTTGGAGCGTAGCCGGCAGGTATGCCGGTGGTGCAAAACTAAAAAGTAACGCGATCAGGGTGGAGGGCGAACAAGATGGGTGCCGGCATGAATGCCAACAGTGCCAACAGTGCCAATAAGGCCATTAGCACCAACACGCACAAGCTCAAATTTTTTCGCGAACGTATCCCGTCGTTTGCCTGCGTGCCGGGCTGCCACGACTGCTGCGGTCCTGTGACCACGTCCACGCTGGAAATGGCCAGGCTGCCCGTGAAAACGGAAGCCGAACACGAGATTGCGCTGGAAAGCCTGAGTTGTCCGCATCTGGGGCCTGCAGGCTGCCAGGTGTATGACGAGCGGCCTTTGATCTGCCGGCTGTTCGGCACTACGCCGCGCTTGCTGTGCCCGCGCGGTCAGCGGCCGGATGTGATGGTGGACCCGGGTGTGGAGCAGCAGATCAACCTTTATTTCAACGAGGTGCGCCATGTGCTTGTCTGATTGCATGCACCTTTACTGTCTCCACCGTTTTTACGGAATGCCATGGTATTAAAAGGATTTCACGCGCTCGCGGAAATGTCCGCCGCCGGCAAGCCCTTCGTCCACCAGCACAGGCGCACCGTGTCGCTGCTGTTTGACATCTCCGCGGTGCAGAGCGAGATGCATCTGGACCATCCCGATTACCTGACGCTGGCCTATACCAAGGCGATGATGGGCTTCTTGCTGTTCAATAGCAGCCCGAAGTTGATCGCGATGATAGGCCTGGGCGGTGGTTCGCTGCCTAAATACTGCTACCGTCACCTGCCGGACACCTCGATCATCGTCGTCGATAACGACCCGCAGGTCATCGCGCTGAGGGATGCGTTTTGCATACCCGCTGACGATGAACGGCTGCAGATACTGTGCCGCGATGGCGTGGACATGGTGGAGCGTGCAGATGCCGAATATGATGTGCTGGTGGTAGATGGTTTCGACAAACAGGGCCAGCCGCCGCCGCTATGCAGCCAGACGTTTTACGATGCCTGCCACGGCGCGCTGGCGCAGGACGGCATCATGGTGGTCAACCTGCTGGGCGACAAGCAAGACATGGAATTATACGCAGACCGCATCCGCCACAGCTTTGACGGCGCCGTTATCGCCATCGACGTGCCAGACTCCAACAACAAGATAGTATTTGCCTGCAGGGGCGCCTTGCTGGACAGCCCTGATCAGGCTGTTACCAGCAGGCTGCGCGAACTGGAACTGCAGCATGATATTGCGCTGCGCCTGACTGCGCGTAATATTCTACAGCAGCGCCGCAACGACAAGCTGGCGCAGGCCGCTGCCTGAAGTTTGCATATAAAACCCCATGCCCATCCCATTCCTCCGCCAACTGGCCGGCACCCGGCGCACCCGCCGCCGTGACCGGCATCTGGGCTGCGTGCTGGCCTTTGTGGCGGGCGCGGTCAATGCCGGCGGTTTCCTGGCGATAGGCCAGTACACGTCGCACATGAGCGGCATTGTGTCCGGCATGGCGGATGATCTTGCGCTCGGCGAAGTGACGCTGGCGCTGGCGGCACTCGCCGCGTGGATGGCGTTTGTGCTGGGGGCGGCCACAACGGCGTTGCTGGTCAACTGGGGTAGGCGTAAGCAGCTGCACAGCCGCTTTGCGCTGATCCTGTTGCTGGAAGCCGCGCTGTTGCTGCTGTTTGGCCTGGCGGGCGTCAACCTGGCGGCAATGCGCGACCTGCTGGCGCCGGTGACCGTGCTGCTGTTGTGCTTCATCATGGGTTTGCAGAATGCGATCATCACCAAGGTATCGGGCGCTGTCATCCGCACCACCCACATTACCGGCATGTGTACCGACATGGGCATAGAACTGGGCAAGCTGTTTTATTACAACCGACGGCCACTGGCAAGCCAGCCGGTACATGCCAACCGCGACAAGCTGGCGCTGCACGCGACGTTGATTGCCTTCTTTTTTTGTGGTGGCCTGTGCGGTGCGCTGGGCTTCAAGCACATAGGCTATTCGGCAACCGTGTTCCTGTCTTTTTTGCTGGCACTACTGACGCTGGGCCCCATCTGGCAAGACCTGCGCCTGCGCTGGCGTTTTTACCGGCGCTACGGAGTTTTGTAAGCCGGTTCTTCTGCTGGCAGCCATCGACAGGGTGGGCAGGCCTCAAAACTAGCAGCTTACGTCCCCTCTCCCGCGTGCGGGAGAGGGTTAGGGTGAGGGGTGTAAAATGAAACCGAAAAAATTTCAACGAC
>JAYSKH010000005.1:0-15838 GCA_043726505.1 Undibacterium sp. | reverse complement strand
CGGTCGCCTTCTTCTTGCTTACTTCTTCTTGGCGAAGCAAGAAGAAGTAAGTAGCCGCCGGGCTACCCCCGGCCAGCAATCCAAAAATCGCCGCGACCTAAATCAACGCACCAAACGTAGCAAACGCAAGTACAAACATAAAACGGTACACGATCATGACCCCCATCCTCATCATAGGCACCGGCCTAGCCGGCTACACAGTAGCAAGAGAATTCCGCAAGCTGGATAAAACAACTCCACTGCTGATCATCACCGCCGACAACGGCGGCTTCTACTCCAAGCCCATGCTGTCCAACGCCTTTGCGCAAAATAAGCAGGCCGCACAGCTGGTCACGCAAAGCGTGGAAAAGATGGCGGAACAGGTCAGCGCCACCATCCTCACCAAAACCACAGTCAGCAATATTGATACCACAGCCAAAACCGTGGTCACCAGCGCCGGCAATTTTGACTACGACAAACTGATCATCGCCACCGGCGCCAAACCGATACGGCTGAACATAGAAGGCAACGGCGCAGACCAGGTCTTGTCCGTCAACGACATCGCCGACTACACGGTATTCCGCGACCAGATCGCGCAGCTGCCGCATCCAGCCAAGGTCGCCATCTTGGGCGCCGGCCTGATAGGCTGCGAATTCGCAGACGACCTGGCAGGCGCAGGCCATCAGGTTACGCTGATAGACCCCAACCCCATGCCGCTGGCTGCACTGGCTCCCGCCGCGCTGGCGCTGGGCTTGCATACCGCGCTGACAGGCCGCAACATCCAGCTAAAGTTGGGCACCACTGCCGCCAGCATCAATAAAAATGGCGATGCGCTGAGCATCACGCTTGCCGACGGCGACGTTGTGGACAGTAATGTTGTGCTGTCCGCTGTGGGCCTGCGCCCGGATCTGCGCGTGGCCGAAGCGGCAAAGCTGGTGACCGACCGCGGAATCCTGATAGACACCACTGGCAAAACCAGCGCGCCGGATGTGTATGCATTAGGAGATTGCGCGCAATACACGTTTTCCGAAGACGGCAGCAGCCGCACCTTGCCGTACATCGCGCCGCTGATGAGCGCCGCCCGCGCCATTGCAAAAACGCTGACCGGCACGCCGACAGAAATCGACCTGAAGCCCAGCCCCGTCATCGTCAAGACGCCGAGTTATCCGTTGGCGCTGGTTACCCCCGCACCGCATCACGCACCGACAGGCCGCTGGGAAGTGGAACAGCGCGGCGCGAGCACCATCGCCCGTTTCTATACGGTAGATGATGTGATATCCGGTTTTGCGGTGGCACCGCAGGACGCGGGTTTGCGGCAAGCCCTGCTGGCTGAGCTGGCAGAGAAGCCTTAAGCGGGAAGCTTGTATCTGGCTTATTGTTTGATAGGTACGCGGCCGGTTTGCACAAAGCTGGCCGCTTTGATGCAGTGCCCGTGCTGATCATCAAAAAACATATGCGGTTTAAACGCCGCCAGCACTGCTGATTTGGCAACGCCGCCCATGAAAAAGGTTTCATCAATGGCGATGTTCCACGCGCGCAGCGTGCGGATCACGCGTTCATGCGCGGGAGACGAGCGGGCCGTGACGAGGGCGGTGCGCAGCGGAAAAGCGCGGCCGTCTTCAGTCTTGAAATTATTCTGCAAGAAGGACAACGCCACCAGCAGCCGGGCGAAAGGACCTTCCGGCAGCGGCTTCAGCGCGTTTTCTCTTTCATGCTGCTCAAAGGCTTCTATGCCTTGTTCCTGGAAAATACGTTCCGATTCATCCGAAAAAATCACCGCGTCACCATCGAAGGCAATGCGGATCTGACCCAGATCTTCCATCGCATTGTCCGGCATCTGGTATAGCAGCGCAGAGGCAATGCCGGAATTGATGGCCGCTTGCACATCATCTTCATGCAGCGACAGGAACAGGCTGACATTGAAGGCTTCCAGGTAAGGCGACAGCGGCGCGCCACCGGACAGCGCCGCACGCGTGATATCCAGGCCGTAGTGTTCTATGGATTTGAAAATGCGCAGCGAAGTCTCAGAAGAGTTGCGCGACATGATGACCACTTCCACCAGACGGTGATTCGGCGTCAGCTCGTTCAGCTTCAGCAGCGCGCGCACCAGCGCGAAACCGGCGCCGGGTTGCAGCACATTGCTTTCATTGTCCAGCTGATGCTGCCGGTAGGCTTCCAGGCCATCGTTCTGGAAAATGGTCTCTTCCGCCTCCAGGTCAAACAGTGCGCGGGAAGAAATGCCGATGACGAGCAGGTTATCCAGGGAAAATGCCATGAGTGCTACCGGAAAGAAAGAATGCTCCGATTATAAGCAGGAAAGGCGTGCGGCGCAGTAGTTTAACGGTATGTGCACGGCGCGAGAAAAATAGGCTGCAATCGCCTCGGCATAGTGCACCCTGTGCACCGGAGAGCGTCTATGGTCTACGACGCTACGCGCGGCAAACTCGCCGTCAGGTCTACCCAGCTTTACGGTTGCGGCGTGGTTCGCTCGTGCGCGGCGAAGAAGCTCGCCACCGGTGTGCCATCCCTGTCAAAAAACTCCACTGAGATCATTCTGGCGCGCTGACGACCCATCCGCAGTTGCAGGCGTGTTTCACGCAGATACAGGTGAAACTCCGGGTCCAGCACGTTATACCAGTCACCGGCGGCCGCAGTCTTGGCTATCTTGTCACTGCGCAAGACCTTTTACAATTCCTTATTGCGCTTGACGCGGGCTTCGCGATAGGGCGAGTCGCTGAACTTGCGGTCAAACTCCACCACCTTGGCCACAATGCCCGGTATGGAGGTTTCATATTCACGCACGCGTTTTGCGCGGACGGAAGGGGATGGTTTTGCGGTGGGCATATCCTGCACGCCATCGTGCCGGACTTCAGGCCAGGAAGGTTTTCGATCTAAAGATGCTTTGGGCATGCGGGCTCCTTTAATGAGAAGAACGTAAGACGAACACCTGAGTTTAGCAGTGCTGTACGTTGTTTTCTGTTAAGGAGTTCACATAAGCCGGGGTTTGCCTGCCCTAACTTCCGGCAGGCTACGCACGGCGCGGCAGTGCCGGATCGGTAGGAGGGTCTTAGAAGCCGGGAGCAGGTACTTCCGGAATCTGGTTGCGCAGGCTCAGGTTCAGCAGATTCCATCCTTTGATGACAGAGATCGCATAACCGAGTTCGGCGATTTCGTTTTCGCTGAACTGCTGCGACAGTTCTGCATAGGCAGTATCGGTATCATCGCGCTGCGGCAGCGCATTAACCGCCTCTGCCCATGCCAGCGCTGCGCGTTCACGCGCGCTGAAGAACGGCGCTTCACGCCAACCGGCGATAGCATTCAGGTGGCGCTGGTCGGCCCCCTGCTTGACCAGATCACGCCAGTGCATGTCAACACATACACCACAGCCGTTGATTTGCGACACGCGCAGGTTAATCAGTTCCACCAGACGAGCACCCAGCGAGCTTTGCTTGACGGAGCCGGACAGATTGATCATCGCCTTCAGGTTGGCAGGGGCGAGTTGGTAAAAAGGGATGCGGGCAGAGTGGGACATGATGAGCCTTTCAGTGAGTATCGGAATGCACCCTGTGTGCCTTCCATACCGATAAGACGCGCGGGCTGACTCGGTTGTGACATGCGGGCACAACTATTTTTGCGATGAGGCGGCGGGCCAGTAAGTCCCGACAGGGAAGTTGTTTATTTTAGATTATTTAAATGTAAAAACATTTTGTCGGATTTTTTTACAATTGCCGAGTTTCATGAAAAGTGATCTCAAGCAAGCTATTGATTTGAAAGAAGATTTCTGCCTGGCATAGTTGCTGCTTATAAAGGCTATGAGAGCGGCGCTATTGATGCTCAACGACTAAAACCAACCTGAACGAAAGTCATCATGACAAACGCAAAAAATATCTCCGCTACACCAGTTTTGGCCAAATCCAAGCACGTCGTGCTGGGCACAATATTGGGTCTGGGAATGGCATTGGCAGGCACTAGCGCAATGGCATCTGTTATTTCCACAGCAACTACCAATAACACCGGTTTCAGCGTTGCCAGCAACGATCTGTTGTCAGGCCTGACCGGCACCATCTCCGGTAGTGTTATTAATGAAGAGAGCCTGCAAACCAACACCAACGGTGCTGCACTGACCGATGGCGCCTTTGGCAACATCGCTCTCACTAGCAGCAATCCAGACATGGTGTTGTTCCATAACGGTTCCAGCATCACTTACATGCTGCCGACCCTGGCTGGTGGTTATACAATCTCCAGCATCAGCAGCTTCACCGGCTGGCGTGATACAGGCCGTGTTGAGCAGGATTACACGGTTTCTTTTGCTTTCGCCAGCAACCCAACCAGCTTCATCAACGAATTCACAGTCAATGCAGATCTGACTAGCGGTAACGACATGCAAGTGACTACTGCCAATAGCACAGGCGCAGCACTGGGCACGAATGTGGTCGGTATCCGCTTCAACTTCGCTACTACGCAAAACGGTTATGTGGGTTATCGTGAACTGGATGTTGTCGGCGCCGCAAGCGTACCTGAGCCAGCTTCTGTTTTCCTGCTGGGCCTGGGCGCACTGGGCCTGCTGGCGACTACACGCCGCAAGTTCTTCGGCAAGAACTAATACGCTGAATCAGTTTGAGTTTGAAAAAACCCGCTTCGAGCGGGTTTTTTTATGGACATTACCATTACCAGGTTTGGCGGCAGTATCTGCGTGCAGGTTTCAGTGCTTTTGTTCATCCCGCAAAGCTGAAAGCAGCACATCCGCAAGCAGCGCCAGCACCAGCGCCGCAGCTGCAATGGCAAACAGCAGCCGGTGGTTGCCGCCGCTGTGTGCGAAGATTGCCGAATACGCGTAGCCTGCCGCTGCCTGTAGTGCGGCAAAAAAGATGGTTGCCTTGCTCCATGCAATATTCTGCTGCGCACTGTCGCCCGGCGCTTTCTCGCGTATCCATGCGAGCACCAGCGGAACGATGCCCGAAGGGAAGGTGCCGGCGATGATGGTCAGCGCGGCAATCAGCAAACGGTCGCTGAGGGTGGCTAGGCCAAGCACCGCCAATGCCTGCACCAGCAGGATGGCCCGTACAGCCGGTTTTGCACCGGCCTTATCGACAAAGTAGCCGTATGCCGGCGGCCCGATGATGGCGCCGAGACCATACAGTATCCAGAACAGCGAAGACAGCTGCGTGCCCGCGCCCAGGCCACGCGCAACAAAGTCCACCAGGAACACCATGGCCGGCACCAGCCCTGCTGCCATTAGCGCATAAACCAGGTAGATGACGGAAAAATTGGCGGAAGTTCCTGTGCCTGCCGGTTTGACAGCACCAGCCTGCAAGGCGGCGGGCTGCTTACCCTGCGGCCAGCCTGTCCAGTTGACGATGGTCAGTACTACGCAGATTACTCCCAGCCCCAGCCAGGTTGCGCGCAGGCCCAGCATCAGCAGCAACGGCACCAGCGTGCCGGAGGCGGCCACCCCCAGACCCACGCCGAGGAAGATGGCGCCGCTGACGATGCCCTTGCGGTTCTCCGGCACATGCGGCAGCACGGTAGCGGCTACCAGCACCATGATCGCGCCGCCAGCCAGGCCTGACAATAGTCGCCACGCAAAGAACCAGCCAAAACTGACCGGGAACGCGCACGCGAAAAATGCCAGTGCCACCAGCAGTTTCATCATACGCAGCACCTGCACATTCTGCAGCCGCGCCGCCAGCGGCCGCCCGATGATCGCGCCGAGCAGATAACCGGCAAGATTGGCGGCCCCCAGATAGACGGCATCGGAAGCGGAAAACCACTGCGACTGTATCAGCGCAGGAAGCAGCGGCGTATACGCAAACCGCGCCAGGCCTATGCCGATGAAGCTGGCCGACAAACCCGCAAAAATGGCACGCCACACATTGGCGGGCGCTGCTTCATCTAGGGTGTTTGATGTTTTGGTGACAGAGGTGGTGGAGGACATGATAGGCAATCAGAAAATGAATCAATCAATAAAATCAATCAACAAAATCTGTCGAACGCGATAATACTTCCCAGGTATCGATCTCCTGCTCAAGAGCGGCAATCTTGTCGCGCACTAGCTTGACGGCATCGCTCCCCAGCACCAGGTGAGCAGGCGGATTTTTTTCTTGCACCACACGCAGCAGCGCCTGCGCCGCCTTTGCCGGGTCGCCAGCCTGCTTGCCGTTCTTTGCCGCCCTGGCGCGGCGCACGGGCTCAAACACACGGTCGTAATCCGCAATGCTGCGGCCACTCCTGACCATGGATCTGCCGGCCCAGTCGGTGCGAAAGGAGCCGGGCTCAAACGCCGTCACATGGATGCCCAGGCTTTTCACTTCCTTGCCCAGTGCCTCCGATATGCCTTCCAACGCGAACTTGCTGCTGGCGTAGTAGGCAATGCCCGGAAAGCCCACCAAGCCCGCCATCGACGTGATGTTGATGATGTGGCCACTGCGCCGTAGCCGCATGCTTGGCAGCACGGCCTTGATCATCGCCACCGCGGCGAAGACGTTGACATCAAACTGCCGTTGCATCTCCGCCAGCGGCGATTCTTCCAGCGTGCCCTCGTGTCCGTAGCCGGCATTGTTGACCAGCACATCAATCGCGCCCACTTCTCTGATGATGTTGTCAACGAGCGGGGCTGCCTGGTCAAACTGGGTAACGTCAAACACAACCGCACGGGCGCGGCCAGGCGCAGTTGGATTAAGCCTGGCTTCGAACTCGGCCGCTACGGCACTACTGCGCACAGTGCCCACAACAACATGGCCAGCCGCCAGCGCTGCCTCGGCAAACGCGCGCCCCATGCCGGAGCTGACGCCGGTGATCAGAAATACCTTGTTCTGCGGATCGCTCATGATTCCCTCTGGCTGCATCGCTTATTGATTGCTTATGGATTGCTTATGAATTGCTTATGGATTTGCTCACGCAGCTTCCATGATGCGGAAATCGCGCACGGCGGAATGACCAAGCACCGCCAGCGCACGCTGGTAGCTATCGCTATTTCTTGTGCCTATTGCCTGCTCCAAATTGTCGAATTCGATGACAACAGCTCTGCCCACAGGCTTGGGGCCGGGAGGCACTGTGCCGTCGCGCGCCCTGAGCAGCAGCTTGCCGCCGCCTGCGGCGACGGCTGCCTCAGCCAGCACGATATATTCCTTTAATGCCGATTCGTCGGTAAGGGCTCTGTACTGCACCAGCCAGTATGCTTTTTTCATGTCTTGCTCCATCGCTTGTTGTCCGGTATTTGCCGTAGCGGTTCATGTTCAGGCTTGCCCGCGCAGCTGCATGCGGCTGACATGGTGGCGTGCCCATAAATTCAAGCCTGCGCCTGTCAGCAGCAATACGCTGGTGACCAGGAGAACCGAACGCATGCCGATCAGCCCGCCTACAGCACCACCGGCCAGCGGGCCCAGCACTTGCCCTGCATACTGTGCAGATTGCGAGTAACCAAGCACTTTTCCCAGCGCGGCCTCCGGCACGGTCTGGCGGATGACCTTGGCAATGGCTGGCAGCAGGCCCGCCAGCGTCATGCCCATGACAAAACGCAATGCGGCAAGCTGCCACCAGCTGGTGACAAACGCTTGTGGAATCAGCACCACGCAGGTTGCGGCCAGGCAGTAGATGATGACTTTCCAGCCGCCTATACGGTCTGCAAGGCGGCCCAGCCGCGCAGCCATCAGGATGCTGCCAAACGCGGATGCGGCCATCACCATGCCGGCATCCAGCACGACCGATTCACGGCTTACGTTCAGCACGCCCAGATACACGGTAATGATGGGTTCTATCGACATGTTGGCAAACAGCACCAGCATCGCCGTGCAAAACATCGCCGCCACGACGATTGCTGCAGGTCCTAACGAAGCAAGCGTTACTGGCTGTTTGGGAATGGCTGTTACCGGTTTTCTGACAAAGTTTTCCTTGACCAGAAAGATGGTGGCCAGCGCGGCAACCGCGATCATGCCGCCGGAGAAAAAGAAGGTATGCCGTATGCCGATGAACTTCGGCAGTATGCCGCCCACCAGCGGGCCTATCATCGTGCCCGCCAGCGCACCAGTGGAGAGGATGCCCAGTGCCCAGCCTGCGCGGTCGCGCGGCGTTTGCGTGGCAACCAGCAACGTGGACGAAGAGGCGTAACCGCCTATCAGCCCGGCCACAAAGCGCAACAGTGTCAGCTGGTACACATTGTGTGCGAGGCCTATCAGCGGCATCACGGCAGCCATGCCCAGTGCTGCGCGGATCAGCATCGGTTTGCGGCCATAACGGTCGCTCAGGTGGCCCCACAGCGGCGCGGTCAGGCCGGTGGCGAGGAAGGTCGCGCCAAACGCGAGGCCGGACCATTGGACGATGGAGGCGCTGTCTTTGATGCCCAGTTCTTCCACATAGATCGGCAGGAAAGGCAACAGCAGCGTCAGGCTGACCAGCGTTGTAAAGGAGCCAAAGACGCAGACTGCCAGATTGCGTTTCCAGTGCAGCGTATTGCGCCCGGCGTACGAGTGGACATCGTCAGCGGCGCTGTCATTGAGGGTAGGAGAGGAAGCATTGGCCATGATGAAACTCCGTGATGAAAATTCTTTGTAGCGTGTTTGTTGCAGCGGAGCCCATGGATATCGATTGGTGTGTGCCGGGTTTGCTGGTTTGGCCGGGAAGGCGTGGCGCTACTGCTATTGCATCGCGCCACGCCTTCCCTTACAAAATCGCCTGCCAGCCTCGTCAGCCTCGCCTAACAGGCACAGTGAATTACCATTTGCCTGAATGCGAACCGCCATCCACGTGGATGATTTCGCCTGTGACCGTTTTTGCTTCAGTCAGGTAGAACACGGCGCTGGCGATATCGTCCGCGTCTGAGATCACACCCATAGGCGACAGGGATTTCAGGAAATCCTTAGGGTCGTTCTGATGCATAGGTGTATCGACCATGCCCGGCGCAACGGCGTTCACGCGTATGCCTTCTTTGGCATATTCACTAGCCAGGCTGCGGGTCAGTGATTCGATGCCGCCTTTGGTGATCATCGGTACCGATGCGGTGATGCCGGCGATAGGATTTTCCACCAGGCTGGTGGTAATACCAGTGATGCTGCCGCCTGTTTTTTGTGCCAGCATCTGCTTGATGACCAGTTGCGACACGTACAAGTAGCCTTCCAGGTTGGTCGCTACCAGCGAGCGGAAATCTTCCGGTGTGTACTCGGTGAAAGGCTTGGTGAAAAAGATGCCCGCATTGTTGACCAGCGCATTGACGCCTCCGAATTTGCCGACAGCTGCTTCCACCAGCTTTTGCGCCGTGGCAGGCAGGCTGATATCGCCATCGACCAGCACCAGATTGTCTGCGGCTGCAAATGCGCCTGATTTGCTGATGGTGCGTGAAGTGGCGACGACGTTGTAGCCGCGTGCCAGGAAGGTACGGACGACGCTTGCGCCTATGCCTTGTGAAGCGCCGGTAACGATGACTGTTTTGCGTTGAGTTGACATGATGTGCTTTCCAAATAGGGTTTAAGGTGTGTTCAAGTTAGTTCAGGTTTGCGCAGAGCTTTGCGGACTTCGTAGGGCTCGCTCTGTTGAAGCAAACTTTACGTCTTGCCCCGCTTCGGATAAAGACGGCATGGCTACTTACTGTTGTTACATGGGGGAATAAATGGATGATAAATTGTCGGCTATTGATTCAATACAGCATTAATAGCCAAGGTTTTGCCGGATATCGGTGCTTCCCGCTATTTGCCTCTGCATCAGCATCCGTACTCATGGCAGTGATGATGCGGCACATTAAATATCATGTAAAATGAATTATTATGATCAATTGCATCCTTAAAAGAGATGGATCTTTCCGAACTTAAAATCTTCCAGGCTGTCGCCGCGACCGGCAGCGTGTCACGCGCGGCGGAGCAACTGCACCGCGTGCAGTCGAACGTCACCACTCGCCTGCAACAGCTGGAAGAAAAAATCGGCGTGCAACTGTTCGTACGCGAAAAACGGCGCATGACGCTGACGGCGCAAGGGCGGCAACTGATGGATTATGCAGACCGGCTGCTTGCGCTGGCGGATGAAGCGCAGGCCGTAGTGTCCGGCAATTCATTGCGCGGCAAACTGCATATAGGCGCAATGGAAAGCACGGCAGCAGTGAGGTTGCCGACTATGCTGGCGCAATTCCACCTGGAATTCCCCGGTATAGAGATAGAGCTGACCACCGGCACGACGCGCGCGCTGCTGGATCAGGTCAGCGCCTGCAAAATCGATTGCGCATTTGTCGCCGGCCCCATAGGCGGTGATGAGTACAGCACGCTGAAGGTATTCGATGAGGAACTACTGCTGGTGACTCCGACCTCGCTCAGCCGCGTCGATGATCTGTCTATTCTGAAGGAGCACACGCTGATCGCCTTTGAGTCCGGTTGCGCATACCGCTTGTGTGTAGAAGGCTGGCTGAAGGAAAACCAGGTCAGGCCGCGCCGCGTGCTGGAGATGGGCAGCTACCACGGCATGCTGGCTTGCGTGGCTGCAGGTGCGGGGTTTGCTATCGTGCCGAAATCGGTGCTGGATACCACTGCCGCATCGCTCGCATTATGTTCGCACGCCATCGGCAGCAAGTTTCGGTTGCGCACCACTTATCTCGTGTCGCGCAAGGACCAGAATTCTTCAGCGTTGAAATTGTTTGAGAAGAAATTGGCTGCGCTGATGAAGCCGGTGGGCCGCAGTTCCGCTGTTAAGCAACGCCAAAGCTGAAAAATGGCACCACGAGCCTCGGCAAGCGCCTAATCTGCCCAACATTCTTTAAACGATCAGCGGCTATTGGGTAGAAATAAGGTTGTTGATTTCCAATCCGTAGGGTGTCAATAAGCGCAGCGCATTGCACCGAACATTCGTCGAATACACGCTACAGAAATACCCCGCCGTTATCTTGCGCAAAGGGCTTTCCAGACTTCGCACTCATGACTCAAGCCGCATGCGGTGCAATACGCTACGCTTATTGACACCCTACGAATTGGGTGGGTTTATGCTTCAACGCTTTAATGGCGCACCAGCTTTTCTACCAGAAAATCCACCAGTGTCCTTACCTTCAGCGACAGATGCCGCGCATGCGGGTACAGCAATATGAAGGGGCGCGAAGTGCCGCCGAATTCCGGCAGCAGCTCCACCAGCTCCCCAGTTGCCAAATCCTTTTCCACGATATAGCGGTAGGTCTGCACCAGGCCGGCGCCATAGCGCGCGAGCGTGGCGATGCCGAGCACGTCTTCACCACAGCAGTAGGAGCCTTCCGTCATGACGTCTACGGCTTCCCCATCAACATTAAAGATCCATGGAATAGGGCGGCCATTGCTGGGCAGTTCAAACTGTATGCATTCGTGCTTGTGCAGGTCTTCCAGCGTCTTCGGTGTGCCGGCGCGCTTCAGGTAGGTGGGGGAGGCGACCAGCACCAGTTCTGCGTCTTCCAGCTTGCGCGCGATTAGATTCGAGTCTGACGGCGACCTGCCGCGTATCGCCAGGTCATAGCGTTCATCGGCGAAATCGATGTTGCGGTTGCTGATATGGATATCCAGCTGCACATCCGGGTAAAGCGCCTTGAATTCCGGCAGCAGCGGAAGCAGCCGGTGGTGGCCATACGGCGTCGGCACGCTGATGCGCAGCAGCCCGGATGGCGATGTCTGGCCGCCGGTGATTTCTCTTTCGGCTTCTACCAGTTGCGACAGCGCCTGCCGGCATTGTTCGAAATAGACTCTGCCGCCTTCGGTCAGCCGTATCTGCCGCGTGGTGCGCACAAACAGCCGCACGCCCAGCCTTTCTTCCAGCCGGCCTATCGAGCGGCTCACTGCCGCTGCAGTAACGCCGGCCGCTGCAGCCGCCGCCGTGAAGTTGCTCAGCTCTGCCGCCAGACAAAACAGTTCGATGCTGCCGAGCATCATGTCATCAAAATTGCGCTTCATTCCGCCTCCACTCGCCTTCATTTGTTACATCGCGTATCAGGACAATTGCAAGAACAGGTATTTATCGCTTACGCGAGCATAAGTATAGTGCATTCCATGGTTTCCAATATTGCTGCGGATGCCGGGTGCATTCCTGCTTATTGGTGTGAATGCATGAATGTGTATGGCTCTTTTTAAGGGGCCTGCGCATTCGCAAATCACTATCGACACTGTCGAGGAAAGCACTGCCATGAATGCCCACGACGAAATACAACAACTGATCAACGACTATTTCACCGGTGTCTACACCGGAAACACCGATCTGCTGGGGCGCCTGTTTGACCCGGAGGCGCAGGTCTTTGGCGTCGTCAATGAACTGCAGTACCACAAGCCTGTTGCCCTCTATCTGGAAGGCGTGGCGGCACGCAAAAGCCCCAAAGAGCTGGGCGAAACTTTTCGCATGAAAACCCTGGCTGTCGACGTCATGGGCGACATCGGCAGCGCCCGCCTGTATTCACCGATGCTGGGTTTTGAATACTGCCTGTACCTGACGCTTGCTCGCCGCCGGGCCGGCTGGCAGATCGTTAATAAAACCTATGCAACACCTGTTCCCACTATTTAACCGAAGGAGTAATCAAATGCCTTATGTCAATATCAAAGTCACCAATGAAGGCGTGACAGCCGAGCAGAAACTGGAACTCATCCAGGGTGTCACCAACCTGCTGACCCGCGTTCTCAACAAGAAACCATCGTCCACCTTCGTCGTCATCGATGAAGTGGAAATGGAAAACTGGGGCGTAGGCCTGGAAAACGTGCTGATGCTGCGCGCGCGGGAAGCCGCCGAGGCTGCTGCAGAATCCGAAGCATTGAAGGGCAAACAATGAAGCTCGTCTTTGCAGGTGACCCGATGTGTTCGTGGTGCTACGGCTTCGGCAAGGAGTTGACCGCACTCAGCGAGCGGCATCCGGATCTTCAACTGGATATCGTACTGGGCGGCGTGCGCGCAGGCGCAACCGATATTCTGGACGATGCAGGCAAGCAGTTCAGGCTGCAACACTGGGCCAGGGTAGAAGAAAGCAGCGGCCTGCCGTTTAACCGCGATGCCTTCCAGGCGCGCCAGAATTTTGTCTACGATACCGAGCCTGTGTGCCGTGCCGTCGTGGTTGCCCGGATGCTGGTCCCTGCGGCGCAGCTGCTGCCTGTATTCAGGGCGCTGCAACGCGCATTTTATGTGGATGGGGCGGACACGACGGACGGTGCGTTGCTGTCCCGCGTTGCTGCAGAGGCATTGCGTGAGCTGGGGCATGACATCAGCGCCGAGCAGTTTCATGCCAAGTGGAAATCGCCGGAAGCCATCACGGAGACGCTGGCAGACTTCAGGCATGTGCGCGCGCTGGGCATCAACAGTTTTCCCGCGCTGCTGCTGCAGCAGGGTGACGACTACGTGATGATCAACCCAGGTTATACGCATGTTGACCAGCTGGATATGAAGCTGACGGCTGCTATCAAGCAACTGGCCGCCGCATAAAAATCCTTGTAGATTTGTTGAGAGCAGCAGGAAAAATATTCCTGCTGCTCTTTATGCATGTGCGCGAAAAAATTTCCGCACGGCGCATTCTCACTGTGGATTTTGTTACAGCAGTCCAGATTCCTTCGCCAGTTGCCTGGTCAGTTCACCGGCTGGCATGTCGCGGCACAAGCGCGCAGCCTGCCCAGACCACAACGAACTGAAATCACCGGAGCCTTGTTTTTCCAGCACACCTTTTAAAGGCAGCACTGCGCCGCCGGCCAGCGGGAATTGCGGCGCCATTGCCGATATCGGCCCCACTTCCCGGATGAGTCGGTTGATAATGCCGCGCGCGGGCCGTCCGGTGAACAGGTTTGTCAGCACCGTCTGGTCGTCATGCGTATTTTTCAAGGCCTGCCGGTAGGGCGCGGAGATCCGTGCTTCCGGCGTGAATAGGTAGGCCGTGCCCAATTGCGCCGCGGAAGCGCCCAGCGCAAAAGCCGCGCGGATACCGCGCGCATCAGAGATGCCGCCGGCAGCGATGACCGGTACTTTGACGGCGTCGGCAATCTGCGGCACCAGCGCTATCGTCCCCACCTGCGAGCTGATGTCTTCCGACAGAAAAATGCCGCGGTGGCCGCCTGCCTCAACCCCTTGCGCGATGATGGCGTCGCAACCTCGCTCCTCCAGCCAGATGGCTTCCGCGACGGTAGTGGCGGAAGACAATATCTTCGCACCGGTAGCCTTGACGCGCGCCAGCAAATCCGCAGGCGGCAGGCCGAAGTGGAAGCTGACTACTTCAGGGCTGAACTCTTCCACCATCTGGCAGCTTGCCTCGTCAAACGGATTGCGTGATGAACTGGGTATGGGGCCATGGGGATCAATGCCGAATTCGATGTAGTAGCTTTCTAGTTTCTTGCGCCAGGCCATTTCCTTTGCCTCGTCAAATACGGCATTGACGTGGCAAAAGAAATTCACGTTGATGGGTTTGCTGGTCAGCGTGCGGATAGTCGTCAGCTCATCGCGTAGCTGTTGTGCGTTCAGGCTCGCGCAAGCGAGCGAGCCCAGTCCGCCCGCCTCGGAGACTGCTGCGACCATGTCGCCAAATGCGGAGCCGGCCATTGGCGCCTGAATAAGGGGGATCTCGATACCGAGCAGGGAAGTGATGCGATTGTCGCTAGTCATGGCAATTCCTTTATGGTGCCTCATCGGCGGATGTCATCGGCGGGTGCCGCGGTGTTCACAGGGGGCAATAAACTGAATGGGGTAGGGCAGTGCGTTGTAAAAAGTATAGATGTGGCAATGGCGGGATTCAATGCGGCCTTGCCAGGCGCGATCCTGTAGATGAGCCGGGCGGGCATCACGTCTCCTGTGCAGACGCGGCTGCATGGCTGAGCAGATCGCGCAAGGCCTGGAAGGCGGGGGTCTCATACCCTTGCCGCCAGACCAGCAGCGTATCGATCGAAGCAATCGGAATCTGGTGCAGCGCAGGCGGTTTGCTGACCAGCTCAAGCACGCTTCTGGGCATGGCACTGATGCACGCGCCCGATGCCACGCAGGCCAGCTTGGCGTGGTAGGAGCCCACTTCCTGGATATCCAGCTCGCCTGCATGATTGCCCGCTTCCGCAAGCCAGTCTTCCGCCACTGCGCGGTAGGTGCAGCCCTGCTGGAAGGCCGCCAGCGAACGGATTTGAACGTCTTCCGGCCTGTGCACACGCGGGTGATCCGCAGGTAGCAGCAGCAATAATTCTTCGCGAAATACAGTGGCACTGCCCAGGCCCAGTTCCGACAGGTTGGCCGGGCCTTCAACGTCAGACGCTGGGTCCAGCGCCAGCAATGCGCAATCGATGGAGCGGTTCAGCACGGCATCCAGCAACTGCCGGGATGGCGCGGTGGACAGCCGTAACTTCACCTTGGGCCAGGTCCGGTGATAGTGGGCCAGCACATCCGGCAAACGGCTCGCAGCGGTGCTTTCCATCGAGCCCAGCCGCAATATGCCTTCGGGCTCTTTCGGGTGCAGAACCTGGCGTGCCTCTTCAGCCAGCGCCAGCAGGTTTTTGGCATAGGCAAGAAAGGTTTCACCCTGCGCCGTCAGCCGCATGCGCTTGTTGTCGCGCAAAAAAAGCGGCACGCCCAGTTCTTCTTCCAGCTGCTGGATACGGGTCGTCACATTGGATTGCGCACGCCCCAGCCGCTGCGCAGCCCGCGTAATGCTGAGCTCGGCGGCGACGCTACAAAAGATATCCAGATTTAAATGATCCACTTACATACTCGCAGTGCCCGCAGCTGTTGCCGCTCGTTGCGGAAAGCTCAGCTGCTGGTTGATCTGTTCATCATATTGATATTTAAGATTGAGTTCAATTAAAAAATCTTAAAATGAGAATGATTTTTGCGCAATTCAGCGCGTACGTGGTGTAATTGATATCAGTCGGTATGATGATGAGTCGCTGGTATTTATTGCGGCTTGATAGCTGAGAGGGGGGGCGATAGA
>JAYSKH010000004.1:0-8199 GCA_043726505.1 Undibacterium sp. | reverse complement strand
GCACTGCCCACTTCTGTTTATTTCATCGAGCTTCTATGGATACGAAATTACATTTTCTCGTTGTCAATGATTCGCCGCACATCCAGCATGTCATTGTGTCGCTGCTAAAAGAGCTTGGCTATATCAAGGTCTCCGAAGCGACTGATGGCCAGATGGCGATGCGGGCTATTAAATCGGCAGCTGCCATAGGTAACCCGGTCAAGTTTGTCATTACCGATTGCGCGATGCCTTTCATGGACGGCCTGGACCTGATACGCGCGCTGCGCGGCATGCCGGAAACCAAGGGTGCGCCTATCCTGATGGCCACCGAAGAAGCCAGCAAGGATAGCGTGCTGTCCGCGCATGAAGCCGGTGCCGATTCCTACCTGGTGCGGCCTTTCAAGGCCAACAGCCTGCGCGCGAAGATTGACTCGTTGCTGATAGAAAAAGGGCTGAAGCAGCCAGAAGTATCGCTGAAAAGCTTCCGCCCCTTTTTGCGCCCAAAGCCAGGCGACGCGGGCGAATAATGCGTTTGCAGAGCGATGCCAGCGGGCAGGTCTGGGAAATTTCTTTTTCCTCAACTCCTACGCGGCAGTGTGCGGTTCTCTTATACCGGTGCAACGCAGCCTCCCTTAAGCTGAAGACACGATATTGCATTATCTTGCACCCGCCGGCCAGTGCCGTGCGCCAGCCGATGATGCAATCCCGCCATCTCAGGCTGATCTTGCAAGCGGAGGCACCATGTACAACTACAATCCCCGATTTTTCTTTACGCTAAGCTGCATGCTGTTCATGGGCACGGCACATGCGCAGACGCCTGCTCCCAATGCAGCACCGCCATCGCCGGTCATCGATCCGCTGCATAACGACAATGCCGCCAAGCCGCCGGTGCCGGTAGGGCAGGCACTGATCACACAGGGCAATCCTTCGGCCAATATCAATAGTAATAACGCCAATGACAACGGCAAGCCGAAGAGCCGTATCCAGGCACGAGAAGATCAGAAAGCCGCTTGCGATTCTACTCCCGCGACATCAGGAACGACGAAAAAAACTAACTGCACCAGCCTTCCGCCTGACAAGCAGTTTGTGCGCCCGCCTGTTATTGAACGTTAAGCGCAAAGGTATTTTTATTGTGGTTCAATAAAAAATAATGATTATTGACAGGAAAAGTCGGTGCAATACGCTGCGCTATTGACACCCTACGTGAGGGATTGGAGTGCAGGAGCGCAGTGCATTATGTGCTTCGAAGCCAGGCCTGTAGGGTGCCAATAGCGTAGCGTATTGCACCGTTTTAGTCTTCGCATTGGCTGGCAAATTTCTATCTTGCCGCAATAAAAAAATGGTACGCTTCATTTTCCCAACATTTTCCCAACATTTTTCCAATAACCCTTATTTTCGCCACCGGCTGTTGAACAGAAACAGCGCCTTTGGTTTTCGAAGAGGTTGGGCTGCAGCCCAACCTACCATTCTGCGAGATGCTTTGTCTTGCGAGCATCCTTAGATATCGGAACTGCCTTCCTTCATGGAAGCCCACTTCAATAGTGCATCCAGAGCAGGGCACAACGCACGGCCCCATGTGGTAAGCGCGTATTCCACCCTTGGCGGCACTTGCGGATACACAGTGCGCTCCACAACGCCATCGCTTTCCAGTTCGCGCAGCTGCTGCGTCAGCATCTTTTGCGATACCTCGGGAATGACCTTTTCCAGTTCGGAAAAGCGTAGTACCGGGCTGGCAAACAGATGGAAAATAATAACCAGCTTCCAGCGGCCTTCCAGTATTTTTAACACGTTCTCGGTGCCGCGCGCGGCGTAGTTGGCCAGCGTCTGGTCTTCTGTCGCGTTACTTTTTGGTGGGTACCCCACTTTTTTGTGCGTACTTGTCATGGAAGTGTTCCGCCCTTATCTTTGGTTCATGTTCATTGCTGCTTCACTACTGATTCGTTGATGCAATGAGTTCCGGTTTCAATTTACCTGAGAAAGATTATATGCCGATACTACTTCCCCCTCCGCTGGATGCTTATGTCAAAGCTTCCAATAATGGTGACTCTGCCGCTGCAGCGGCTTGCTTTGCCGCCGATGCCGTTGTTCATGATGAAGGCCATGCCTATACGGGTGTAGATGCCATCCGCGCATGGCGCGACGAAACTCTGGCGAAATACGGCGTGGTATTGCTGGACCCAACTGCGCTGACGGACAGTAGCGAATCCCCCATACTGACGGCGACCTGCAGTGGCAACTTCGATGGCAGCCCTGTGCCGCTACATTTTCACTTTACCGTGCGGCAAGGAAAAATCACCGCGCTAAGGATCAGCGCATGAAGACGGAAAATAAAGCGACGGGAAACATGGGCAATGAGACCGGCAGTGAGTTCCGCATCGACACCGAAGAGTTCAAGGGCAAGCGCGTGCTGGTCACCGGTGGCACCAAGGGCATGGGCGCGGCCATCGTCAGCCGTCTGGCGCGCGCAGGCGCCACCGTGCTGACTACGGCGCGTTCGGCGCCCGATGCCGCGGACGCTACGGGCACAGCGCCGCTGTTCGTCCAGGCTGATGTCGGCACGGCGCAAGGTGTGCAAATTGTGCTGGACGCCGTGCAGCAGCGGCTGGGCGGCGTGGATATCGTCATCAATAATGTCGGCGGATCTTCCGCGCCGGCCGGTGGTGCGCTGGCGCTGAACGATGATTACTGGCAGCAGGCGCTGGATACCAACCTGCTGGCGGCGGTGCGGCTGGACCGCGGCTTGCTGCCGGGCATGCTGGAACAGGGTGGGGGCGTGATCATCCATATATCTTCCATCCAGCGTAGCCTGCCGCTGTATGAAGCCACACTGGCCTATGCTGCTGCCAAGGCGGCGCTGTCCAATTACAGCAAGGGCCTTGCCAATGAATTCGGCCCCAGGGGCATACGCATCAACACGATTGCACCGGGGTTCATACAAACCACGGCAGCAGACGCGTTGGTAGACAGGATGGCGCACAATGCCGACAGCAGTCGCGAGGAAGCACTGCAGGGGCTGATGGATTCTTTGGGTGGGATACCGATAGGCCGTCCGGGCTTGCCGGAAGAAGTGGCGGAACTGGCGGCCTTCCTGGCTTCCGCGCGTGCTGCATCCATCCATGGCAGTGAATATGTGATCGACGGCGGCACGATTCCCACCGTGTAAGTTCCACGAAGCTGTTGGTTCCAACGGGCATGGCCCGGCAGTGTACTGACTGCCGGGCTATGTTGCGTTGAAGGTTTAGAATTGCGACAAACCGCCATCCACAACAATTTCAGAGCCGGTCATGAATGACGCATCTTCGGACGCGACGAACAGCACGGTTTTTGCCACTTCCGCTGCTTCGCCAAAGCGCGCCAGCGGGATTTGCGCTTCTATGCTGGCGGCGGCTTCGTTCAGTTGCGCTTGTGTCAGCCCCAGTTTGCCGTGGAAGCCGGTGCTGATAGGGCCGGGGCTGACTGCATTGACGCGGATGCCGCGTGGCGCCAGTTCCGCACCCAGGCTGCGTACCAGGGAGCGTACTGCTGCTTTGGAGGCTGACAGGATAGAAAAGCCCGGTACGCCCACTTCATTCAGGAAAGACGTGGTCAGCACGATGCTGCCGCCGGCACGCATCAGCGGCGCCGCTTTTTGCACAGTGAAGAAAATGCCTTTGAAGTTGATGCCGAATTGTCTGTCGATATCTTCTTCAGTAATCGCATCCAGCGGTGCTACGGTGCCGGTGCCCGCATTGGCAAACACGATGTCCAGTGTGCTGAAGCGGGCTTGCACTGCCTCAAACAGGGCGTCCAGATCGGCGGCGGTGCGCACGTCTGCTTTCAATACCAGCGCATCCGGGCCAAGTTCATCTTTGGCTTGAGCGATGCGTTCGTCGGTAACGCCGGTGACGATGACGCTGGCGCCTTCTTTGATGAACAATTTTGCTGTTTCCAGGCCGATGCCGGTTGTGCCGCCGGTGATCAATGCTGTTTTTCCGATGAGTTTCATGATGGTATTCCTCCGTAGTTTAAGGTAGTGGCAGCGCCTTCCGGTGTCGTTTAGGTTTGCGTCTGCCGTGCTTGCACTATGGTGGTTGACGGGCCTGGCGACAAATGAGAAGATCTGTCGGAGCGAGATAGAAAAACTTTTCCGGTAGTTTTATCGCATAATTTCCAGCACCTATGAGAGCGCCCCATCACCTGAATGCCTTGCGTGCCTTTGAAGCCGTTGCGCGCCACCTGAGTTATGTCGGCGCGGCCGAAGAGCTGAACGTGACGCCGGCTGCTATCGGCCAGCTGGTGCGCGGGCTGGAAGAGAATCTGGGCGTGACCTTGTTCCACCGTTCGCAAAGCGGCCCCGCGCGGCTGGAGTTGACGGACGAAGCGATAGGCGCGCTGCCTGATTTGCAAACCGGATTTGATTGCCTGTCCTCTGCCGTCGCCAGGCTCAAGGCATCTGCTTCCCGAACCGCCATTGCCGTCACGGTTCCGGCGGCCTTTGCCGACAAATGGCTGCTCAGCCGCGTGGAAGCTTTCCAGACCCTTTACCCACTGTATGAACTGCGCATCGACACCAACAGCCGCATCGTCGACTTTACGGCTGACCGTGTGGACGTGGGCATACGCTACGGCGCCGGCCACTGGCCAGGGCTGGTTGCCACGCGCCTGCTCAGAGATGACTTTTTTCCGGTATGCAGCCCCAGTCTTGCCAGCGGCAATCCGTCGCTGCAGAGCGCGGCCGACCTGCGCCACCATCCGCTGATCCATGATATGTCGATGCGCAATGAAAGCCGCTTCCCTACTTGGCGTTCATGGCTGGCCAAGGCTGGCATCAAGGGCGTTGATTCGTCGCGCGGCTTGCAGATCAATGATTCCGCCGCCGTGATACAGGCCGCCATTGCCGGCAACGGTGTTGCACTTGGCAGGACATCGCTGGTGGAAAAAGACTTGGCTGCGGGCCGGTTGGTGCGACCTTTTGGAGACGCGCAGCCGCATGAGTTTGCGTATTACATCGTGCATCGTAAGGGTGGGGCGTCGCCGGGTGTGGCAGAGTTTAGAGATTGGTTGTTGGGGCAAGTATCGGGCGCGTAGGGTGCCAATAGCGCAGCGTATTGCACCGATTTCTACTTTTAACTATCCGATATTTTCTATCGGACCGCAATTAATCTTCCGTTGGGAGTGAACGTCAAACGGTGCAATACGCTACGCTATTGGCACCCTACGAACGTGGTTCAATTAAAAAAGTCAGGAAACATCATGCGTTTCAATTTTGGATCTTCGCAACTCACGTTCCGTTTCGTCTTAGGCATGCTAGCTGCATTTCTTGTTACTGCTGCCGGCGTCAGTTTGGCGCAGGAAAACACGCCGCCCGCGCTGGAACTGGTCGTGCTCGGCTCCGGCGGCCCTGGCGCTACCGGGCGCGCGGGTGCTGGTTATGCGGTGCTGCTGGATGGCAAACCGCGCATACTGGTAGATGCAGGGCCCGGTACTTTTGTACGGGCCGGCGAGGCCAAGCTGTCACTGGCGGACATGGATATTGTGCTGCTGACGCATCTGCATGCAGACCATGTGGGCGGTTTGCCGGGCCTGGTGAAGGCGCGCGCGGTAAGCACAGGCGGCAAGATCGTATTTCATGTGTTTGGGCCTGCAGGCAGCAAGGGCGGCAAGGATAAGGATGGCGACGTGGCCGCGCGCTTTCCATCGACATCGCGCTTCATCAACCTGATGTTCGGTGCGCAGGGTGCGTTTAGTTATCTGCAGGATTTTGCGGCGCCGGTGTCTTTCAAAACGAGCGACCTGTTTGTTGCGCACAAAACGGCCGCTGCTAATGACACTGCAGCGCCGCGTGTGGTCGTCAATCAAAACGGCCTGGTCATCACGGCTATCGCCGGCCACCACCGCGATGCGCCCGCCGTCATCTACCGGGTTGACTATAAGGGCAAGAGCATCACCTTCAGCGGTGATATTGATCCGCATGGGCACGCGGACCTGAAGCGCATCGGCAAAGGCACGCAAGTGCTGGTGTTCAATACCGTGGTGCTGGACCCGCCCGACTCGCCGGAGGTACTGTACACGCTGCACACCGCGCCCAAAGTCATAGGGCAACTGGCACAGCAGCTAGGCGCTGGCCAACTGTTGCTGAGCCATATTTCCCCCGCTGTTGATGAAGAACGCGATGCCGTGACCGCTTCGATACGCCGCAGCTACCAGGGGCCGCTGAAGTTTGCCGAAGACGGTTTGCGCCTGCCGCTGTAGGAGGGGCAGGGCGGCAGGATCAGCGGCTAGGTTGGCCGGAGATTTTGCGCGGAGAGGGTTGGGTGAACCGGACATTTTTTGCGAAGACTAATTCAGACTATGTGATTATAAATTTTACAATATTGTTGTTATAATCATTTTTTTCTGCATTCTGGCCGCGTTGGTACACATGAAAAAGATCCGCTTTCTGCTGCTGTTTTCGCTTGTCCTGCTTGGCTCTGCACACGCGCAGCAGGCGGAACCCAGTGCTGTATTGTCGCCGGCAACGGCGGAATTCAGCTGCACGCAATCGCGTAGCGGAAAATGCCACTACCTCGTTGTTGCCTCCGTTTGCAATGAAGAACTCAGTGGCGCGCAAAAGCAAAAATCCTGCAAATACGCCGCCGTCAATGCCTTCGTCATCCGTGTGGGGGAGAAGAAAGAGCTAGCGGGTCTGCCCGCTGGGTTCCTCTACTGCATGAAGTCGGATGCGCCGCCGACGGTGGATTTTTGCATGAAATTTCCAGTGACACACTAATGCGCTCCGCGCGTTGCCCACGCCACCTCGCGCTGCTGCGTTGGGGCGGTATGCCTACATTGACGTGTTGCGTGGTTTAGCCGCGATGCTGGTGGTGTATCAGCACACGGCAGAAATTACCGCCGGCCCCCGCCTGGACCCCGGTTCACTGGACGGCGGCATCGTCGAATTTTTTACCAGGACCATAGGTGCAGGTGAAATCGGCGTTTGTATCTTTTTGATGATCAGCGGTTTTGTGGTTCCCTTCAGCCTGCTGAAATACAAAAACAACCCGATAAAAAATTTTATTGCCCACCGGTTTTTCCGGCTCTATCCGGCCTACTGGCTGTCCATTCCGCTGGCGCTGATTTTTATCTCTTGGCGCTTAGGTGCTAACTCTCCGGTTCAATACGTCAGCTGGCAAATGATCGTCGCCAATTTGACAATGCTGCAGAGCTTCCTTGGCTTTGGCGACATCATGGGGCAGTACTGGACGCTCGCGCTGGAGCTGGTGTTCTATGGTGCCTGCATCATGCTGTTTTCGGCCGGGCTGCTGCAATCCTTTAAGGCTATTATGCTGTTGCTGCTGTCCCTGTTTGCGCTGCAGGTGGCATGTCGCCTTATTGATGGCGTTGATAGGGATATGCTGGAACTGCTCATCAGCTTCCGCTATCTGGATTTTATGTTCCTTGGCCTGTTATACCGGAAGTGGCTGCTGGAGGCGGACAAACGGGCAGGCTGGCAGGCGGCACTGGTTATGGCGCTGGCATTGCTGAGCTTTGGCGCGCCGCAGCATCTGCGTAGTTTCCTGCAGGGCGATCATCTGGCGCTGCGGGTGCAGGCATCGCATGTGATAGCGCTGGCCATCTTTGTGGCGCTGACGCGTTTCCATCAGCCCAGCAGTGCCGTTGGTGTTTTTCTGGGCAAGATCAGTTATTCCATCTATCTGTTCCATCCCGTAGTTTTTTATCCGCTGTTCTTTTTCTGGTTTGAATCCTCCGGCCTGCGCACTAATCCGCACCTGTTCGTTGCTGCGTCCATGCTGGCTACCGTTGCGGTGTCGGCTGCCGTCTATCACATCGTCGAGCAGCCGTTTATCGAATTCGGCCGAAAATTATTTTCCGGCGACGACCGTGCAGGCCGCCGTCACTCCGGTAGACAGAGATTTTTGGTGGATTGAAAACTGGGTGGATGTGACCTTATGCGGTCGTAGCCGCCGCGCCGGCTTCCAGCGTAAAACCCTCATCCAGCCAGCCGGTGACGCCGCCGGGCATGATCTTTACCGGCCTGCCCAATTTGGCCAGCCGTATTGCACCACGTATCGCACCGTTGCAATGCGGGCCGGCGCAGTAAGTGACAAACACGGTATCGGCAGGGTAGGCCGCCATTTTGGATTCGATGATTTTCCCGTGCGGCAGGCTGATGGCCCCGGCGATATGACCCTGCTCAAACAGCGCGTGGCTGCGCACATCCAGCAGCACAAAATCATGCGG
>JAYSKH010000003.1:0-5528 GCA_043726505.1 Undibacterium sp. | reverse complement strand
CGGCAACGAGCAGCCATGGGACGGCGTGACCTACGGCAACCTGCTCGTCAAGGGGCCATGGGTGATCAGCAGCTATTTCAAGAATGAAGGCGGCGACGTGCTGCAGGACGGCTGGTTTCCTACCGGCGACGTCGGCACGATCGATCCCGACGGCTATCTGCAGATCACCGACCGCAGCAAGGACGTCATCAAGTCCGGCGGCGAGTGGATAGGCACCATCGACCTTGAAAACGTCGCCATGGGCCATCCGGCAGTGATGCAGGCGGCATGCATAGGCGTGTTCCATCCGAAGTGGGACGAGCGGCCTTTGCTGCTGGTGGTGAAAAAGCCAGGCGCTGAAGTTGACAAGCAGGAGTTGATACAGTTTTACGAAGGAAAGATAGCAAAATGGTGGACCCCGGATGATGTCGTCTTTATCGACGCGCTTCCTCTGGGTGCTACCGGCAAGATATTAAAAAATAAGCTGAGAGACCAGTTCAAAGAGTATAAATTACCGACGGCATAACTCTCAGAGGGAAGCAGGAAAGCTTTAGACGTTTTTGTTGCAAAGCAAAAAAATGATCGGTCAGGAATGGTTTTACGCCCGGCAGGTTATTAATAAATAAATCCCATCAATGAGGAATTGGAGTGAGACAAATGAAATTTCAATTACGTGCATCTGTTGTAGCAATTGCTTTTGCCCTGACCGCACCGGTCGCCATGGCCGACACGATCAAGATCGCTTATATCGATCCGCTGTCCGGCCCGTTTGCGCCGGTTGGGCAGAACATCCTGAACTCCTTCCAGTTCATCGCTGACGAAGCCAATGCCAAGGGCTGGGCTGGTCCGCATAAATTTGAAGTCGTCGGTTTCGACAACAAAGGCAGCCCGCAGGAATCGCTGACCGTGCTGAAAACCGTCATCGACAAAGGCTTCCGCTACATCACCCAGGGTAACGGTTCCGGTGCCGGTATGGCGTTGCAGGATGCCGTCAACAAATACAATGAACGTAATCCAGGCAAGGAAATCGTCTACCTGAACCATGCTGCGGTCGATCCTGACATGACCAATAGCAAATGCAGCTTCTGGCATTTCCGTTTTGACGCCAACTCCGACATGAAAATGGAAGCGCTGACGACGTACATGGCGCAGGACAAGACCATCAAGAAGGTCTACATCATCGGCCAGAACTACTCGTTCGGCCATCAGGTAACGCGCGCTGCCAAGGAGTACCTGGCGCGCAAACGTCCTGACGTGCAGATCGTCGGCGATGACTTGCATCCTATCGGCCAGGTCAAAGACTTTTCTCCGTACATCGCCAAAATCAAGGCAGCTGGCGCGGACACTGTCATTACCGGTAACTGGGGTGCCGATCTGGCTTTGCTGATTAAAGCAGCCAAAGACGCTGACTTGAAAGCCAACTTCTACACCTACTACGGCGCAACGACAGGCGTGCCGACAGCGATGGGCGCTGCAGGCCAAGATCGCGTCAAATATGTAGGCTACTGGAACGCCAATAACGAAACCTTCGCTGGCAAGGACATCGTTGAAGGCTTCAAGGCCAAGTACAAGGACGATTACTATTCGATGGCGACTTACACCATCATCGCCGCGATGGCGCAGGCTGTAAAACAAGCCAAATCCATCGAGCCTAAGGACGTGGCATTTGCGCTGGAAGGTGCAAAAATCAAGAGCCTGAACGGTGAAGACGTGATGCGTAAATCAGATCACCAGCTGCAGCAGCCTCTGTACATTGCCACCTGGGTAAAAACCAATGGCAAGGATGTGAAATTTGATCAGGAAAATACTGGCCTGGGATGGAAGACCAATCAGAAGATTGATGCTTTCATCGCGACTCAGCCAACTTCCTGCCAGATGAAACGCCCAGGCTAACAAGCTCCACATGAGAGAGTTCCGCTTGTGCGGGCTCTCTTTTTTTGTACTCTAAAATAGTACGATCGTTCAAGAATTTTAATAAGGATCTCGCTGTGGAATTCACACTGATCACCTTGCTGAACGGAGTTAGTTACGGCTTGCTGTTGTTTATGCTTTCGTCGGGACTGACCCTGATTTTCAGTATGATGGGCGTACTTAATTTTGCCCACGCCAGTTTTTACATGCTAGGCGCGTATTTTGCCTACGGCATCAGTGTCAAGCTGGGTTTTTGGCCCGCATTGTTCGTCGCACCTATCCTGGTGGGCCTGCTCGGCGCGCTGGTGGAGCGCTACGGTTTGCGCTCGGTGCATAAATATGGCCATGTGCCGGAACTGCTGTTTACGTTCGGCCTGTCTTTTGTGATCGTCGAGCTGGTGCAGCTGATCTGGGGGCGCTCGACCGTGCCTTATGCCATTCCGGCATCGCTGGACGGCCCGCTGTTCACCCTTTACACAACCACTTTCCCTATCTATCGCGGCTTCATGATGCTGGTGGCGCTGCTGATGTTGGCGTCAATCTACCTGCTGCTGACGCGCACCAGGATAGGCCTGGTGATACAGGCTGCGTTGACCCACCCAGATACCGTTGAAGCGCTTGGGCACAATGTGCCGCGCGTGTTCATGCTGGTATTTGGCGGAGGCTGCGCGCTGGCCGGTCTGGCAGGCGTGGTCGGCGGCAATGCCTTCGTCACTGAGCCCGGCATGGCGGCAACGCTGGGCAGCATCATCTTCGTGGTGGTGGTAGTTGGCGGCATGGGCTCGCTGGCTGGGGCGCTGGTTGCCTCCATCCTAATCGGCGTACTGCAGACCTATGCGGTGGCGCTGGACTATTCATTTGCGTCGCTGCTGGCAAAAATGGGCACCCAGATCACTGCGGCAACACCCGGATATGCAATGCTGAGTCTGACGATCGCGCAAACTGCGCCGATCCTGCCTTACCTGCTTCTGGTTCTTATCCTCATCTTCCGGCCAAAAGGTTTGCTGGGTACACGCGAAGGATAACCATGACAACGACACTCAAATACAAACCAATCAACCTGACGCGCTGGATCATCTGGGGCGCGTTTGCACTCATCCTGATTCTTGCTCCACTGGTGTTCAACAAAGGAAGCTCTGTTTCCCTGTTGTCGCAAATGGGCACGATCATGATTTTCGGGCTTTCGTTCAATATGCTGTTGGGGCAGGGGGGCATGCTGTCCTTCGGCCATGCGGTGTATTCAGGCCTGGGCGCTTTCTTTGCGATCCATACGATGAATCTGGTGACCAACGGCGCATTCCCTTTCCCTATTACGATGATTCCGCTGATCGGCGGCATTGCGGGCATGTGCTTCGGCGTCTTGTTCGGCTATGTGACGACCAAAAAGTCGGGAACGACTTTTTCAATGATCACGCTGGGCGTGGTGGAGCTGGTGTTCGCATGCTCGCTGATGTTCCCGAGTTTCTTCGGCGGCGAGGGCGGCATCTCTACCAACCGCGTTATCGGACAGCCTTTCCTGGGCATTACTTATGGTCCGCAAATCCAGGTGTATTACCTGGTGGCGCTGTGGCTGTTTGTCAGCACCATCGGCATGTACGCATTCACTCAGACGCCTCTTGGCCGCCTGGCAAATGCGGTGCGGGATAATCCTGAGCGGGTGGAGTTCATCGGTTACGACACGCAATGGGTTCGCTACATGACGCTGATCCTGTCTGCATTTTTTGCCGGCATTTCAGGTGGCCTGTCTGCGATCAACTTTGAAATCGTCAGTGCGGAAAACGTCAGTGCGGCCCGTTCCGGGCTGGTACTGCTGTTCACCTTCATTGGCGGCATCGGCTTCTTCTTCGGTCCCATCCTGGGCGCGGTTATCGGCGTATTCCTGACAGTGATGCTGTCGGACTATACGAAAGCCTGGCAGCTGTATCTCGGTATATTCTTCATCGTGATCGTGATGTTTGCGCCGGGCGGCATGGCCAGCATCCTGATGATGAATCTGCGGATTGCCAAGTTCGGCTTGTTCAAGCGTGTCTGGCCTGCCATGTGGAAGATACTGGTCGTTTCCGCAATAGCGCTGCTGGGCATCATCGTTGCGATAGAAATGCTGTATCAGCGCACCGTCGATTCAACGCAGGATGCAGTCATCAACCTGTTTGGCGTGATGGTCGATACGACACAGCCTGTACCCTGGATAGTAGCGTTGCTGCTGATTGCGGTCGGTGGCTTTGGATTCTGGCGCTGCAAAATTGTCTTTAAGCAGAAGTGGGGCGAAGTGAATACCGAGATTGAAGACCAGATGCGGAGGGCGCAGGCATGAGCACGTTCTCGCTTGAATTGAAAGAAGTCCGAAAGAGTTTCGGTAAATCTGAAATCATACGCGGCGCCACGCTGCAGGTGCCTAAGGGCGAACGCTTTGCGATCATCGGCCCCAACGGTGCAGGCAAGTCCACGCTGTTCAACCTGATCTCAGGACGTTTCCCTGTGACTTCGGGCGATATTCTGCTGAATGGTGAAAGCACAACGCGCTTGCGGCCGTTTGAGATCAACCGCAAAGGCCTGTCGCGCAGCTTTCAGATCACCAACATCTTTCACCGCCTGTCGGTGTATGAAAACCTGCGTTGTGCGGTGCTGTGGTCGCTGGGCTACAAGTATTCGTTCTGGCACCGGTTGGGCGGCCTGAAGGATGCGCACGAAAGGGCGGAGTCCGTACTGGAGCAAATCGGACTGAAGCGCCGGCGCGACATTACTGCCGGCTTGCTGACTTATGCAGAACAGCGGGCGCTGGAGATCGGCATCACGATCGCCGGCGGCGCCGATGTGATTTTGCTGGATGAGCCTACCGCCGGTATGAGCCGTTCCGAATCGGACATGGCGGTGGAGCTGATACGCAAGGTGACTGTAGGCAAGACGCTGCTGATGGTGGAGCATGACATGAGCGTGGTGTTCGGCCTGGCGGACAAGATTGCCGTGGTGGTGTATGGCGAGGTAATTGCCTGCGACACGCCGGTCAATATCCGCAATAACCAAAAAGTGAAAGACGCGTATCTGGGTGGTCATGCACCGGTGGAGGCATAACGATGAGTGCATTATTAGAAATTAAGGACCTGAACGCGTATTACGGCAAAAGCCACGTGCTGCATGGCGTGGATCTGGTTGTCAATCAGGGCGAGATCGTCAGTCTGCTGGGGCGCAATGGCGTGGGGCGTTCAACCACGGTCAAGGCGACGATGGGCCAGGTCAACGCTACCGGTTCCATCCGTTTCAAGGGTGAAGAACTCATTGGCCTGAAAGCCTTTCAGATTGCGCACAAGGGTTTGGGCTATGTGCCCGAAAACCGTGACATCTTCCCCACACTGACAGTGGAGCAGAACCTGATACTGGGTGAAAAATCCGGCAAAAAATCTCGCTGGGCGCTGGCCGACATGTACAAGATGTTTCCGCGCCTGAAAGAGCGTCAGCATACGGCCGCTGGCGTACTGTCCGGCGGCGAGCAGCAGATGCTGACGCTGTGCCGCACGCTGATGGGTGATCCTGACCTGATCATGATTGACGAGCCTACCGAAGGGCTGGCGCCGAAAATCGTGGAACTGGTTGCGGAATACCTGAAAGAGTTGAAAAACCGCGGCATCTCGGTGCTGCTG
>JAYSKH010000002.1:0-13593 GCA_043726505.1 Undibacterium sp. | reverse complement strand
CGTCTTCGGTCAGGTTCAGCACGAAAGACTTGTCTATCTTCAGCGTATCAATAGGGAAACGCTTCAGATACGACAGACTGGAATAGCCGGTGCCAAAATCGTCGATGGACAAGGTTACGCCGATTTCCTTCAGCTGGTGCAGTTGCGTCAGCACCGATTCGACGTTTTCCAGCAACAGGCTTTCCGTCAGTTCCAGCTCCAGGTATTTCGGATCCAGTTCGCTGGCCTCCAGCGCTTCCTTGACGATGTTGACAATATTGGCCTGACGGATCTGCACTGCAGACAGGTTGACCGCGACCATCGCTTGTGTGACGCCGCGGGTTTGCCATTCCTTGGCCTGGCGGCAGGCTTCACGCAGCACCCAGTTACCAATAGGAACGATCAGGCCGTTGATTTCAGCAATGGGGATGAATTCAAGCGGCGGGATGATGCCGCGCACCGGATGTATCCAGCGCAGTAGCGCTTCAAAGCCCAGCAGTTCGCCGCTGCGCAGGTCAAATTGCGGCTGGTAATACAGCTGGAACTGGTTGTCGGCCAGCGCGCCGCGCAACGCCACTTCCAGTTCCAGCCGGTTGTGCGCGCTGGTGTTCATCTCCTGCGTGAAGAACTGGAAGTTGCTGCGGCCTGCGCCTTTGGCGCGGAACAGCGCAATATCGGAATTTTTCAACAGCGCTTCAAAATCGTCGGCATCCGCGGGGAAGCAGCTGATGCCTATGCTGGCGCTGATGACGAGCGAATGGTTGCCCACCTCGATGGGCGCCGCCAGCGTTTCTATAATCTTTTGTGCAACCTGGGCTGCGCCTTTGGTATCGGTGTTGGACAGCAATACGCTGAACTCGTCGCCGCCATAACGCGCAACCGTATCCGCTTCGCGGATCATGAACTTGAGGCGGCTGGCTACTGTTTGCAGCACTTGGTCGCCGACCGAGTGGCCGAGTGAATCATTGATGGTCTTGAAGTGATCCAGGTCCAGGAACATCATCGCTACTTCGGTACGGTCACGCCGGGCCGCGGCCAGCGCATGCGCCGCGCGGTCGCGCAGCAGCGTGCGGTTTGGCAGTTCCGACAGCGAGTCGAAATAAGCCATGTACTGGATGCGTTCTTCCGCCGCCTTGTACGAAGACAGGTCGGTGATGATGCCGATATAGTGCGTGGTCTGGCCCTGGCCGTCATCGACGGTGCTGACGGACAGCCGTGCAGGGTAGGACGAACCGTCCTTGCGCCGGTTGTTCAACTCTCCATGCCAGTGTTTGTCTTTGCGCAGGTCTTTCCACAAGGCGTTGAAATAGTCGGCGCTTTGCTCATCGGCCCGTAGTATGCCGGCGTTGACGCCGACGATTTCTTCGTTCGTGTAGCCGGTAGATTTGCAGAATGCGGAGTTGACGGCAATGATGTGCGCCTGCGGATCGGTGATGATGATCGCCTCATGGCTGCTCTCGAACACCTGCGATGCCAGCCGCATCTGTTCTTCATTGTTTTTGCGTACGGTGCTTTCGACGATGACACCGCACATGCGCGTTGGTTTGCCTTGCGCGTCATACAGGTAGCGGCCACGCGCGGCAATCCAGTGTACGCTACCGTCGGGCCAGACAACGCGGAAGTCCGAACAGTAATCGTTATGCTGGTCGCGCGCGGCGGCAGAAGCCAGTTCTACGGCATCAATGTCGGCCGGATGTATGCGGCTGCGGAAGCTTTCGTAGCGACCGTCGAATTCTTCCGCTTCAAGGCCGAACAGATAGGCGTGCCTGTCATTCCACAGGATGACGCCGCTCAGCAGATCCCAATCCCAGATACCGGCTTCTTCCACTTCCAGCGCCAGTGTCAGCCGTTGTTCGTTTTGCGTGGCGCGGAACGACGCGGCCTCCAGCTGTGCGATCTTGTGTTCCAGCTTCTGGATCAGCACGGTATTGTATTCTTTCAACCCTTGGGCTTCGTCCTGCCTGAAGCGCGACGAGGCTGGCGGCTGTTTCTGTTGAAGCAGGTCGCTGATCAGCAGCAGCAGGTCGTCAGGATCGGTCGGTTTGGTGATGAAGGCATCTGCCCCCAGGCCCAGTGCATAGGCTTCATCTTTGGAATCGGTATAGGTCGCGGTATAAAAGGCCAGAGGAATGTGCTGCAGCCGGGGGTCGGCTTTCCATTCGCGGCACAGTCGGAAGCCGTCCATTACCGGCATCAGGATATCGGTAATGATCAAGTTGGGCGCTTCGCGCCTGGCTTGCGCCAGTGCTTCCGCGCCATCTGTAGCAAGGTCGACCGCATAGCTGTGCCCCTGCAGCAGCGTTTGCAGCAGGTAGCGGTTTTCTTCACGGTCGTCGACGATCAATATTCTCGGCATGCCACAATGTCCTGATATCTGGGTACGCTATAGGGGCGATGATTCTGTAATTCCGAAGCGCGGCAAGATCACGGTGAAGATACTGCCGCGTCCGACTTCGCTTTCCACGCTGATATGGCCACCCATCAGGGCCAGCAGTCGCTGCGTGATGGCCAGCCCGAGGCCGGTTCCTTCATAGGGTTTGTCCACCCGGTCTTCGATCTGACGGAAAGGCTGGAACAGCGTAGGCAAATCCTCTGCGCTGATGCCTTTGCCGGTATCACTGATCTGCACGCGCATGATCTGTTGAGGGACGTCATCCTTGCTGGCTGCGTAGTCATCCACGCGGTCAGCTGTCAGCGTAATCTGGCCTTTTTCGGTAAATTTGACGGCATTGCTGAGCAGGTTGATCAGTATCTGTTCCAGGCGCCGCTTGTCGGACACGACTTCGCCGAGGTCGCCCGCAATCCGGGTCGTCAATCTCAGCCCTTTCTTTTCCGCCAGCGGCGCGACCAGGCCGACCGAGCGGTTCAGCGATTCGGTGATCTGGAACGGCATCTGCAATACCTTCAGCTGGCCGGCCTCCACCTTGGAAATATCCAGCACGTCGTTGACCAGCGCCAGCAGATGGCGCGAGCTTTCGCGCACCATGCCCAACTGCTTTTTCTGTTCGGTATTCAATGGGCCGGCCAGTTCCTGGAACAGGATGCCCGAAAAGCCGATGATGGAATTGAGCGGTGTGCGCAGCTCGTGCGACATCGTCGCGAGGAACGCGGACTTGATGCGGTCCGATTGCTGCGCGCGCGCAGTGGCGACCTGCAGGTCTTCATTGACCTTGCGCAGTGCTTCGTCGATGACGGTGCGGCGCGTGACGTCGCGCCGTATGACAAAAAAGGACAGTACCGTAATCAGCAACGCCAGCAGGCTGCCTGCGGCAATGGCTAGCCGCGCCTGCTTGGTGGATGTCTGCAAGCGGGCGACATCTGCTTCCAGCAGGCTGCGTTCAGTCTGCTCCAGCCTGTCTATGGCCTGCCGTATCTGCTCATGCAGCGCAGGCCCTTTGTCGGCAAAGTAGCTGTCGCGCATTGCGTCCATGCCTTGCTCTTGCCGCAGTTGCAGGATTTTGGCCAGTGCTGCGCGCCTTTCATCCAGCAGCGATTTCAATACCCTGAGCTGCGGCTGTTGCAGCGGGCTGTCGCCCGCCAGCAGGCGCAGATGGTCATAGCTGTTATCGACGCCGTTCAAATTGTTTTGATAAGAGCCGAGGTGCAAAGGTTCGCCGCTGATCACGTAGCCGCGCATGCCTGTTTCGCCGTCGGTGACGATGTAGCGTAGTGACTCCAGCGCGGACATCACGTCGCGTGCGCGGTTGACTTCGACCGCATCCGCCGCCTGCCGGTCATTGGTGCGCCAGGCCATGGATCCCACCAGGCTCAGTGTGATCAGGCCTAGCATGAAACCAGCATCGATCTTGGTTTGTAGCGTTAATTTCACACTAGTTACCCGTTGGTATAGAGCGCTCTTGACGGCCTCGTTTTTGGCGGATCACCTGTAGGATCGTCTGCAAATCGAGGAATGGCTTGGATCTCCGGACAACGGAGATCAGCCTATGTTGTTAAATAAATCATAGCATGCAACCAGACGCAGCATGGATTTTATTAATTTACTGAAACAACATAAACCAAGCATTCATTATATTGCCGTATGGAAATGTCGCAAGCGGTTGCTTGCTTTCTTTGTTGTAAGCGCACTCCTACTTGTGTCGCCTGCCCAACAGGTGTTGCAGTGCTTGCAACGGCATCAAAGCCAGAGGGGTGAACGGCCTGTGTAAGCGCAGGCCGCAGTATGTCAAATTGCTATGCCGCTTGCTCTGTGTTGTCTGACAAGGCTTTCAAAATATCTTCGCGCCGCAGGTCCGGCGCAAACTGCAGGATAAAGTCATAGGTATAGGCGCGCAGGTAGGCGCCGCGCCGTACGGCGAGGCGGGTGACGTTGGATGAAAACAGATGGCTCGCTTCTATTGTCTTCAAACCATGGTCGCGCTGCGATTCTATGGCCATTGACGCCACCAGGCCTACGCCGAGCCCTAGCGACACATATTGCTGAATCACGTCGGAATCCATTGCCGTCAGCACGATGTCGGTGCTGATGCCGGCGCGCTTGAATGCCTGGTCGATATGGCCGCGGCCGGTGAAGCCAACGTCGTAAGTAATCAGCGGATACGCGGCCAGGTCGGCCAGCTCCACCTTGTCCTTCGCCAGCAGCGGATGCCCATCCTGCACAACAATGACGTGGTTCCACTGGTAGCAAGGAAACGACACCAGATCCTTGAACTGGCTCAGGCCCTCTGTCGCGATGCCGATGTCGGCCTTGCCGGACACGACCCATTCGGCAATATGTTCGGGCGAACTCTGCTGCAGCGCGATGCGTACTTCGGGGAAGGCGGCGCGGAATGCCTGCACTACCTTGGGCAGCACGTAGCGCGCCTGCGTATGGGTTGTGGCGATGGTCAGCGTGCCGCGCGTCTGGTCGGAATAATCATTGCCTGCCTGTTGCAGGTTTTCCGCTTCCAGCAGCAGGCGGTCGATAATCTGAAGGATGCCCTTGCCGGGCTCCGTCAGCCCGGTCAGGCGCTTGCCGTTGCGCTCGAAAATATCGACGCCGAGTTCTTCTTCCAGCTCGCGTATCTGGCGGCTGACGCCCGGCTGGGATGTGAACAGCACGTTGGCGACTTCCGTCAGGTTAAAGCCGCAGCGTGATGCTTCGCGTATTGATCGCAATTGTTGAAAATTCATGGCCGCCCTTAGTATGTTTTATATGCGCTTTTATACGGATTTTTGCGTGGTCTTGTGATGTACATAGAAGACTATTGCGGATGCTGGTCGACAAATACATGCACGCGCTTCGGCCGCACGACCAGCGCCTCGCCTACCTTCAGTTGCAGGTGGGCATAGCGCTCGCTGGAAATCATCGCTTCTATCAGTGCCGAATTGTCATCGCGCTCCAGTTCCAGCTGCGCCAGCGGGCCTATGCTGTGGATGCGCTTAAGCTGCACCACCAGGCCTTCAGCGCCGGGCGAATAGCGGTCCACTTCCAGTTCATGCGGGCGCACATAGCCTATGCCGGTTGCATCGCGCGTGTCGGCATGGCCTGGTACCGCGAAGGCAGCGCCGCCGGCATCCAGCACGCCTTCATGCACGCGGCCATGGAACAGGTTCACATTGCCGAGGAAGCCGTAGACAAAAGGGGACGCGGGATGCTGGTAGACCTCGGCAGGAGAACCTATCTGCTCTACCTTGCCCTGGTTCATCACGACGATGCGGTCCGCCACTTCCAGCGCTTCTTCCTGGTCATGCGTAACGAAAATACTGGTCACATGCAGTTCGTCATGTAGCCTGCGCAGCCAGCGGCGCAATTCCTTACGTACCTTGGCGTCCAGCGCGCCGAAGGGTTCATCTAGCAACAGTACGCGCGGCTCCACGGCCAGCGCGCGCGCCAGCGCGATACGCTGGCGCTGGCCGCCGGACAGTTGCGGAGGATAGCGGTCTGCCAGCCAGTCCAGCTGCACCAGTTCCAGCAGCTTGGTCACTTTTTCGCGGATCTGCGCTTCGGAAGGGCGGATGGCGCGCGGTTTGACGCGCAGGCCAAAGGCGATATTTTCAAAGATCGTCATGTGCTTGAACAGCGCATAGTGCTGGAACACAAAGCCGACCTGGCGCTCGCGTACATGTTGTGATGACGCATCCTGTCCATCCAGCAGCACCTGGCCGCTGTCCGCGTGCTCCAGGCCGGCGATGATGCGCAGCAGCGTGGTCTTGCCGCAGCCGGAAGGGCCGAGCAGCGCGGTCAGTTCACCGCTGGCAAAATCCAGAGACACATTGTCCAGTGCGGCAAAGCTGCCGAAGCGTTTTTGTAATTGATTGACTGCGATGCTCATGATGTCCGCCTTGTTTTATTCGTGAGGTAGGTGTTCGTCACGGAATTCCCGCGAGCGCCATTCGACGACCGTTTTCAGCGCCAGCGTCAGCAGCGCCAGCAGCGTCAGCAGCGAGGCCACTGCAAATGCTGCTGAAAAGTTATATTCGTTGTACAGAATCTCGACCTGCAACGGCAGCGTATTGGTTTCGCCGCGGATATGGCCGGAGACCACTGACACCGCGCCAAATTCCCCCATGGCCCGGGCATTGCACAGGATGACGCCATACAGCAGGCCCCACTTCACATTCGGCAAGGTCACGTGCCAGAAAGTGCGCCAGCCGGAAGCGCCCAGCACCAGCGCCGCTTCTTCCTCCTCGCTGCCCTGCGACTCCATCAGCGGAATCAGCTCGCGTGCAACGAAGGGGAAGGTAACGAAGATGGTCGCCAGCACAATACCTGGCACGGCAAACAGGATCTTGATTTCATGGTCGCGCAACCATTCTCCAAACCAGCCCTGCGCACCGAACAGCAGCACATAGATGAGCCCCGAGATGACTGGCGATACTGAAAACGGCAGGTCGATCAATGTCAGCAGCACGCTCTTGCCGCGGAATTCAAACTTGGCGATGGTCCACGCAGCGGCTACGCCAAACACCAGGTTCAGCGGTACAGCGATGCCGGCGGCGATCAGCGTCAGCTTTATCGCGGACAGCGCATCGTCTTCCGAAATGGCGGCCAGATAGACGCGCCAGCCTTTTTTAAAGGCTTCGGCAAATACAGCGGCCAGCGGCACGAACAGGAACAAGGTCAGGAAGGCCAGGCCTATCGTGATCACCAGCGCTCTTACCCAGAACGGCTCTACCGTCGCCGACAGCACAGGCACGGGGTCTACGCGGCGGGCCGGTGCGGTGTTTGCACTGGCAGCGGACTTGGTGGCCGGAAAAGTAGCGGTTGTCATGATGGTTCCGTTATTGTTTCTTTATGATTTTTCGTTGTTCCGGCGGCTCCATGCCTGCAGCGCGTTGATCGCCAGCAGCAGCGTGAAGGACAGCAGCAGCATCACAACGGCGATGGCAGTGGCGCCTGCATAGTCGTATTGCTCCAGCTTGGTGATCATGAACAATGGGGTGATTTCGGACACCATCGGCATATTGCCGGCAATGAAAATCACCGAGCCGTATTCACCGGTGGCGCGCGCGAAGGCCAGCGCAAAACCCGTCATCAGCGCCGGCAGGATCGTGGGCAGGATCACACGCGTAAAAGTCTGCCAGTGGCTGGCGCCAAGGCTGATAGCGGCTTCTTCCAGTTCTTTTTCTGCTTCTTCCAGCACCGGCTGCACGGTGCGCACAACAAAGGGCAGGCCGATAAAGGTCAGCGCAACGACCACGCCCAGCGGTGTGAACGCCACCTTCAGGCCCAGCGGTTCCAGGAAGCGGCCTATCCAGCCATTCGGCGAATACAGCGTGGCCAGCGTGATGCCGGCAACGGCTGTGGGCAAGGCAAATGGCAGGTCCACCATCGCATCGACCAGCCTCTTGCCGGGGAATTTATACCGCACCAGTATCCATGCAACGATGCCGCCGAACACGGCATTGAGCAGCGCGGCGATCAGCGAAGCGCCAAACGTCAGCCGGTAAGAAGCGAGCACGCGGTCCGACGTGACGGTATTCCAGAACGCTTCCCAGGTCATGGTGAAGGTCTTCAGGAACACGGCGGACAATGGAATCAGCACGATCAGTCCGAGGTAAAACAGCGTAAATCCCAGCGACAGCCGGAAGCCCGGTATCACGCGTTGCGCGGAGGATTTTGCAAAGGAAATACTGGCTGCCATGCGTGGCCCTTATAACATATATGACTATGAGGAGCCGATGATCGCAGTAATTTGTTATATGGAAAACGAATTTTTACGCATGTCGATAGACGAAAAATGCATAAGCAAACCCCATTTTGTTGATTTAAAGGAAATGAAGATGGGCGTATGGCATCATTTGATCAAATGCATACCAAGAAACGCAGATATGCCCGACACAGCCGGGCAATTGCATTACTGGCTCGGTTAAGCGGCTAAGCGGCTGAGTCTTGCGCTTCCCGCTGTGACTGTGCAGGAAGGGTAGCCACAGCCGTATCCAGGCTAGCCTTTGGCAGATCCAGCAAAAAGCCCTGGATGAAATAGGGTGCATCGCCGAGCGCATCGGCCAGCGCCTGTAACTTGTCGGCATTCTCCAGCCGCTTGAAAATGACGCGGCTGCCCGTCGCAGCTGCCTGCCGCAGCAGGGCAGTGCAGGCGCTCGCATCTATCGGTTTGTTGGCATTCAGCTTGACAACATCCGGCCTGACCCTGTCCAGCAGATCCAGCGCCTGTTCAACGCTGCTGGCGTTGATACCGATGCGAAAGCCGTTGCGGCGGTAGTTGTCGGACACGTGGTTCAGCACCCAGCGCTGGCTGGGCGTAATCTCCGGCAGCTGCAGCACGATGTGCTGATGCGGCAGTTCCAGGATATCCAGGATGCGGCGGAAGGCCATGCCGTGGTTGCCTTCTACCGCTGCCAGCAGCCGCGTATGCACGGTCAGGTACAGGTCCATTGCCTGGCTGCTGGGCTGCCGGTAGAAGTTGATCGCGTGCAGGATGCGGCACAGCCGGTCCAACTCTATCGATTCATTGTCGTTGGCCGCGTGGTCCAGCAGCTTCCATACATTCAGCCCCTGGTCGTTGGCGGCGTAGCTGCGCGCATAGCCTTCATAACCACAGATGTTGCCGCCGGTATTGCCATGCACATCGCCGCTGCCGCCTGCCCGTATGGGCTGGAAGGCGCTGGTCAGCGTGGAGTTGAAGTAACGGCCGCGGGCGCGGCCTTCTTCATCCAGCCAAAGATTAGTGCTGGCGCCCTGCGTGTTGTAAAGATGGGTCAGGTATTTTTGTAATGCGGGGGAGGGCATTGCTGCTCCTTGTTCATTGCGCGGGCTCCGGGCCGCTGTGTGGTGGAAACCGGAGCCGGCCGCAATCAGAGTTTTGCGATGGATACTTCTGTGGCTTTGACCAGCGCCACTACTTCCGTGCCGATTTGCAAGCCCAGATCCTTGACCGAACGGGTGGTGATGACAGAGGTGACAATACCGGCCGGTGTTTCCACGTCGACTTCCGATACCACGGAACCTTCGATGATGGCTTTGACCTTGCCTTTGAACTGGTTGCGTACGTTGATTGCCTGGATACTCATGTTGACTCCTGTGAGGGTGAAACAAAAAAATGAAAATTTGATGGCATAAAATTTTAGGCAGCTCACACTGCCCAGTGCACCTGGCTGACTGTGCGCGGCAGCGATATGTCTCCTAGTTGCGCGTCCGGCGCTGCCGCCGATGCCGGTCGTTTCAGCACGCGGTTCAGGATTTTTTCTTCCAGCTCGGCGAAAGCCGGATTGCCGCGCGCCCTTGGCCGTGGTAGCGTTACCTGTTCATCCAGTGTGATACGGCCGTCTTCGATCAGAATCACGCGGTCCGCCAGCGCGATGGCTTCCTGCACGTCATGCGTGACCAGCAATGCGGTGAAGCCGCGTTGCTGCCACAGCGATTCGATCAGGTTCTGCATTTCTATTCGCGTCAGCGCATCCAGCGCACCCAGCGGCTCATCCAGTAACAACAGCGCAGGCTCATGCACCAGTGCGCGCGCCAGCGCCACGCGCTGGCGCTGGCCGCCAGACAGTACCGATGGCCATTCGCCGGCGCGTTCCACCAGGTCCACCTGCTGCAAGGCATGCCGTGCAGCACTGTCGCCGCGCTTCAGGCCCAGCGCCACGTTGTCCAGCACGTTCTTCCACGGCAGCAGCCGCGAATCCTGGAACATGACTCGGGTGTCGGGCCGATTTTTATGTTGAGTGTCTCCACCAAACAGCACGCTGCCGGTATCGGCGGTTTCCAACCCAGCCACCAGCCGCAGCAAGGTGCTCTTGCCGCAGCCGCTGCGTCCAATGACGGCGACGAACTCTCCGGCATTCACGTGCAGGTTGATGGCTTTCAGCACATTTCTGCCGGCAAAGGATTTTTGCAGGCCCGTGATATGCACAGCAGTACCAGCTGCATGTGACTCGACTGGCGGAGTTGGTGGTACTACAGGTTCATTCAACTGAGCTTGCTGCCATTGATCGTTGGCGGCGCTATTCCAGTCTGCATCCAGTTCTTCCTTCAGCGCGGCGAGGCTTTGCACTCGGGAGGCGGCATCTATGGGCGCTTGTTTGACGGCGGGGTAATTCATGTCGCTCTCCTGTTATAGGATGGATGCCAGCGCAGCCAGTAGTGTTCGAGTGCGCGCGACAACACGTCGGCCAGCTTGCCCAGCAGCGCGTACAGCAGGATGCCGACCAGCACCACATCTGTTTGCAGGAACTCGCGTGCGTTCATCGTCATATAGCCTATGCCGGCCTGTGCGGAAATCGTTTCGGCGACAATCAGCAGTACCCACACCAGCCCCAGTGCAAAGCGCACGCCGACCAGGATGGACGGCAGTGCGCCCGGCAGTATCACATCGCGGTACAGCGCCCAGCCGGACAGGCCGTAGCTCTGCGCCATCTCGATCAGCCCCTTGTCCACAGAGCGTATTCCGTGGAAGGTGTTCAGGTATACCGGGAAAAACACGCCCACCGATACCAGGAACAGCTTGGCGCTTTCATCGATACCGAACCACAGTATCACCAGCGGGATCAGCGCCAGCGCGGGAATGTTGCGTATCATTTGCAACGAGGTATCCAGCAGCGTTTCCGCGTGCCGGAAGGTGCCGGTCAGCAGCCCTAGCAACAGGCCAAGGCCGCCGCCGACGGCAAACCCGGAAATCGCGCGCCACAGGCTGGTTCTCGCGTGCAGCCACATTTCTCCTGAAACCGCCAAGGTCCAGAACGCCTTAGCGACTGCCAGAGGCTCCGGCAGGATGCGGCTGGACAGCCATCCCAGTTGTGAGGATGCCTGCCACACCACCAGCAGCAACACTGGCACGGCCCAAGGCAGCAGCTGCCTGAGCACGTTCTTGGCCAGCCGGCCCCAGTCCGTCCGTACTATCTGTGGCGTAGCGTGTTCCAAAACTTCCCTGCCGGACAGCAGTTCTTCGGGAATGTCGGTGATGAATGGTCCCATGGGGCCTCCTGCAAAAACTGTGTGTGCCGTCTCTACACTTTTTACGCTACCGCTTAAGACTGGCTCTGAGCCTGTACCCGTGTATGTTCTTCCGTAGACGGACGCGTGATTGGAACGATATTGTTGGCCATGATTTCCCCGAAAGGGCCGGTAATGCTGCTGCTTTCCCCCGCGCCGGGCAATGTCTTGCCGATCAGCGGAAACACCAGTTCGGCAAAACGGTAGGATTCTTCCAGATGCGGGTAGCCGGACAGGATGAAGGTGTCTATGCCCAGCGCAGCGTATTCATGCATGCGCGCAGCCACGGTTTCAGGGTCGCCTACCAGCGCAGTGCCGGCGCCGCCGCGCACCAGGCCGACGCCCGCCCACAAATTCGGCGACACTTCCAGCTTGTCGCGCCTGCCGCCGTGCAGTGCCGCCATCCTTTGCTGACCGACGGAATCCATCTTGGCAAATGATGCCTGCGCCTTGGCGATGATGTCGTCGTCCAGATGACTGATCAGTTCTTCGGCGGCTTTCCATGCCGCTTCATTGGTTTCACGCACGATCACATGCAGGCGTATGCCAAAGCGCAGCGTGCGGCCATGGCGGGCTGCGCGGGCGCGCATGTCGGCTATTTTTTCTGCAACGGCGGACGGCGGCTCACCCCAGGTCAGATAGACATCAACCTGTTCTGCCGCCAGCTCATGCGCCGGTTCGGAGGAGCCGCCGAAATACAGTGGCGGGTAGGGCTTTTGCACCGGCGGATACAGCGTCTTGGCACCTTTTACCTTGATGTGTTTGCCTTCGTAGGTATAGCCCTTGTCACCGCCTTCACCAGACAGCGCCGCGCGCCATACGCGCAGGAACTCATCGGTGATCTCATAACGTTCGGTATGGTCGGCAAATACGCCGTCGGCTTCCAGTTCGCCCTGGTCGCCGCCGGTGACAACGTTGACCAGCAGGCGTCCGTTGGACAATCTGTCAAAGGTGGATGCCATGCGTAGCGACAGGCCGGGGCTGGACAAGCCAGGCCGTATCGCCACCAGGAATTTCAGGTTTTTTGTCGCGCCGATGAGGCTGGAGGCGACCACCCATGCGTCTTCGCACGAACGGCCGGTAGGCAGCAGCACGCCGTCGTAACCCTGCGTGTCGGCAGCGACCGCGATCTGTTTCAGGTAATCGTAGTTGATATGGCGCGCGCCGCGCGAAGTGCCCAGATAGCGGCTGTCGCCGTGCGTGGGGATGAACCAGAAAACATTGAGACTCATGATTTTTCCTTTATGTGGCTTATGTACAGTGATGTACGTTCATGCGTATTTATATCGGCGCAGGCTTGGGTTATTTGCTTGCAAGCGCTGCTTTTTCAGATTTTGCTGCTGTTGCCGCCGGCGGGAACCATGCCGCGTCCCTGACGTTAATCTGTTTCGGTATCAGTTTTTGCTGGTAGAAGTTGTCGGCGATCCTTTGCTGGTCTTCCACCATGCCCTGCGTCAGGTACACCACCGGAGAGCGCGGCCGGCGCGCCAGAAAGGCGGCGATAGTCGCATGGTCCAGGCCGGTGCTGGCGGCAATCGCGGCCACTGCTTCCTTGCGGTTGGTCTGCACAAAGCTGTCGCTGCGCGTCAGTTCCTCAAACAGCAAGTGGATGACATTCGGATATTTGTCGGCAAACTGGCGGCTGGACAAGTAGTAGGACAGGTTGTTGACGAGGTCTTTGCCTGTGACCAGCACGCGCGGTTGCGCACCCTGTTCGGCGGCAGCCCAGTACGGGTCCCAGATCGCCCAGGCGTCTACACTGCCGCGCTCGAAGGCGGCGCGCGCATCAGCCGGCGCAAGGTAGATCGGAGAAATATCACTCCACTGCAAACCGTCCTGCTGCACAGCGCGCAGCACATGGTAGTGCGCGCTGGAACCTTTCTGGAAGGCGATCTTCCTGCCTTTGAGGTCGGCCAGCGACTTGATAGGAGAATCCTGCTTGACGAGGATGGCGCTGACAGCCGGCTTGGCTGGTTCAGCACCGACATACACGAGGCCACTACCGGCTGCCTGCGCAAAAATCGGCGGCGGCTCACCGGTAGTGGCGAAATCGATGCTGCCCACCGACAGCGCTTCGAGCATTTGCGGGCCAGCGGTAAATTCAAACCAGCTGACCTTGACGCCTTTCAGCTGTCTTTCCAGCGCCTGCCTCTGTTTCAGCAGAGTCAGATTGACTGAGCTTTTCTGGAAACCGATGCGCAATTCCTTCGGCGCTTCGGTGG
>JAYSKH010000001.1:0-1662 GCA_043726505.1 Undibacterium sp. | reverse complement strand
GGATACGGACGCCGATAATGGTTCCCGTGCCTCCATACCGGTTCATGACACCAAGTCCTGTGCCATTAAAATAAATGTCGGTAATTACCCTGTCCACATTGGAGTACATAACTACGTCCAGCACAATTTCTTTCTGCATTTTCTTCCCTCCTTGCCCGCACGCCGTTAGCGGCATCATCAAACCCAATCCAATCAAACTGATGACACCTCGCCGACCCAATGCCGATGATTTTGGGTTGTTGCCGAACACATTTCGTTTGTCGTTTTTCATAACGTTTCCATCCTTATCCTTCGTTCATGCCAAGTATGCTGCACGACCTTGATTTCAGCACTGTTCCCCACCGGAATTTCGGCGGCTGCGTCGCGGTTACAAGTAGAATTGACCGCCAATTTTCATTGCTTCTCTGTTATTCTTTCTTCGCCGCAAGGATTTTATTGCTGCGGGCAGTAGTGTCAGGGATAGATTCGTTAAATGTTATTTCGGCGGTATCGTCCGGGTAAAGATGCAAGCCAAGATAGCGCGTTCCGGCAGGTATCTGTTCCGGCGAAATCACCAGTTGGTTCTTGACTGTCATTTTCTCACCATTTCTTGCCATACCTTCTGGCCCACCAAGAGTCCATTTCAATACTTGAACTCCGAAAGGAATACGCACACCGGCAATAGTGCCCGTACCACCATAGGAGTTCGTTATTCCAAGACCTGTGCCATTAAAAATAATGTTATGGATCGGCCGATCCAAGTAAGAGTACATCACTACATTTAGTACCGTTTCTTTTTGCATTCCCTTGCCGCACCCCACCAGCGGCATCATCAAACCCCATCCAATCAAGCGTATCGCCAGCCGCCGGCCGGATGCCGATAATTCTGCCTCGCTCAACGCGCTCATGGGAATTGCTCCATGGCGGTATCAAAGCTGATCGCGACGGCCTTCACTTGCGCCAGCAGCGCTGCGATGAGCGGATTGGTCTGCAACGCCTCGCCATAAATCAACGCGGCGCAGGTGTAGTTGAGGATGTCGCGCATGCCGGACAGCTGCAGTTGACGCGCACCGAACAGCTGCTGCTGCATGGTCCGGTAGTGCTGCGCCGGCGGGGTGTCCCATAAAAGCTGCGGCTGGTTTTCCATCATCATCGACAGCAACTGGTCCGGCATGCCCGCCTCCACCAGCATGTCCACTTGCGCCTGGTCCAGCTTGAGCGGCAAGGCTACCAGGCGTGCCGCCGCGTCGTCGCCGTCGCCATTCAAGGGCAGGATTTGTTGAGGATTGCCATCGCGATCCCAATACCACCAGGCGGCAATCCCTTGCAGCAGGCGCGCGCGCTGGTAACCGGTCAATACCGGCACCTGAACGTGCAGCGTCAGGTCGCTTTGCTGACCAGTCAGGGTGCCCAGGATGGCCGGGTCCCAGAAGGCGAAAATCATGTCGGTGTCGTCCGGCAGCAATATCTCGCTCCACGCCGCCAGGCTCGCCCACAGCGTGTCGAAATCGAGCGCGCTGGCGGGCAAGGTGAAGCTGGCTGGATGACTGGCGCCGCCTTGCAGCATATCCGGCCATCCTTCAGCGTCGGCGGCAAGTGGTGATAATTCCACCAGATGCGGCGCGTACGCTTCCATGTCTGAGTCCAGCGCGGCTGGGAGCAGGCATTTGCTGCGGACGCTCA